>CAIUCY010000068.1 GCA_903897765.1 uncultured Candidatus Marinamargulisbacteria bacterium | reverse complement strand
GGACTCAATCGTTAGGTAATCAATAACCCGCTTTTCCTGGTCTTCTGTTAGGTTGCTTTGTAAAGCAATGACAGCCCCATCCCTTGTAAAAAATAGAGCCCCCCAATACTTAGAATCTAGCAGATTTTTCTGAATGAAACAAATATGAGGGCTAACCAATAGGCGGGTTCCAATTTCTAATAAAATATCTTGATGCTTTGGACGCTGATCGAATTCATTAAAATGTAAATATTGTGATTGTTGCCAAAGTGTTTTAATCGCCGAAAGGGGGGTTTTATTGTAACGCCCATTTCCAATCGGTATTGAAAGGGAATCTTCTATCCATAGACTGCTTCGAAATGTATTTTCAGCATGATCAAAGGAAATAATCTTCTTTTT
This sequence comes from uncultured Candidatus Marinamargulisbacteria bacterium, assembly GCA_903897765.1. GTDB lineage: Bacteria > Margulisbacteria > Riflemargulisbacteria > GWF2-35-9 > GWF2-35-9 > CAIWAN01. The sequence continues at coordinate 22,052 of CAIUCY010000068.1, read as the reverse complement.
AGTTAAATTTATTCTATACATATCAATAATTTATCGTCAAATAGTTTGAGGAATCCCAAGTTTAAGGCAATGATTAAGGCAATGTTGTAGAATAATATTTTATTAGCCTTTGAAACTGACCGATCTATCCTATGAGTATGTAAAGATCAATGCGGAGTATAATTAATTAGCAATGCTGAACTCACAAACGATCGGCAAATGTTCCGAGAAATGACCAAGATCTATGTTTGATTTAAATTAAATCGGGCATATAATGGATATATACAAGTTATGAATGGGAGATATATATAATTGTTGAGTCTAAATGGCGTTGAGGGTTTTGACTGGGATATCGGTAATATCCATAAGATCAATTCAAAGCATGGGGTTACAGAATTAGAGGTTGAGGAGATCTTTTTTAATGCATTGTTTCTTCAGAACGATTTAAAGCATTCACTATTGGAGGAACGAGTTAAAGCCTATGGAATGACTGACAATCAAAGGCATTTAGTGGTTATCTTTACCGTTAGACGCAATAAGTTGAGACCCATATCAGCCAGAAATATGAATAGCAAGGAAAGGAGCTTTTATAATGCCAAAATTAAAGAAGATACCAAAGTTTAAAACCGAAGACGAGGAAGTTGACTTTTGGGATAAGCATGATACTTCAGAATATTATGATCTCACAAAAATGGAGAGAGTCATTTTCCCAAATCTAAAGAGATCAGTAAAAACAATTTCAATTCGGCTGCCGGAATCGATGATTAATAGCTTAAAATATTTATCAAATAGCTTAGATGTCCCCTATCAATCATTAATAAAACAATATCTCAGTGAAACGATTAACAAACAACTGCATATTGTTAATGTCGCTAAACAAAAGCAAAGCACCCCTGTAGTAAAACGGTAATTATTAAGCGGAAACGCTGAACTCACAAACGATCGGCAAATGATCCGAGAATAGGACATCGTTGCAAACTTTAAACTCTGTTATGTCTATTTCGGGGCTATGGAGGATAAAATCAAGCTGTTGTTTAGGCTTTCTACTTGGATAGGTTAAGTGTTTTTGGGTGTTTGCACTAATGAGTCCTGTTGCTGACAAGAATAATTCGATCTCTTTCTCCCCCCAAAACATATTCAGATCACCCGCGACAATGACAGGTTTATGAACCTGTTTTATCAGATCATGTAACTGAGTGAGTTGCCATTGTCGACTTCGAAACTTTAATGAAAGATGCACAAGGAAAATGGTGACCGTCTCTAACTCTAATTCGATGGCTAGACGTTTCATTCCTTTGGTGAAAAAGTGAAGCGTTGTATTTTTTACCGTTGGACGTGTTAGAAAGGCATTACCTTGAGTCTTAAGAATAGGTATTTTTTGAGCAACAGAGCTATTTAAATATTTTGAATTATACAAAGGAACATACTCAAGTTCATCAGCTATTGTCTTGACTTGGTGGCCCCTTACTTCGACCAATCCGACAATATCTGGATTTTCAGATTTAATGAAAGCTGTGATTTTGTCGACATTTTTCCCTGTCCACTTTAAAAATCCACTATAAGGAAACGGCCAGTGAAATCGGAAACCTCTTCCTGTTCCGTAGCGCATGTTATAAAGCATAAAACGATGAAGATTAGACATTTATAAATTAATATTTTCTGACAAATGGTCAAATCCCTGAGGAAGGATGGACTTTTGACCCGATCGGTTCAAGGTATACTCTTGCTCTAATGTCATCGAGCCAATGGCTGTAAGCCGTGTATTGAAAGGCCATACAGATTGAAGCTGTTCCCAATTCTCAGTAGATAGCGTAAACATCAATTCATAGTCTTCCCCACCGCGCAAAGCACATTCAATGAGAGAGGCCGAAAGTAAACCTTCATAAGCGACCGAGTCGGGATGTAAGGGTATCCGTTCGGCATTAATCGTCACCCCACATTGGCTAGATATAGCCAGATGCCGGGCCTCAGAAGCAACCCCATCGCTGATATCGATCATGCTTGAAACATAGTCTTTAAGAAACGTGCCTTCTTCAACGCGAGCCATGGGTCTGGCAAGCCGTTCAAAAAGTTCAGAGGGGGGCTGTTCCCCGTTTTTCAGCAATAGTCGAGCAACACAAGCACTCCCAACGTCCCCTGTAACCGCGACAATATCTCCTACAGATGCTCCCCCACGATAGATGACTTTATCCGATGATTCACCAAGAAGCGTCGCCGTTAAAGACAACGTTTGGCCATGCGTAATATTTCCACCCATTAAAGAAAGCTGATGTTTTTGACAGATGGGTCTCATGCCATCATAGAGACGCTGTACCCATTCAGAGTCAGTCGCCTTATCAAGAACTAATGAAATAAATAAAAAAGTCGGGGTCGCGCCCATCGAAGCCACATCACTGAGATTGCTCATCAGGAAACGGTGACCGATCTGTTCCGGTGTAAACCAATCCTTCAAAAAGTGATCGCCTTCCACCATGCTATCGGTCGTCAGAACCCGAAGTTGATCACCTTCACGCCAAACAGCACAGTCATCTCCAATACCTTTGATGATGTTTGCTTGAAATAAAGGAAAATCGCGGGTTATATTGTCGATGAGATTAAATTCGTTCACTATTTTAAAGCACAGAACTCGCCACACATGGTACATGCGTCCAGTCCGGCAGGAATGTTTTTTCGATATTTATCAAACGAATCCGGATCAAGTGCCGTAGCTTTTTGAGTGGGCCAATCCAGTTTACCCCGAGCCTCGGACATTTTCCGATCACGCTCCCAATCCTTACCACGGGTGAGATCAACCGCATGAGCCGCGATCTTAAACGCGATGATCCCGTCTTTAACATCCTGCAAGTCAGGGGAAGAAAGATGTTCAGAGGGAGTAACATAGCAAAGAAAGTCCGCTCCCGCCATACCCGCTATGGTCGCCCCAATAGCAGCCGTAATATGATCATACCCTGCCCCAATGTCCGTTACTAATGGCCCCAAAATATAAAACGGTGCCGCAAAACAATACTCTTTTTGAAGTTGGACATTAAGGGCGATCTTGTGCGCGGGGATATGGCCTGGACCCTCGACCATTGATTGTACACCCGACTCACGACAACGAAGCACTAATTGGCCGATATTCTTGAGCTCTTGGATCTGTGCATCATCTGTTTCGTCGATAATGGTCGCTGGTCGCATCCCATCTCCTAAAGAAATGGTCATGTTATATCGCTTGCAGACCTCTAGAATTTGGTCGAAATGGGTATAAAGAAAATTCTCTTTTTGATATTTTTCCATCCATCGTATCAACATCGATCCCCCCCGACTGGTCACTTTGATCAGACGGCTTTTGACCAATTCAAGATGTTGCATTAAAAGTCCAGCGTGTATAACAACAAAATCAACGCCATCTTTACCATTTTCCTCTAAGATCTCAAGGAAAGGCCCGATCATGTTCTCTGGATAATCAGCATGCCGAAAGAATAGTTCATATAAAGGAACGGTTCCAACAGGCATGGATGAAGCGGCGACGATTTCGCGACGAATACGTCGACTATCATCACCCAATGATAGATCCATAATACAATCTACGTCGTATCTTTCACAAAGCTTGACCTTTTCAAGTTCCGCTTCGAGGCTGCTACACTTGGGTGAAACCCCAATGTTAGCGTTCATTTTAACGCGAAGCCCCTCTCCAACAGCTACAGGTTTTACATTTGTATGGATAGGGTTAACCAGAATAACCTGTTTCCCGCTTTTCAAGCCCGCTTTTATGGTATCGACCGAAACGCCTTCTTTTTGAGCGACTTGTTTGATAATAGCGGGTGTTAATGCATTTGGAATATTCATGATGAACGGGGGTATGTTAGCATAAGTCGTATGGATATTATAGTACGCGTGATCGATCATTTAGGGGACGCAGGTGTCGGATGGCGTCTGGCTATAGCCCTTAAACGAAGCCAACCTCATCTCTATATTAGAATTCTTACCGATAAACGTGATATTTTTTCATGGATGGTTTCGCCTAAAGAAAAAGACCTCATCGAGATCCTTTGCTTCGACGATCTATCGCCGAACACCTTTGTGTTTTCTTCCGTAATTCTTGAATCATTAGGATGCCGGATTCCTGAGCCTTTTCAAGCGATCGCCTATCAACAAGCCAAAATCATCCTTCATATTGAAGCGCTTTCGGCCGAACCATGGGTCGAGAAAGTGCATGGCAAAGAATCCTTGTTAGGGACATCGGCTCGACGTTTTATGCTTAGTACAGGCTTTACTCCTAATACTTTGGGACTATTACCTTCGATGCCGTTGTCTATGGATAGAAAGGCTTTTAACAAATCGTACAACTTAAACCTTAATGTAGAGGCTATCTGGATCGTGGTCTATACCTATGACCTTGATCTTGTGACGTGGAAAGATGCAGCCAAAATAATGGACATGGACATTGAATTCATTGTTTTAAAGGATATGCCTCGTATCCCTCAACGAGCGTTCGACACCCTGCTTTCGCTGAGCGACCTAAACATGGTTCGAGGAGAAGACTCCTTCGCCACCTCGCTACAATGTAGTGTTCCTACCCTTTGGCAGGCCTATCGTCAAGAGGACAGGGTCCATCATCAGAAAGTCGAGGCATTCCTATCTTGGGCGGAACGATCCTCAGATGAATGTCCCCAAATTTGGTTGGACATGATGCGACACATGAATGACATACTACCCCCACCCTCAATTAATGAAATTGTCAGTCTTCTCAAACAGTTGCCCCTTTTAAAACAAAAGGCCATGCAAATACAGCAAGCCTTGAGATCGTTGGGTAATTTTGCGGAGAATTTCATGAAAAGCCTCCCCTAACAGGGGAGGTGGCACGAAGTGCCGGAGGGGTTATTGAGTGTTCAACGACTATCTGTGACGACCCCTCTGTCAGCAAAGCTGACATCTCCCCTGTTAGGGGAGACTATGATCCAAAGTGGCTAATGGAACGAGGCTTGGTTTGGAATGGACGATCGTTACCGTATAATCCGAAACTAATTAGCAGAGCCAAAGAACTTCGAAAAATATGACAAAAGCAGAAAGAAAGCTTTGGTTTGACTTCCTAAGATATTGTGCCCCCAAATTATATCGACAGCGACCAATAGATCACTATATTGTTGATTTCTATTGTGCTAATAGCGGATTGGTTATTGAGGTTGATGGGAGTCAACATTATACCGATGAGGGCGTAGAATTTGATGCCATTCGAACAGAGGTCTTAGAAATATATGGCTTAACTGTTCTGCGTTTTACAAATATTGAGGTGATGACAAATTTTGAAAATGTTTGTACCACCATAGCTTCGCATTTTCATGAAAAGCCTCCCCTAACAGGGGAGGTGGCGCGTAGCGCCGGTGGGGTCATTAACGACATAATCTGTCAGCAACCCCTCTGTCAGCACAACTGACATCTCCCCTGTTAGGGGAGACTATGATACGGAACAAAGAAAGAGTGCGCTCGTTCCATCAGATCTTCACATTAAGGAAAAGCCTCCCCTAACAGGGGAGGTGGCACGAAGTGCCGGTGGGGTTTATAATACTCGCTAAATGACCCACCACTTCCTCGATCTACTTCTTTATGTCCCCGCTCAATTGTATCGTCGCCTTACGGGTCTCCACGATCACATTAACCGACAGCGTTCTCGTAAAAAAATGAGGATTGAGGGAACAGACATCAAAATAAGCAAGCCGCCCAAAAAGAACGCTAAAAAAAGGATACTTTTTTACCACATTTCAGGGCTTAGTTTCGGAGGAACAGAAAAGCATCTCCAAATCTTAGCAAAGCATCTCAATATAGAGGATTTTGATATCTTCTATCTTTACTCACCTAAATCAAAAGGGGCAAGTAACGATCGATCGAGATATTTTGACAAGTCAGGCGTTACGCTGATCCCCTTCAATTATGACTTTGTAGAAAAAGATTATCCCTATATCGTCCATGGCACGAAACCGAGCATCTTCGAGGTCATTCGTCAGTATCATATTGACTTGATGGTAACGGCTGATGCTGGGTATGCCCATTTCCCTATTAATCTAATCCTGAACATCCCGATTGTCCTTATTAATGTTTTTGGCGCGATCCATAATCAGCAAAATATTATGGCCAATATCTGTATGTCCCATATGCTAGCTAATAAAATCCATTATTTTGTTCCAAAAGAGAAACTTCATATGATGTATATCCCTTCCGAAAGTCCTGATATCGGAGCAAGAGAACGAGGACTTGCTCTCAGGCGTCAATTGAATATTAAAGAATCGGACATGGTTTTTGGGCGTATCGGTAGAGCCAGCGACAGTATTTTTGATCCTATCGGCATTCGGGCTTTTAAACGTTTAGTCGCCGAAGACCCAACGGTGCATTATCTCATTATGTCCCCTCCCCCTTGTCTTGAATCGATCGTTAAACAAGAGTCCATTGCCAATGTCCATTTTCTACCACCCACTTCAAATGAAAGCGAAGTCTGGGCTTTTCATAACGCCATTGATGCTCTTGCTCATTTTAGAAAAGACGGAGAAACTTTTGGACTCAACATTGCAGAAGCCATGCTTTGTGGAAAACCCATTTTGACCCATATATCGAAGGTAGACAACGCCCACCTGGAATATCTTGAACCCGCTTTTAGCCTTGTGGCTCCTATCGATAACATCGAAGCGTATTATCAAAACATGAAAGAATTCACTAAATTAAAAAAGGATGGAGCCTTACTCGACATGGGGAAACAAGCAAAAATTCAAGCAGACAAACTTTTCTTGATCGACTCGGCAATTATTCAATTTGAAACGATTTTGTACCCTCTTCTTTAAATATATTTAAATATGCATAACGATACAACGATGAAGATACTCGTCGACTTGAACCTGTTTGTGCTATTGTTTAATACTTGTGGTCGCTATAAAATATAATGATCAAAGTCAACAGATTTCCCTAATGATAAAGCAAATGAAACTTACCATAATCATTCCTATTTATAATGAAGAAAAAACCATTCCTGAACTAATAGCGAGACTTGAATCGTTATCTAAGACCTTATGCAAATCCCATAAATTAAGCGAAAAAGAAATCGAATTTATCTTTGTTAATGATGGATCGACGGACACATCGTTTAACTTGCTTAAAGACTATTGCTTAGAATATATTGGCCGAAAACTTGTAAACTTCTCCAGAAATTTTGGACATCAGTATGCTGTTTCTGCAGGCATTAATTGCTCTTCCGGTGATCACATTGTTATTATGGATGGTGATTTACAGGATCCTCCTGAATTTATCCAAGACTTATATAGCAAGGCGCTTGAAGGGTTTGATGTCGTCTATGCAAGGCGTTTACGAAGAAGAGGCGAAGGTTGGTTTAAATTAATAACGGCGAAAGTGTTTTACAAGTTACTAAAACGGATGTCTCCGATTAATATCCCCGAAGACACAGGTGATTTCAGGATAATCAATCGAAGGGTAGCTGATACGTTTAAGGGCTTAAAAGAGTCCCATCGATATATTCGGGGAATGATCAGTTGGATCGGCTTTCATCAAATAGGCATCATATATGAACGCGACAAGCGTTTTGCTGGTTCAAGTAATTATCCGCTCGCTAAAATGATTAAATTCGCACTGGATGGCATTACCTCCTTTACTGCATTCCCACTCAAAATTGCCTCTCATTTAGGGATGTTGTTGGCATTACTCGGGTTTTTCTATGGAATTTATGTTATTGGATTGAAGATTTTTACTGACCAAACAATCGTGGGTTGGGCCTCCCTGACCGTAGTTGTGCTTATCCTTGGTGGCGCTCAATTGATTACGATCGGCGTTATAGGAGAATATATCGGCCGAATTTATGATGAATCTAAAAATAGACCGTTATATATCGTTGAAGGAATTTACAATAAAGGAGGCATCTCATAATGTCGAAGATTAATAAATTCTTTAAAGCGATGAAACATTTTATCAAAAATAATAAGCTGCTTATTGTTATCTTCTTTTTAACCCTAGCCTATAAAGTAGCCATACACCTTACCTATAACTCCAACTTTGCTGACCTGAACTACACCGACAGAACAGCCTATAATTTTGTTCGTGGCCTAGGATTCTTCTCTGATGTTGATCATTTTGATTTCTTGCGCCAACATTTTTATCCTTGGCTTTTTCCTATCGGATATTTGTATAAAATAGTGGCAACGAAGGCATGGCCGTTTCTAATTACCGCGACAATGGTCTCACTGATCGCTTATCCAATTATTAAAATTGCAAAGGAAAAGTTAAATAAAAAAGAGGTCTTTTTCTTTTCCGTTTTTCTGGTTAGCAGTTACTTCTTTAGACATCTTATGTTTGAAGATATCCATGGAGAATTGTTCATGACGGCATTATTGAGCTGGATAATTTATTATTTATCCAAAAACAACGATAAACAGGCCATATTATTAACCCTGCTTCTCCCTCTCTGCAAAGAGAACTTTATCTCGGTAGCTGGGGCGGTTTCTATCTATTTCTTTTTCAAGGGGAAAAGAAAAGCATCTCTATTCGTGGCCGTCTATTCGATTATCGCGACTCTTTTGATCTTTAAAGTATATTATGTGCTAATCAATAATGGCTCCTATATGTTTATGGATCGGTATGCGGCCTCGAGCAAAATTCAGCTTTTCATGTCGCTTTTTAATGCTGACAAGTTTGCTTATCTGTTAATTTTGCTTCTTCCTTACGGCTTACTACCCTTATTTTCAAGTTACACACTATTAGGTCTGGGTATTGTCACACAAAACCTGCTTTCTACCTACTTAGGACAGTATACATTTTACACACACTACAATTTCCCCCTTATCCCTGTTATTGCAGTAAGTTCAATATTCGGGTATCTGCGTTTAAAGCAGAATAAACGATTCATGAGGTTTTTAGTAATAACGCTTTCATTTTTCTTCGTAATCAATATTTTGGCTTTTATCTTTCTTGAAGCCCGCTATTTTACAAACCCCCGCCCATACATTAGTGAAACCCGTCATATTCGTAAAATTGTGGGACCAATCGCCTCGATTGAAGCCTGTGAATGGTCGATGATGCACTATTCATACAGGCCAAAATGGGACAGGATTCGAAATTGTGAAGCTCAATATGTGATTCTAAAAAGACCGATCATGGTTACACCTGAAGAGTATAAGAAGTTGCCAATTAGTAAAAAAATCAGTGCCTTATTCTATGGTGAGATACAAGGACAAGGTCTTCGGGATGAATTCAATAAAACCCTGGTTAATGTTAAGAAAACGCATACATTAATATGGGATCAAAATTTACTTCTTTTCAAGAAGAAAGAATCCATGCCATAATTTCTTGTTCCTCATGTTTTCTTATATTTTTTAATATCGCCTTGTGTCGTAGTCGGTTGGGCGAGTTCCTTTAAATCATCAGTCGATTCAAGTTCCTTTAAAAGCTTGAGATTATTTTCATAATTCTCATGTTTGTTTTTATCAAATTTAGTCCGCGAATGATACAAATGATGGCAGGTGTAGGGAAGTACAACCGTCTTTTTATCAAGTTTTTTGAGTTTTACAGACACGGCGTCATCTTCGGCTCCCCACCCACGAAAACGTTCATCCCACCCCCCGATATCTTTGAGACATTTACGAGTAAATGCAACAATGCCACTACAAAAACACGCAAATTGACGACGCCGAAAGGGAAAACTGGCGAAAAATCGGGAAACGGAATAAAGCAATGTTTGAAAGCGTGTCAGATCGATCAATCTCGTAAAAGGTTTAACACTTTCAATGCCTGACTTTAATAGATCAATCGCTTTTTGCAAAGCTTCTAAAGGTAGGATCATGTCATTATCTCCACAAAAAATCAGATCTTCGTTTGCCGCGTTAATACCAATATTTACTGCCCACGATTTATTAAAGATACCATCATTAAAGGCAAAAATATAGTTGGCCCCTTTCAATTCGACTTGTTCTTGAACATGGGGCTCGCTATCTTGTTCAACCACAATAACCTCAAAACCAAGAGGCATAAGCCAATCAAGCACAAGACTTAAATTCCTGTCTCGGTGTCCTTTATCTGATCGGTGAGTAATAATATAGCTAGCGATCATCTATATTTTACCATGAATAATTTCCCAAATGATCTCCATCGGGTTATAGTCATTTAGTGCCCTATCTTTCGCTCGTTTAATAGCCGGTAGTCGTTGTTCCCAAAGCTTATCCTTGATCGACTTTTGAATAATGTCAAAAGAGGCTGCTGGTTGCGTTATATCGATCTTAACATAGGACTCTGGGTCAAAGAAATCGTTCATATTCGTACAGCCATCATAAAAAATAAGCGATTCAAAAAATAGCGCATCCAAGAACTTCTCTGTGAAATATCCCTGTTCAAAATCATTTTCACAGTTAAAGTGATACTTATAAGGAATAATGCCCTCTTCTTTATTCTCTAGCGGTCCCAGATAATGCTTCATCTGTGAAAAATCACCTCGGCCAAAATGATCGTAGCCTTCTAAATTATTTAGCTCTCGAACCATATTGAGTCGAAGCTTATGTCCGAGTAATGCGTTATTTCCCGACACGATACCGCTCATCAATTTGGTCTTATTCTTACTAAAATCGGACTTCGCAATATCCGCATATGTCCTCGAATGGAACCATTTATCTACACTATGATATTGGTTCGTGTCAAAAACAAAAAAATAGTTTTTCCCTGGATCAAACCCGAACAAGGTATACGCCTTTTTTTTAATATGATCCCGTGTTGTTTTAGTTTCTGCATTTAGGACGATCGTTTTTTGGGGATCAAAGAATGGATGTCTTGGAAAATTAAAGATGACAAAAAAATCATAGCGATGGCTCAAGGTGAGTTCGATATCTTTCCAAATATAGTCACCCTGCGGACAGCATCGATTAAGATGCTCTCTGAGTGTCACATCATCACACCAGTTGGTGTGCGCTTTTACTTTAATGCGATTCAATGGAAGCGAGTACCTTTGTCCATGTGTCATAATTAGACTTTAGCCCAAAGGATTTTGCATCAACCACGTCATAGACAAAATGTTTATATTCCATACAGAATTGGGAATAAGGCTCAATCTTTTTCCCTAATAGTTTAGCAAGAAACAAAATAAAACCAATAAAAATGGGGATCTTGAAATAAACTCTGTAACCAAAATATTTTGCGGTCTCATTGACAAGGGAGTCCAACGTCGTTGCGGGATTGCCCAAAACATAGTCTGACTTATCTGTGTCATGCGAAAGTAAATATAGGGTGATTTTCGCGATATCATCTGCATGAATAAAATGGAATGACCCCTCAAGAGATATAAAACGTGCCCATTTAATAAAAGACTTCGCTGTTTTGAGTCCTTCGCCAATATGGGAATATTGATGAGTGTTATCACCTGAGAGAACCATCGTTGGAAAAACTGTAATGATCTTGTCGTGAAGAGGATGGTCTTTTAGTGTGACATATAGATCATACTTGCTTTTAATGTAGCCAGTGCCATATTTATTGGCTTCAGGGAGCAATTGATTCCCTCGACCAAGAACAGATGCTGTCGAAAATATAATGATCTTTTCAACGATCTTAGGGTTAACATAGGACAACATTTCAAGGGTTTGTTTCCGATTGACCGAGTTGTCATCATCATTTCGATCCACCCAGTTAGTGGCTATATGAAGAATACTTTCACATTTATAAATAATATCTTTATGGTCTGAAATCGTTTCGAGTGTGCCTAACACAAGATGGATGTTTTTTGCTGTTTTGACATGTGGGGCTAACTTCTCGGGTTTCGATACAAGAGCGTATATCTCTAAGTTAGTATGAACGAGATGATCCGCTAAATAGGATCCAACCGCTCCAGTCAATCCGGTAACAAAAATATTCATGGTAAAACGTATTTTATCATATTTGTCACAATTGCTGTGCGTTTGGTACAATATGCAAACAGTTCGCAATAAAGGAGTTATCATTATGAAGTTTGCAAATGAAGTTCGTGCCGGAAATATTATAAAAGTGGGCCGTGATCTTTGGCTCGTATTGAAGGCTGATTATTATCGTGCTGCAAGAAAAGAAGCGACCGTTGAAATGAAACTTAAAAACATTGATACGGGCAACACGACGGCGACCGTCTATAAATTGGATGACAAACTCGATGAAGTTCGTTTGGACAAAAAACCCATACAGTTTCTTTACAAAGTGAATGACACTTATAGTTTTATGGATCAAGAGAATTTTGAACAATTTGATATTAACAAAGAAGATCTGGGCAATAGCATTTACTTTATAAAAGAAGATGACATGCTGGATATGATGTTCTATGAAGGTCGTCCGCTTAATGTCGAACTGCCCAATGCCATTGATCTTAAGATCACCTACACCGAAAACGGTGTTCGCGGTGATACCTCCGGCAAGGTCATGAAACCTGCTACGCTCGAAACAGGCCTCGAAGTGTCCGTCCCTATGTTTTGTGATATCGACGATGTCATTCGAGTAGATACCGCCACATTAGAATATAAAGAACGCGTTAAAGGTAAATAATGTCAGGCAAAGTTGCCCTCATTACCGGTATCACTGGACAAGATGGTGCCTATCTGGCGGAGTTATTACTGAGTAAGGGGTATACGGTTCATGGACTAAAGCGACGTTCTTCTCTATTCAACACAGAGCGTATCGATCACCTTTATCAAGACCCACATGAAAAAGCCGTCAAGCTACACCTTCATTACAGTGATCTGACCGATAGCACCAATTTGATCCGCATTATTCAAGAGGTTCAACCCGACGAGATCTACAACTTAGCTGCCATGAGCCATGTTCATGTCAGTTTTGATACCCCCGAATATACCGGGAATGCCGATGGACTAGGCACCCTTCGACTTCTCGAAGCGATACGTTTGCTGGGTTTAACCAAAAAAACACGAATATACCAAGCGTCGACCAGTGAACTCTATGGCAAAGTACAAGAAATTCCCCAAAAGGAAACAACCCCTTTCTACCCCCGAAGTCCTTACGCTGTCGCAAAGATGTATGCTTACTGGATAACCGTTAATTACCGAGAAGCCTATGATATGTTCGCTTGTAATGGCATTTTGTTTAATCATGAAAGTCCACTTCGTGGTGAAACCTTTGTCACCCGAAAAATAACCCGAGCGATCGCGAATATCGCTATCGGACTTGAACATAAACTATTTCTTGGCAATCTCGATTCTAAGCGAGACTGGGGACATGCAAAAGACTATGTCGAAGCGATGTGGTTGATCCTTCAACAAAAAAAACCTGATGACTTTGTTATTGCTACGGGGGTTACTACACCCGTTCGTGATTTTGTTTCCAAAGCCTTTCAACACATTGGGGTTTCGCTATCTTTCTCAGAAAAGGGCCTTCATGAAAAAGGGATCATTGAATGTATCGACAAGAAAAGATTCGAAGCGATAACAGGAATCGAAGTAGTGACCATGAAAAAAGGAGATGTTGTTATTGAAGTCGATAAACGATACTTCCGGCCAACAGAGGTCGACTTACTTATCGGCGATTCGACCAAAGCAAGAACAGTTTTGGGATGGACACCCAAGATCGCTCTCGATCAACTGATCGAGGAAATGGTCGACTCTGATATTCTTGCCGTCCGCAAAAAACAAGTTCTCAAAAACCATGGATATGAGATATTAAATCAATGGGGAGTGTAGACCCTAGCCAAAAGATCTATGTTGCTGGACACCAAGGACTCGTGGGTAGTGCCATTGTTCGGAAGTTTCAGTCGTTAGGCTTTACCAACATTATTAGTCGAACTCGTGATGAACTTGATCTTCTCAACCAAGCTGACACAAAAGACTTTTTTTCACAAGAAAAACCGGACTTGGTCATTTTAGCTGCTGCTAAAGTGGGAGGAATCCAAGCTAATGATACCTATCGAGCCGATTTTATTTATGAAAATTTGCAAATCCAAAACAATGTTATCCATAACAGCTATTTATCTGGCATCAAACGACTTCTTTTTCTCGGCAGCAGTTGTATCTACCCGAAACGTTGTCCCCAACCAATAAAAGAAGAATTTCTCCTAACTGGCGAACTTGAACCCACTAATGAACCCTATGCTATTGCCAAAATCGCTGGGCTTAAAATGTGTGAAAGTTATAATCGCCAATATGGAACTCGATTCCTATCCGTCATGCCGACTAATCTTTATGGCCCCCATGATCATTATGACCTTGAAAACTCACATGTGCTCCCCTCTATGATAAGAAAATTCACCTTGGGCGTCTTGTTGGAGCATCAAGATTTCACAGGGATCAAACAAAACTTAAAAAAGTTTCGTATCGCTGAGAAAAGCACATACTTGACCGATACCGAGATCGACAAGCTTTCGAAGCATGATATCATCAATCTCTTGGGAAACCATGGAATAGAGAAAGACATTACCCTTTGGGGTAGCGGAACACCTCGACGAGAGTTTCTTCATGTCGATGATCTAGCGGATGCCTGTGCATTTCTTCTTTTTCAAAAAGATAACGATCTTGATCCCATCAAGAACCAACACCTCAACATTGGTGTAGGGGATGATCTCTCTATCAAAGAGCTTGCTTGCCTAATAAAAGACATTGCTCAGTTCAAGGGAGATATCCATTGGGATATCAGCAAACCGGATGGTACCCCCCAAAAATTGCTTGATGTTAGCAAAATGAATGAACGAGGATGGAGGGCAAAGATCTCTCTTGAAATCGGTATCACTGCCCTATTTAATCATTAAATTTAGTGTTTTGTCGCAATAAACCATCAAACACACAAAAACACCCTAGATATTAAGCAAAATCCTTGCTATCATTAGTTTTATCAAACATTAGGAGGTTCCCGTTATGAATAAAGCAGAATTAATAGGTGCGGTTGCAGAGGCTACTAAATTGACAAAGACAGACATTGGTACTGTTTTAGATTCTATCCTCGACAGCATCGAAGCATCCTTAAAGGCTGGCAACGATGTTTCTCTTGTTGGTTTTGGTACTTGGAACAAGAAAAGCCGTGCAGCTCGTACAGGTCGCAATCCTCAAACAGGCGCAGCAATTAAAATCGCCGCAAAGAACACCGTTACTTTCAGTGCTGGTAAAGCATTAAAAGATTCCGTCAACTAAGACATTCTTTAAGCTGGGGGACTTTTTAGTCCTCCAGTATTTTTCTACATTTTCTTTAAACTTATTCTTTTTCTCATCGTATCTACTTCTAATATTTTAACCGAAATATTCTCCCCTACCGAGACAACGCTAGCAGGATCTTTGACAAAGGTTTCGCTCAGTTGCGATATATGAATGAGCCCGTCTTGATGAACACCTATATCCACAAAGGCACCGAAGTTTGTTACATTCGTCACGATCCCATTAAGGATCATCCCCTCCTTAAGGTCTTTAATCTCGTTAATATCATCCCGAAATGTGGCGTATTTATACTCTTCACGGGGATCTCGTCCCGGTTTTTTCATTTCTACAATAATATCCTTTAAGGTGGGCAATCCAATGGACCCTGAAACGAATTCGGGGAGAGAGAGTTTATCAAGCCATTCGGGTTGCTTGATCAGGGCTTCTAGTGTCACGTGAAGCGTCGTAGCCATCTGTTTGACCACTGGATATGACTCGGGATGAATCGCTGTATTATCTAATGGATTTGTACTTCGGCGTATCCGTAAAAACCCCGCACATTGCTCGAAGGCTTTAGCCCCGAGTTTGGGAACTTTTTTGAGTTGTGACCGATTGGAAAATTCGCCGATCTGTTCTCGAAAGGCTACGATGTTCTTCGCAAGTGTAGGACCGATCCCTGACACATGTGAAAGCAATGAAAAGGAGGCTGTGTTAAGGACTACACCTACATGGTTGACGCATTGTTCTATGACAAAATCGAGAGAATCTCTTAAATCGCCTTGGTCAACATCATGTTGGTATTGCCCAACCCCTATCGATTTTGGATCGATCTTGATCAGTTCAGCAAGAGGATCTTGTAGGCGACGAGCAATACTGATAGCCCCTCGAATAGTCAAATCTAGTTCGGGGAATTCTTCCCGTGCAATGTCAGATGCTGAATATATCGATGCACCGGATTCATTAACAAGAACAGACCGAGCAGAAAGTTGATGTTTGGTTATCACTGATTTGATAAAAATGTCTGTTTCTTTTGAAGCGGTTCCGTTGCCAATAGCGATATATTTTATCTCATATTTAGCGAATAGCTTCATGATATCAACGGAGGCTTTCTCGGGATTTTGATTGGGGTATATCGTCACGGTCTCCAAAAATCTTCCCGTTTCATCAATGACGGCACATTTACAACCGGTTCGAAACCCTGGATCGACGCCTAAAATGATGGATGCACCCGCAGGAGGAGCCATTAATAGATTCTTCAAGTTCCCCGAGAAGACGGCGATAGATTCCTTTTCTGCCTCAATCATTTTAAGATTAAAACATTCGTTTTCAATCGAGGGAAAGATCAGTCGCTTATAACTGTCCTCAATGGCCTCTACGAGTTCTTTTACAAAAGGAGCCTGCTTATGCTGGATAATCTGAGTGGTTAAATATTCGAGACATCGCGACGAGTCGACCTCTATCTTCCAATTAACAACTTTCTCGGCAGTTGCACGACGTATCGCAAGTAATCGATGTGAAGGTGCTTGATGAAGAGTCCCTCTAAAGTTGTAATACATTTCATATTTAGAGGGTTTATCTTTCCAATCTTTGGTCACAGTTGAAACCAATACGCCTTGGGTACGAGTCAGATGACGGATCGTTTGTCGATAGGTTGCGTCTGCAGAGATCCGCTCCGCAATAATATCTTTCGCCCCAGCAATAGCATCGTTGCTCGTTTTAATTTTATCGTCATTTAGAAACCTTTTAATAAGGGCCTCTTTGCTTTCAGAAAAGGATTTTCCAGATAACATCATATTGGCTAAGGGTAGCAACCCTTGAGCGATCGCTCGATCAGAACGGGTTGTTTTATGGGGTTTATAAGGCAAGTAGATATCTTCCAATATAAGCCGATCATTGCAGTTATCAATTTGGCTTTTCAGTTCGGGTGTTAATTTTCCGAGTTCAGTTAATGTCTTAAATATCGTTGCCTTTCGAATAGCCATTTCTTTGAGCTCTTCGAAACGTTGTTTGATCTGTTGGATCAGGACTTCATCTAAATTCCCTGTACGTTCTTTTCGATATCGAGCAATAAAAGGGATCGTCGCCCCCTCGTCAAGCAACTCGATGACCTGCTTAATATTTTGAAGCGATAAAGACTGCTCGTTTGAAATGATCAAAGCTGAAGACACCCTGCGATTATATCATTCTTTATGGTATATTAACCTCTCGTGAACTATCGAGAGATCCCTTATAACTATACTTCTACGTTTGACCAACATATCGTTGAGCATTGTCTTGGCAAGGACAGTTGGGACAAACTGGAACGACTGCGAGAAAAACGGGTAACCGGACGCTCAGCCAAGCTGCTCATGCGCTTTATGGGCGAATATTTTATGCTACAACGTAACGCCTATTTATTCTACGAATTGGCTCACAGTCGACAAAAAAGAGAACACACCCTTCGACAGATGACCGCCGATCTGAATATCATTAAAATGAACACAGGCATCGAAACAGATGTTCTGGACGTATTGACAGCCTGCGAACAGCTTCTTCTTGATCTTAAAATAGAGCTTCGTGCTTTTCCTGCTTTGCAACGAAAGCTCATTCGCCAGTTTGCCCCTGTCATTGGCATTGAAAATATCTCTTTTTTACCGATCGATATTATCAGTCACTCGACAGATGCAACTGATTGGCGTCTTTTTAATCCGCTCGTTGTTCTTTTTCCTAATACCGAAGATCAAGTTGTCGCCTGTGTAAAGCTTCTTAGACGATCGAATCTCCCCTATATACCTAGAGGAGCCGGCACAGGATTAACAGGCGGCGCTGTACCTTTGATCAAAAATTGCGTGATCCTGAACACAGAACGACTCAATAAAATTTGGGGAATTGAGAGCCAAGGTGAGAGAAAGGCTCTTTATCTGCAAGCTGGCGTCATTACAGAAGATGCCATGGATTATGCCAAAGAGCATGGATATATTTTTGCGACTGACCCTACGAGTGCTTGGGCCAGTACGATCGGGGGTAATATTGCAGAAAACGCCGGCGGGAAAAAAGCCGTTCTTTGGGGAACCGCCATCGATAATCTTATCGAGTATAAAATGGTCATGCCTAGCGGTGAATTATTAACAATTGTCAGAAAAGACCATACTCAACACAAGATATATAGCGAAGATGTGATCACTTTCGAAATTTATTCAGGGGCACAGCGTCGCAACGTTATTCAACTTAAAGGGGACGATATCCGAAAGAAAGGACTTTGGAAAGATATTACGAACAAAACCCTTGATGGATTGCCCGGTTTACAAAAAGAAGGCACTGATGGCATTATCGTTTCTGCAAAATTTATTCTGTACCCCACTTTTCAGATCCAGAAAACACTTTGTCTAGAATTTTTTGGCCACGATATGCAAGAAGCCAGTGACGTTATTATTAACATTACTGAAGCCTTTAAGCAGAACCCTGCTCATGACGTTCTTATTGCCCTCGAACATTTTGATGACAAATACATTCAAGCTATCAAATATCGTGTCAAATCTGATCGAGGCTCCTCCCCACAAGCCGTTCTTCTAATTGATGTTGCTGCAAATGAGACGTCTGACATTGAGACAGGCATTAAGCGAATTCAACAGATAGTAGATCGTTATAAAATGACCGAAGTATTTATTGCCCAAGATGATGACGAGGCAATACGTTTCTGGCAAGACCGTAAAAATCTGGGGGCTATTTCTGGGCATACGAATGCCTTCAAACTTAATGAAGACATCGTTATTCCGATCCATCAACTTGCTAATTTTAGCCGGTTTATCAACACGCTTAATCAGGAAAGCGAACACTATACCACCACTCAGGTTTTGCTTGCCATAAAAGCCTATCTCCCCACTGCCTTGATCGAGTTTGAACTGAACGCCAGCAAAGCGACTCTCATTACCGAGATCTGTGACAACCCGTTGACTTTTGTCACTTTAAGCGATGCACTTATTAAGATAGAAAGTATCGTGTCAAACTATGATGCGTTGATCAACCGAATTAGGTCTATCGTAACCAATGAAGTATCGCTTAAGATCATTATTGCTACTCATATGCATGCCGGTGATGGGAATATTCATGTCAATATTCCCGTTCACTCCAATAATCTTCAAATGATGCAACGAGCTCAACAATTCGTTGACCGTGTTATGGCTGAAACGATCCGTATCGGTGGTGTGGTAAGTGGAGAACATGGAATAGGTATAACAAAACTTCAATATATACCTGATCCTCAACTCGTATCCTTTGCTGACTATAAAAATCAGATCGATCCTGAAGGTCTAGTGAACCCCAAAAAGTTGCTCGATAAAGCGATCCTTTCACATCTTTATACGCCCTCTTTTAACCTGCTCGAATTAGAAGCCCAAATCCTTCGTCATGGATCACTCGAACAACTCGCTAGCAAAATTTCAAAATGCGTTCGATGTGGAAAATGTAAGGCTGCCTGCTGTGTGTTCTATCCAAAGGGGACGATGTTTTATCATCCTCGCAATAAAAATCTTTCTATTGGGGCCATTATCGAAGCTCTTCTCTATGATGTTCAACGACATTACAGCACTCGTTTCGAGCTACTCAAGTTTTTGGGTAATATTGCGGACCACTGCACGCTTTGTCACAAATGTTTAAAACCCTGTCCTGTTGAAATTGATACCGCCGTTGTGACTCTTCTCGAACGCGATATTCTAAAAACAATGAAGTATAAAAAAACGGCCTTATTTACGCAGCTAACCCTCGTATATTTAGCTAATACGTCTGACCTATTTAATCGTTTATTTCGATTTACTATCCTTCAAATGGGGAGCAAGGCCCAGCGAGTCGCGTCTAATATTGTCAGCCATTTGCCGCGATTTTCTTGGTTAAAACGGTTTTATCTTTTTCAACTTATTTCTTCACCAATGCCCGCTCCATCAAAACAAACGCTTAGAACCATATTGCCTTCAACCAAAGCCAATCAAGTGCTTGTCCTTAATCCAGCGCAGGAGCCGATCGCCACGGTGCTTTATTTTCCCGGCTGTGGCTCTGAACGGCTTTATGCTAGTATCGGCGAAGCAGCCCTCTTCCTTTTGCTTAAGCAAAATATTAGGGTTGTACTTACCCCAAGTTTTATTTGCTGTGGTTATCCACATCATGCTAACGCTGATATTAAAAAACGTGAACATTTGACGCTCAGGAACACCATTCTGTTCTCGCAAATCCGAGACATGTTCTCCTATCTCACTTTTGATGCATGTCTTGTCACCTGTGGAACATGTAAAGAACAACTGACGACCTTACATCTCACTGAATCCTTTGAGGCACCTGTTATGGACGTAGTTGCTTTTTTAGCTAAAAAAGGACTAACACTTGATACATCATCTTCCAATAACCTTTTGTATCACGCTCCTTGTCATGATTCATTAGATGGGAAAGCCGTTTCGATCCTTACGAAAATAGGCGATTATGAGCTAAATTTAACCACACATTGTTGTTCAGAATCCGGCACCTTGGCTATTAGTCGTCCGGATATATCGGGAACGCTTCGGGATAAGAAGTCTGAGACGTTAACGGGGCAGCGAGTTATAACAAATTGTCCATCTTGTGTCCAAGGGCTTCGGCGACATACTGGCACGGACACTCTCCATATTACTGAGGAGTTGGCTATACAGTTAGGAACAAAAAACTGGCGAAATGAGCTTCAAACCCTTCTTGAAAAAGTTGAGATCATAACGTTCTAAGACGAACCTAGTATATTGAGGAACTTATAAGCCCATTAAGAAAAACTCGATGAAATCTCCCCTCGCCCCTCCTTAGGAAAGAGGGGGATAATACAGGATAGAATTGAGTTTTACTTTTTGGGGAAAGTTTCGTCGAGCAGATCGTTCCAAGCGTCTAGCTGAGCTTGCGTCTCTGGAGAAAGGGGGGGAAGTGGATCAGCTTTGATCGAGTTGATACGATCGCTTTGTTTGATCGCATTAACAACTTTCATGTCGGGTTTGCCAACAACCTCACCAAAAACAGTATGCTTACCATCTAACCAAGGGGTGGCGGTATGCGTAATAAAAAACTGACTGCCATTTGTACCCGGCCCTGCATTTGCCATAGAAAGGATGCCACCTTTGGTATGCTTCAGATCAGGGGTACATTCATCATCAAAATGATAACCAGGGCCACCCGTTCCTGTTCCGTGAGGACATCCTCCTTGGATCATAAAATCATTGATAACACGATGGAAGATAAGATCATTGTAATAGCCACGATTGGCCAAATTCACAAAATTAGCGACTGTTTGGGGGGTTTTGTCTAAAAATAGATTAAGACGGATATCGCCTTTATCTGTTTTGATCGTGGCTCGAAGGGTTCCTTTTCTACGTTTCATATACGGCGAATTTTATCAGAAATGCTACAATATGGGCAAGATGGAAAAAACACTTCTTCTCGCTACCTCACGAGGTTATTGCTTCGGTGTAAAAAAAGCCCTTGAACGAGTGGAGAAAACACTTTCAGAATCGCATCAAAACCCGATCATTGTATTTAACGAGATCGTACACAATCGTATTGTCGTTGATCAACTCAAAGAACGAGGTGTCATCTTCACTTCCGACCTTGAATCGATCCCTCAAAATGCAGCGGTGATCATCAGTGCACATGGGGTTGGTCCACATATCTTTCGACGATTAAAAGAAAAAAACTGTGACATTATCGATGCGACCTGTCCACTTGTTCAAAAAGTTCATGATAAAGTCCATTATTACTCTGACCTCGGCTATTACATTCTTTACATCGGCAAAGCAAGCCATGAAGAAGCCATTGGGGTCATTGCCGAAAATCCCGACAACATTACCCTTATTGAATCAGTAGCGGACTTGGGTCATATCCCTCGCAGCCATGATCGATACATCGTTCTTAATCAAACTACACTCAATATGTTCGAGGTGGAAATGTTATATGATCAGATCAAAGCAGCCATTCCCTCAGTTG
>CAIUCY010000067.1 GCA_903897765.1 uncultured Candidatus Marinamargulisbacteria bacterium | reverse complement strand
CTTGGGCTTAGAACCGGTAGCTATAATAATATTTGTTGCCGTTATTACTTTATCATTAAGAATAATAGTATTGTCTTTACCCAGCTTTGCATCGCCGGTAATCAACTCAACGCCGTTTTTTTTCAAAAGGTAATTTATTCCGGCGGTTAATTTTTGGGTTATACCCTTTGAACGTAATTTTGCTTTTTCCCAGTTGAATGAAATATTTTGTAAATCAATGCCATCAACACCAAAATCAGCAGCGTGTTTTACGCTTTCGAAAGTCTTGGCGCTTTCCAGTATCGCTTTTGTGGGAATGCAACCCCAGTTAAGACACATGCCTCCAATATACATTTTTTCTATAACAGCAGTTTTTAAACCCACCTGTCCTGCTCTGATAGCCGCAACATAACCAGCAGGTCCTGCGCCAATAATTAATAAATCATAGTTCATATTGTGTCTCCTTAAATTAAAATATTATGTTATTTTTTTGCAATAATGAGAAAAGTAATCGGTAATCGGTAAATACAGGTAATCAGTGAAGAAGGTATAAGGTATAGAGGTATAAAGGGAAAGACAAAAGATAAAAGTCGGCAAGGAGGAAAGTCGGCAGTCGGCATTGAGGATTGGTGACTTGGAATTGAAGACGGAAAGGAAGGAAGAGGAAGGTATAGAGAAAATAAAGGTATAAGGTATACATGAAGAAGGTATAGGGTATATCGGTAATAAAGGGAAAACGGTTATGAACGGCCTCAATGATTCGATTCTGGCTGAGGATTCCAGCAGAATCTGACCGTAAGGGTAAGTCTGCTTTTGCATGAACAGCAATGGTTGTGCCCGAAACAAGACTATGAGCATTGAGAAGGGGTTTTATGTCGATATATATTTGATCATTAACGCCTTTAAGCATAGTCACCTGGAATGTAGGCTCAGAATGAAGATGACTAATGACCGTGATATGGTCTTCTCCATTAGGTTCCAGCCAATCAATGATTTGTTTTATACCTTTTCCAAATTGACCGATTTCAAGACCGAGAGCATCTAAACTATTTGCAATAGCCTCATTTACTGATTGGAGTCGGGGCGATTTGTTTTGTCCGTTAATATCAATATTTAATCGTGGGTCGGAGTATCTTCGATTATTAATGAGATCAATGACTGTAGTCGTGGGTGATGTTGTTGATAAATGCCGATATACTTGCTCATAATCTTTAGCCTTATCTGATTGGGTTGATAAATTTAGATTCTTCAGTAACGCATTCATTTCATCATTGCTAAGCAGTTGTTCTTTGAGTCGGGTCATGGCAAATACATAATGTTCAAGGTCGACACCATTGAAATCAAGATGTGGATTGCAATATCCATGAGAAAGCATTCTTTTGCGAATTACCTCACCGCTTGGATATTCCGGTTTCATCGAAATAATTTTTTGTGCGTTGCTCATTCCATGTTCTTTATACCCATTAAAACGAAGGAATAAACCCGTTTTTTGTATTTTGAATCGTTATTGATTTGCTTTCAGGCCAAATACACCCAGTTTGCTGTGAAATCGGCAAGTATATATAGGCCTAGCGTAAGAGCTGCAAAAATTGGTGCAGGCAAATTTAGGCTGCTACGACAGCTTCCGATAGCTTAACGTGTTTTAACTTCCGTTACCTGAAGCGCCACCATTAAGCAACTTTTAAATCTAAAGCCTTAAAGACGTCGAACCGGCTTTTTTCTGCAAACTTTACTGAAAAATCATACGTGCCATGGAGATTAACATGCCCCCAGCTAATAACAGACCCATTTTTAATAATCTCTATTATTTCGATTCTTTTTTGCTCCTCTTTAATCCCTGATATCATCAGGGAAAGATAAAGATAATTCCAAAGGATAAGTGCGTTTTGAATAAGCTGCTTACAGCCAGCTACAACTTCTTGCTCTTCCTTGGTTTCATACTGAAACTCTTGGCTTTCTCCAAAGAATACCGCCTTCGAGAGCTTATGGGAGAGTTCTACTCTATTTAGCTGCATCTCAATCCGTTGTCGCAGTTCAAGATCATCATAATAAGTTAGGATAAATATTGACTTAATAATGCGTCCAAATTCTTTTAGGGCGGCATACAGTGGGTGCTGTTTTGTGTGCGAGTTAAGTCGCCTAAAGATTTGAGAGGCCGTTGTCTTTTTAAGCTTTATCGTCACCATGAGCCGAAGAACGTCATCCCAGTTTTCTTCTGCAATCTTTTCATTGATATACTTGGCGGGTAAGACTTTATAATCCGAATCTTTGTTTTCACTAAATTCTTTAAAGCCAAAAATCACGCTATCTTTAATGTTTTTTATCCGAGGCGCAAAAGCTATACCTAATAGGTAAGTGGCGCCAAAAATTGCCTCCGTATAACCATGCGTGTCGGTTGAGTGAATATTACTGTTAACGGTTTCATTATGGCGGAGTCCATCGATGACATAAGCAGCTTCTCTAAT
>CAIUCY010000066.1 GCA_903897765.1 uncultured Candidatus Marinamargulisbacteria bacterium | reverse complement strand
GTAACATAAACATACTGTCCTGACTTTTTTTTCTGTGGGATAATAGTCTTACTAAACTTAATGGAGGCATTTTAATGGTATCACAAGCAATTCTTGACCTTAGCACGATAGATTTTTCTCAGATCGCCGTCACCAAAGAAGAGATCCTTTCACTTAATCCTCAAAGAGAGGAGTTTGAACAACTCGACAAACTCGTATACCTTAATACAGAGGATTCATGTGCAGTCGGTGTTAAGCACCAATATCAGAACGAATTCTGGACTCGTGGCCATATTCCGGGGCGTCCCTTAATGCCTGGGGTTTTGATGATCGAGATGGCGGCCCAACTTTCATCCGTTATATTTCACAAAAAACTTAATACGCAAGGCAACGTTTTCTTCGGTTTTGCTAGTGTTGATAAAATTAAATTTCGAGGCAGTGTAGAACCCGGTGTTGACTATGTTATGGTCGCTAAAGCAATTAAGTTCCGCCCTCGTATCGCTTCTTTTGAGGTTCAGGGTTTTGTTAATGAAAAGATGGTTTTCGAAGGCGAAATTTCAGGGATCATCGTCTAATTTACGATCTTACCAATAACAGGTGGATCAATTGATGTCGTTGATATGTCCAGTACAAGTCCTTGTCGGATAATGAGTTTTTTGTTCTTAGTTTTTGCAACCATTCGTGAACTCATAGCATTGACTAATTTACCAATAAGAGGTGAACCTGAGACAATGGCTTCACCATTCACGGATGGAATGTACATCGATAGATCCTGTCCCGCGTTATAGCCCATATAAGCCCCTGAATCCCAACCTTCTTTGTTTGAGACATCATAAACAGAGCCACTAATAGCCACATACGCGGGACTACCTTCTTGTCCATTAAATGTGGCTAATTCTTTTTCTGTAAAATACTGCGTTTGAGCAAACACAATAGTGAAAAGCATAAAAATTACAATGGCTAACTTTCTCATCATGACCCCCTCTAGAGATTTAATTCAATTGAAATAGGACAATGATCCGAGCCCATTATATCAGGATGAATTGCTGAATTCACTATTTTATTTATAATCTTATCAGAAGCAAAGAAATAATCTATTCGCCAACCTACATTTCGACTCCTAGCTCCCGTTTTCATGTCCCACCACGTATAAGCATTTTCTAATGTAGGATGATGATGTCGGAAAACATCAATGAAACCATTGGCTAACAGACGATCGATCCACGCTCGTTCAATGGATAAAAAGCCTGATGTTTTTTCGTTTTCTTTGGGATGCTTTAAATCTATCGGCTGATGAGCCGTATTAACGTCACCACAAAGAATGGTTGATTGGCCTTGCTTTTTTAACTGCGCGATATAATCCAGTGTTGCATCGTAAAAACGCAGCTTATAATCAAGCCGTTCAGGGGATTGTTTCCCATTGGGAAAGTAAATATTAAGCAAGGCGATATCAGAGGAAATGTCCGTTTTGACAATTCGTCCTTCTTCATCGAACTCAGGTATGCCAAACCCATGGGCAATATCTCCCGCATCGACATGACTATAGGTGACAACCCCACTGTAACCTTTCTTTATCTTAGATGATGAAAATATTGCTTGAAAGTGACTAGGATCGCGTAAATCATCGGGGAGTTGTTCCGGACTTGATTTTGTCTCTTGCAAACAAATGATATCCAGGCCGTGATCGAGAAGAGGTTGAATCGATCCTTTTTTATATACGGATCGGAGTCCATTCACATTCCATGATATGATCCTCATAAGTAACCTTTTCGAACAGGCCCCGTATGTGTCCAATTATAGACTAAAGGGACCCCTGTCGGGATATCGAGATCCATCATTTGTTCAGGTGTTAAACGATCAAGGACCTGAACCAATGCACGCAATGAATTCCCATGTGCAACAATAAGGATGGATTCACGAGAATTGAGGCAGGGTGCTATCTGTTCATTGAAAAAGGGAATAACCCGATCGGCCGTCATCTTTAAGTCCTCTGCGCGCGGACAAGCTTGTGGCCCCCAAACCACATAGCGTGCCTCATGTCCCGGATATCGTTCATCCGTTGGATCAAGTAACGGGGGCATTTCATCGACACTTCGACGCCAAAGATCAACCTGATGTTGGCCGAATTCTTGGATAATGTGTGATTTATTAAGACCTTGGAGTGCACCATAGTGGCGTTCATTAAGCATCCATGTCGCTTCTTGAGGGATCCACAACAAGTCCAACTCATTGAGGACGATCCAAGCCGTATTGATCGCTCGTTTTAAATAACTCGTAAAAAGTCGTTCGGGCATAACACCGGCTTCTTTGAGACGTTTTCCAGCTTGATGAGCTTGGACTTTTCCTGTTTCGGACAGATCAACATCTGTCCATCCGGTAAAACGATTCTCTCGATTCCAAACACTCTCGCCATGACGAAGGAGAACTAGGGAGGTCATAGCTAGCTTGCTAGAACTTTGGCCATGTTTTGCCAATCCTCAGGGATCGATTTTTTCTTTGTCCATGTTTCTTCAAGTGGAATAAATTGAACAACACGATCAAGACTTTGATAACCGACCATAACATCGCTTTTTCCGTCTAACAAACCAAGAATAGACTCGTAACCTAATCGACTGGCAATAATACTATCAGTGGCTGTAGGTGATCCCCCACGTTGAATGTGACCTAGAATAGAAACACGAATATCCCACTCGGGTTTGGCTTTGGAGAACTTTTCTTTTATAGCAAATGCGCCTCCACTTTCATCACCTTCAGCTACGATAATTATCGAACTATGTTTTCCCCGTGAGATCCCCTTCTCTATTCTGCCAACGACGGCAGAAAAATCTTCAATTTTTTCAGGAATAAATACTTCTTCAGAGCCAGAAGCGATCGCCGTATAGATGGCGAGATCACCTGCATGACGTCCCATGACCTCGACTATGAATATCCGATTGTGAGAATTAGCGGTATCGCGAATTTTATTTATAGCATCAAGAGCTGTATTCATCGCCGTGTCAAAACCAATGGTATATTCGGTACCATATAAATCGTTATCAATGGTTCCTGGTAACCCAATTCCCTTAATGCCAAACTCGTTTATAAACGCGTGAAGACCCCGAAAAGAACCATCTCCACCAACAACAACAAGCGCATCTAGCCCTCTACGTTTAAAATTATCATACGCCTCTTTACGACCCTCTTGATCCATAAAGCGTTTGCTGCGAGCAGTCTGAATGATCGTTCCGCCCATACGACATATTCCACTTACAGAAGAAGATGTCATTTCTTTCATTTCGTTGTGAATGAGGCCTTCATAACCACGATAAATGGCAAACATCCTGCAATGATGATATATCCCCGTACGTACGACAGCTCTCAGAGCGGCATTCATTCCTGGAGCATCACCACCACTTGTAAGAATACCGATACTTTTGACCATTATTAGCTGTTTTCTTTTTCAAATGCTGACATAAAATCGACCAATGCTTGAACACCCGCAGTTGGCATAGCATTGTAAATGCTAGCACGCATTCCACCAACTAAACGATGACCCTTCAGATTGGTAAGTCCTTTAGCTGTTGCTTGTTTAATAAATTTGGCATCTATGTCTTCATTCGGAGATGCAAAGGGGACATTCATAAGTGAACGATCTTTTTCAACTACGGGACAGGAAAACATCGATGACGAATTAATGAAGTCGTAAAGAATAGCGGCTTTCGCTGCGTTTGTTTTTTGTATGGCGGCAACTCCACCCTTCTGAAGCAACCACTTAAAGACAAGACCAGCCATATAGATGGAATAAGTAGGCGGTGTGTTGTACATCGAACCTTCGTCCATTGTTACTTTATAATTATAAAGTACAGGCGTAATGGGCATTTCTTTGCCGAGTAGATCTTTGCGAATAATCACTATTGCTACACCTGCAGGCCCAATATTTTTCTGAGCACCTGCATAAATACAAGCATAGTCCTCGATGTTCATCTCTTCAGAAAGAATAATCGAAGACATATCACTAATGATCGGAAGAGACGTTTTCGGTAGTGTTGTAAAGCGAGTTCCTTCTATGGTGTTATTGGACGTAATATGAAGATAATCTGCATCTTTAGGTACTTG
>CAIUCY010000065.1 GCA_903897765.1 uncultured Candidatus Marinamargulisbacteria bacterium | reverse complement strand
TACAAAAAGTAGTTAAAACCTACCGTGTAAATGGTTTTTCCTTTTCCTGTTTGATCAATATTTGAGTTGTATTGATCTACACGTAAAAGAGGTTGAAAATCGGGTAAAGTGTTAGGCGTGTAAAAGAAGGTGAGAACATATCCTGATTCACGTACACCCGTTGTCTCAACACCACCCACGGATTCTCCTGTAACCAAAAAGGGTTTCTTTAGATATTCAAAGTCATATCCGATCCTTGTTTTGGTTTTATAGTTTGAATTACCTTGATAGAAAGAATACCCAAATTTTAGTGCCCCAAGGGCAGCGTAATACTCGGTAACAGGCGTGTAGATCAATCTCAATGCAACATCTTTCTCGTTCGTTGCATCCGTTGCATTGGCTCCGCTTCCGTTAAGGACGGCAACTGAGTACCCAACCAAAGGTATCAAGAATCCTGTTGGAGGATCAGTGTCATTCTGGAACCCCCCTTCAGCTTTTAGTCCCACGTCTCGTCCCATATTGAAGGCGGTCGCACCCAAATACTGAGCGGTTTTAATGGTTGGCAATTTGTCTTCAGCGGCAAGGTTGTCTCCGCCAAAAGGGATCTTAAATTGTCCGCCTGTCAGTGATATTGTGAAAAACGGATTGAGCGACTGCTTGTTGCTTAAAATATTCCATTGGAAATAGGCATCAGTCGCCGCAAGAGCGCTTGTTCCGGAGAAACCTAATTTCCAAAGAATATCACCATCACTTACAGGATCCTCTGCAAGTTTTCCAGCAAGTGTAAAGCTAAGGGGGCCTATGGAGGCTCCGCTAGTAGGCGTGTCTTGTCCAACATTGATCCCGAGGGTTCCAAATCCGGAAAGGCTAAATACTGTGTTAGCATTTACGTCTTTCAAAACTTGAGCATCAATGATGTCTTTAAGTTGGGCGAGTTGTTGTTGGGTAACATAGTCCTTCCCAATTGTAGTAGTATTGGGGGCATCCATAGTCGTATTGGGTGTATCCACGTCTGCCCATAGTAGTTGTTGTCCAACGACTAGAGTAACGATGAGACCCCCTAGTAGTCTCTGTATTTTCATCTCATTACCTTTCTTTGAGCGTCTCCAGCGGTCTGGTCAACGATTCATTGTGAATATTTGTTAAAACAGGGTTGTCCCTTGTTTTTAGAAACTGAAAATATCACCTCCAACATCAACGAAATTTTCTTTAAGAATGCGGGTACGCTCGACTTTATCGATTTGCGTCACCTTTGAGTTATGAACCGTGATCTGTAGCGTTCCGTATTTAAGTCCTTCTAAAGCGACAGCAATTCGGTTAAGGGCATGTTCATGATGGGTTAACTTCGAATTGTCTTGTGTCAATTTAGCGTCATTTCCATACTAAACCTATAGGGATTGTATTCTAATGGCACATCAACTCAAAGTCAAGCATTGTTTTTAAATACTTTATTGATATTTGAAGCTATAAAACCCAGATCCTCATCATTGCTGGTGTTTTGTGTGTGTTTTAGAGCTTTAGGGAAGGCGCTAAAATGATTTGAGCGACGCTCGGTGTTTCAGATAAATGATTTCGATCTGAGTATTAAATGATCAGATGATGCGCTTCGATGTGTGTTGCATTACCTTTAGGAGAAAACTCGATGATAGAAAAATCCAAGATACGTTCAGTATCGGTCTCTGGGGGGGCGAAACGCTCAGGCATTCCGGTTAGAAATCTTGAAATAACAGGGTCTGACGCCATGCCCAAAATACTGTTCCGTGCCCCAACCATTCCGACATCGGTAATAAAGGCTGTATGATGGTTGAGAATGCAAGCATCGGATGTTTGAACATGGGTATGGGTTCCAATAACCGCGGAGACTCGTCCCGCGAAATAGAGAGCAATGGCCTTTTTTTCGGAGGTCGCTTCCGCATGAACATCAAGAAGGATGATGTCTGTATCTGAGAGTTCAGACTCAAGGATAGCGTCTATTGCATCAAAAGGATGGTTGATCGGTGGCATAAATACCTGACCCAACACATTGATAACAGCAAGGGTTGTTCCTTTGATCTCAGTTTTATATACCATGTTTCCCGGAACGCGTGCAGCGTAGTTAAGGGGACGAATAAGTTCAGCAATTGCTCCCATGTTGCTATGTATCTCTCGGTTATCGAATACGTGATTGCCTGAGGTAATACAATGAACTCCCGCTTTGAGATATTCTTCAACCACCCGATTGGTGATCCCTTTCCCGTTAGCAGAGTTTTCTCCATTGACGATAATGAGATCAGGTTTATAGGTGGCTTTAAGGGCGGGAAGCTGTCCAAGTAGGGTGTCCCGCCCAATTTTGCCAACGACATCCCCTACGAAGAGGACCGTTATCATTTACTTCGCCACATCTTGGACGCGCGTTTCACGAATGACGGTTACTTTAATGGTACCCGGATATTCGAGCTCACTTTCGATCTTTCGAACAATATCATGTGCCAATTTAGAAGCCAATTTGTCGTTAATTATGTCAGGTTTGACCATGACTCTAACTTCTCGCCCTGATTGGATAGCAAACGCTTTTTCAACGCCCTGAAAGGAGATGGCCAGATGTTCAAGGTTTTCCAGTCGCTTGATGTAGGCCTCAACGGATTCACGTCGAGCTCCTGGTCGAGAGGCTGAAACCGCATCAGCCGAAGCGACTAAGATCGCTTCGATCGTTTGGGGTTTTTGCTCTTCATGGTGGGCCAATATCGCATGAACAACTTCTTCATTTTCGCCATTCTTTTGCGCGAACTCCGCACCTAAACTAGCGTGAGTGCCCTCGCGTTCGAAGTCGATCGCTTTGCCTAGATCGTGTAATAATCCGGCACGACGTGCAAGCCGAGGATTGACGCCCAGCTCTTGAGCCATCAGTGACGCAATATGAGCGACCTCGATACTATGATTGAGAACGTTTTGACCATAACTGGTGCGGTAGTGAAGTCGGCCAAGCAAGTAGATGATCTGAGGACTCAAATTTTGAACATCCACCTCGATGGCGGTTCGTTCCCCGATATCCATGATGGTGGATTCAAGGTCTTTTTTACATTGTTCATAAACTTCTTCAATGCGTGTGGGGTGTATTCTTCCATCCTGAACAAGTTTGCTGAGAGTTTGACGAGCAATTTCACGACGAATAGGATCAAATCCCGAGAGGATGACCGTTTCAGGCGTGTCATCAATAATCAGATCAATACCGGTCATGGTTTCAAAGGCACGTATGTTCCGGCCTTCACGACCAATAAGACGACCTTTCATCTCGTCTCCGGGAAGTGCAACGACGGAGGTGGTCAGTTCGACAACATTATCAACCGCACAACGTTGAATGGCGGTGGCGATAATTTCGCGTGCCTTGCGTTGTGCGGTCTTTGTCGCCATATCTTCGGTTTCTTTGATCAGTTTGGCCGCTTCATATTTGACATCGCGTTCGAGATTTTCAAGTAATAACTTTTTGCCTTCCTCTTGTGAGAGGCCTGCAACTCGCTCAAGAATATCGACTTGCTGTTTATAAACAAGATCAAGGTCGGCCTGCTGTCGTTCTAGCCCCACTTTTTTTTGATTAAGTTCGCTGTCTCTGACTTCAAGGTTAGCTTCTCGTTGATCGAGATGCTCCTCACGCTGAAGAAGCCGAGTTTCGAGAAGCAGTTGTTTGTCCCGTCTTTCTCGCATTTCGTCTTCCAAGTCATTGCGAAGGCGATGGATCTCTTCTTTTCCTTGAATGAGCGCTTCACGCCTCATGTCGTCTGCGTTTCGTTCCGCGTCTTTTATGATTTTTGCAGCCCTAGTTTCTGCATCTTTTTCTTTTCGGCCTACCCCTGCATTTTTTATACTGATCCAGTAAAGTCCACCCGCAAAAATAGCGAGGAGTATACCGGTTAATATGAATGTAAACATTTGATCCCCTTTCGTTTATTCAGTTCTGGCTGGAATGCCTAAAATCGTTCTCAACTGTGATTCTAAATTAGCTAAGATCTCTGGATTTGTTTCCAGATATTGTTGGGCGGCCTCTTTGCCTTGCCCCATTTTTTCTTTTCCAAGGCTATACCATGATCCATATTTTTCGACCAAATTATGTTCCACGGCTAAGTCGAGTATTTCACTCGTTTTCGAGATACCTTTTCCATAGGTGATCTCGATAAGGACTTCTTTAAAGGGAATGGCGACTTTATTTTTGACCACTTTAATTTTGGTCATGGTTCCGACCATATCTTCCCCTTTTTTAATGGTGTCTTTTTTTCGGATATCGAGTCGAATTGAGGCATAGAACTTCAGGGCTTTTCCCCCCGTTGTTACTTCTGGACTTCCAAACATCACCCCTACTTTTTCTCGTAATTGATTGACAAAGATAACCGTTGTAGATGACTTTGATACCGCCGCTGTTAATTTTCGAAGGGCTTGTGACATGAGTCGGGCTTGAAGTCCCACGTGTGAGTCGCCCATTTCCCCTTCAAGTTCAGATTTAGGGACCAGAGCCGCAACAGAATCGATAACAATGACTGAAATGGCGCCGCTTCGAACCAGTGTTTCGGTAATATCAAGTGCTTGCTCTCCAAAATCAGGTTGAGAAAGAAGGAGTTCCTTTGTATTAACCCCAATGGCTTTTGCATATTGAGGGTCAAGAGCGTGTTCTGCGTCGATAAAGGCACAGATCCCTCCCAGTTTTTGAGCCTCAGCAATAATGTGAAGCGTGATGGTCGTTTTTCCCGAACTTTCAGGGCCGAATATTTCAATAATACGGCCTTTAGGAATCCCTCCAACACCTAGCGCGGCATCAAGTTTAATGGATCCTGTCGGAATGGAAGGGATCGCCGCCGACGTAGCTTCTCCCATGGTCATGATGGATCCTTTGCCAAAATTCTTTTCGATTTGGTTGATCGCCAGATCTAGTGCTTTTTGCGTTTCTTTGCTGACTATTTTTTCTGCCATAAAATCCTCCTTAATTTGTTGATAATACGTAACGAAGTAGGTCAAGTGCTGCAAACGTTGCTTGATGAATAATGGATATGCGTTCGCCATTAAATAGAAAGGGTTTAACGACTTCAGCTCCCTCTTTAACGCACCCAATATAAGTAAGGCCCACTTTTTCACTCTCTAGACGCGGGCCTGCAAAACCTGTTGTCGAAAGTCCAACGGTGGTTTGGTATTTGTAACGAATGCCTTGTGCCATTTCAAGGCAAACTTGAGAGCTGACAGCCCCGTATCGAGCGATGGTTTTAGGGTTGACCCGAACTTCAGTGACCTTGATCCGGTTACTGTAAGCGACAACGCCGCCGAGAAGGTATTTCGAAGCTCCGTTGATCTTAACAAGTTCAGCACAAATAGCCCCCCCTGTAATGGACTCGGCGATAGAAAGTGTTGCTTTCATTTCGACAAGCAACTCAGCCACTCTGTTGGGCGATATTTCGGGATTGAGGCTCTCTTTTTGAAGAAGAATATCACGAAAATCAGCCATATTTAAGAACCCCTCGATTGACCCAAAAATAATTAAGGCCCGATATAACAGTTAGTAAAACCATGACATAAATAAAGACGTTCTCGCTAGGCCAAGCCATGATCATCCATATTAGGGTGAGATATTGCCAAACCGTTTTTATTTTTCCAAGAGAATCGGCTTTGATAACTTGATTTTCAAGAGCGGCAAGGGTTCGAAGGGCGGATACGGCTAATTCGCGAATAACGATAATGGCAACAAAAACATAGGAAATGCGAGCTTCCTTGATAAAATATAACAAAAAGGTAATTACAAGGATCTTATCTGCTAAAGGGTCGATCAATTTACCCAGCGTCGTGACCTGATTCATTTTCCTGGCAACAAACCCATCAACAAAATCCGTAGAACAAATAAGCACGAACCCAATCGCGGCGATCCAAGGTTGTAGCGGAAGAAGCATAACGACGAGGGGAACCGCTGCAATACGTGATAAGGTGATCCAGTTGGCGAGCGTCACGTAATGTGCCCGACCAAGTCATAGTCGAGGGCTTTTGTGATGTGAACAGAGCGAATCTGGCCGATATCGGCTTTTTTCACATTATCAACATGCACATGACCATCGATTTCGGGGGCATCAAACGTTCGTCGCCCTCCGTCCAAATCGTCGATCATGATGGGCAGAGATTGTCCAACATATTGTTCGTTGAGTGATCGACTTATGGATTGCTGCAGCAGCATGAGCTGATCAAACCGAGATTGCTTGTCTGTCCCTGTCACCTGCCCCTTCAGGGTCGCAGCGGCAG
The DNA here is from genome assembly GCA_903897765.1 of uncultured Candidatus Marinamargulisbacteria bacterium. Classification (GTDB taxonomy): domain Bacteria; phylum Margulisbacteria; class Riflemargulisbacteria; order GWF2-35-9; family GWF2-35-9; genus CAIWAN01. Next base: position 4,271 of record CAIUCY010000065.1, on the reverse strand, counting down.
TGCCTGCTTCGGGTGAATAGGTGAATATCCCTGTATGATCAAAACGAAAATTTTTCATAAATTGCGCCAATTCATCGACATGTTCTTGGGTTTCTCCGGGAAAACCAACAAGAAGGGTCGTTCTAAGTTTGATGCCAGAAACGCCATTTCGCAGTCTCTGTATAGTATTTTCAATGTCTACCTTGGAACCGTGACGTTTCATGGTCTTTAGTATTGTATCATTACAATGCTGTATGGGCATATCCAGATATGCAACAATTTTTTTAGATTCATTGAAGACCTTGATCAGGTCATCGTCGATCTTAGTCGGATAGGCATACAAGACACGGATCCATAATAGTCCTTCGAGGGTCTCTAAATCGCGCAATAAATCGGCTAGCTGGTACCCCAGACGACCTTCATAAGCCGTGGTATCTTGAGCGACTAGAATGAGCTCTTTGACACCTTGGTTGATGAGACTTTTTGCCTCCGCTAGAATGGTTTCAGGGGGTTTGTAGACAGCCGAACCTCGAAGGGCGGGGATTTTACAGAAACTACAGGCATGATTACATCCTTCAGCAATTTTTAGATAGGCATAGTGTTGAGGAGTTGATAATTTACGTTGGTTCTGGCCGATCATATTTTCAGAACGAGGAGGATGGATAAAAAGCCGCTCGTTTCGTAAAGACGACTCAATCAGGTTGCTAAGTTCAGTAAGTCCTCCGGTTCCGAGAATTCCATCAATAAAGGGAAATCGTTCAAGCAGGGCTTCTTTTTCTTGCTCAACATAACAACCCGTGAGGATGATCCGTCGATTATCTGTTCGCCAAACCGCAAGCTCTTCTAATGTTTCAATGGTTTCATCTTCAGCAGCTTTGATGAATGAGCAAGAATTGAGTACCATAATATCAGCCTGTTCCATTGTTGGAACAAGGCGATAAGACGATGGCAAATTCCCCATCATGGTTTCGGTGTCCGTTAAATTCTTTGGACAACCAAGACTAATAAATCCGACGTTTATTTGAAGGCCTTCTTTTTAAGGATATCAACCTTATCGAGTTTTTCCCAAGAGAAAATATCTCGACCAAAATGACCGTAAGATGCAGTTTTTTGGTAAATTGGTTTTTTAAGATCCAGACACTCAATAATCTCACGTGGTTTAAGCGGGAAAACCTCATAAATCAGTTCGATCATTTTTTGGTGTTCGATTTTCTCGGTTCCGAACGTATCAACATAGATAGCAATGGGGTCGGCTACACCGATCGCGTAAGCAAGTTGAACTTCACATTTGTCAGCGAGACATGCTGCAACGATGTTTTTAGCAATATATCGTGCAGCATAAGCAGCTGAACGATCTACTTTCGAAGGGTCTTTACCACTAAAAGCGCCTCCACCATGACGAGCCATGCCACCATAAGTGTCAACAATAATTTTTCGACCTGTCAGTCCACAGTCACCCATAGGCCCGCCAATGACAAACCGACCGGTTGGATTGATATAAATACGATCATCGGTGAGTTGTTTGCGTAAGGAAGCAGGGATTACAGCGTTAATAACATGGTTGATAATATCTTCACGAATCACTGCATAGGTTACATCTTCAGAATGTTGAGTAGAGATGACCACGGAATAGACGTGGTCAGGTTTTCCGTTTTTATAAGCAACGGTAACTTGAGATTTGCTGTCGGGCTTAATGTAGTCGAGTTTTTTTGATTTTCTCAGGTCTGAAAGCTTGAAAAGGAGTTCATGAGAAAGTTGGATCGGAAGGGGCATGTAGTTAGGGGTTTCGTTGGTTGCATAACCAAACATGATGCCTTGATCCCCCGCACCCTGTTCCACAAAAAGGCCTGTACCCTCGGTGACGCCTTGCGAGATATCTACGGACTGTTTGCCCACCGTCGTGATAACACCACAAGTTTGGTAATCAAACCCATCATCTGTATGACCATAGCCAATTTCTTTAATGGTATTTCTGACTATCTCTTCGTAGTTAACGAGTCCCTTGGAGGTGATTTCACCTGAAACAAGAACGAGTCCTGTTTTTATAAGGGTTTCACAAGCAACTCGAGAATCAGGGTCGAGCATGAGGTGAGCATCAAGAATGGCGTCACTGATCTGATCGGCCATCTTATCGGGGTGACCCTCTGATACGCTTTCTGAGGTAAAAAGATATAAGTCGTCAGATGAATATTGTGCGATTGTCATTATATGGGACTCCTTGCTGTTTTAGTACATTATGGTACATTATAACGAACCCATCATGGGATGCAATGACAATTATATTAGATTAACTATTCCTGTTCTTCCTATTATTGCGTAAAATGAGTTCGGAATCGAGGGAGTGACTATGGATACATTAGGGAAATTAATACAGCTTCGACGCCAATTTAACACGTTTATGAGCGAGGAAGATCTAGTCAGTTCGGCGCTAAGTTTTCTTCGGGAAAATCTCGGAGAAACCGCAATGGCAGCGTTTGTATTGGTAAAAGCCCCCAAAAGAGTCAATCTCTACGGGTATAGTCAGTTTTCCACTGCTGTCATTACCAGCCAAAAAGAAGCATTGATCGATCGAATAGAAGAACGATCAGGGTTGACCTTTAGGCCTCAAGTCTTTTCCGTTTACTTGGAAGCATTATCTCCAACAATAGACTCGGATCTAAATGTCGACAATTTGGTGGTGATCCCGATGTTACTTGAGAATAAAATCGAGGGTGTGTTGCTTGTTCATTCTTTTAATGTGATCCTGCCATCCTTTGATCTATGTTCAATGGTTGCCATGATCTTTCAAGAAAGGTACTTTATTATTTCCCACAAACATCAAGCATTGCTGTTTAAAAAAATGGATGTTATCAACGAGGCTCGAAATATGACCTACTATGTGGTTGACCTTGAAGATATGTTTTCTATTTTGGGCGAACTTGTTTTGAGTCATTCGAATGCCCAGATGGGATTTATGGTGCTTTATGATGAGGTTACGGGTGCCCCGAAGGTTCGTTGCTCTTGGCATACCCAACTTTTTGATATTACCCTTTCTATTAGCGATTTTGAACGTGATTTTCCAGACAACTTGGATAAAATTGAAATTGATGATAAGGGGAATCTTCTTTCATGGGTAAAAGCAAATGATGGATTTATTTCTAAACTGGATTCAGTGAAGATCTATAAAACGAGTGACCCTAAGGTAGTCGACGTCCTTGTTCCAGAGATGCTTATTATTCCCATGGTTATTCGTGAGAAAACCATTGGGTTTATGTTGCTCATTCGACGAACGGTCGAAAAAGAGAAGTGGACTGATAATGATATTAGTATTCTTGAAACGATCATTTCTTTTTCTGGGGCATCTATTGAAAACAATCGGCTTTATGAACAGACCCTCAAAGAGCAAATTACACAGAAAGAACTTCAAGTCGCGCATAGTATTCAGGTCGGGTTGCAAGCGAAGATAAAACCGGTACTCCAACATTTTCAAATAGCGGCGACATCTGTTGCTGCTCGAACTATCGGGGGTGACTATTTTGACTTTTTCCCCTTAACGCAAACACTTCTTGCGCTGACACTTACAGATATCGTGGGTAAAGGTATTCCGGCTGCATTGATCATGGCTTTTTTTAAAGGGGTTATGCAGTTTTCCGTTTTTGGTCAGGGTGGTCCCGATGAAATCTTCTATACCATTAATAATAATTTGTACAAGAATAAAAGCGTGAAGAATTATATTCCCAGCGTTTTCGCCTTAATTGATGATGAAACGTGCGCATTTACCTATACCAATGCCGGACATGAGGCACCCTTATTATTCTGTGCCAACGATCAGTCCTTCCGATCATTGGAGGATGCTGGGGGGTTGCCTTTAGGTGCCTTTCAGGGAAGCACCTATGATAAAGAAACTGTTTTTCTAGATTTGGGAGATATCGTCATAATGTATACGGATGGTATAACCGAGGCCCGTGATAAACAGGGAATAGATTATGGAATCGAGCGCCTTCAGGCCCTAATTAGAAAGAATAAACATTTAGATGCTCAAGGCATCGTGGATACACTTCAGGAGAGCATACTCACTTATTCTGAAGGGGTTCCTCGGCATGACGACTTTACGGTTATTATCATAAAAAGGGTGTAGCTGTTTTTCGCAATATTGACAAGCGTCGAGAGAGCGCTGTACTATCAACAATAATAGATTGTAGTTGGGGTAAAGGAGGAATCGCGGTTGGAAATCTTTACAGAGAATAAAAGGAATGTCTCGATTGTTCATCTTGGATTAAAAAAAGACGCTTCAGGCGTATCAGGCGAGGTTG
>CAIUCY010000064.1 GCA_903897765.1 uncultured Candidatus Marinamargulisbacteria bacterium | reverse complement strand
CCGATCTAGACCACACTGGGGATGGGTTTTTCTACTGGTTGTTTGTCGTGAATAAAGAAGTCTGCGAGTTGAGCGGCTTGGTCGTTGGCGGCATGAGCAAGTAAGGATCGACCATTAATATCACCGATGGCAAACCAATGGGGTTGACTTGTTTGATAGGTTGATGAGGTTTCGATGTACCCTTTTTGGGTGAACTTAAAGGGCAACATGTGTTCGGGTAGACGAGGTTGTCGTCCGGTTGCGACAAGCATTACTTCTGCCAACAAGAGCTCTTCCTTGAGAGTGGCACCTTCTAAAACATTTACGCGACTGAGTTTCAGTTGTCGTTTAACCTCTTTTGATAAATCTGGTTCAAAATTGCCAAGGATAGAAGGGGTAACTTCTACAAGAGTGACCTTGCTTCCCAATGTGCTAAAAATGAAGGCGAACTCAACCCCGATCGCGCCTCCACCGACAATCGTTATTGTTTTTGGGATTGAGGTTAGAGAGAATATTGTTTCATTGGTATAAATGTTTTTTTGAGAGGAATAGGCAGCTTGCAGCGAGGATGGTATCCACGGGGTCGTTCCGGTTGCAAGAACCCCTCGATCATAAGGAACCGTAATGCCACCTGCTAAGGTGATATTTGAGTTGTCGATTTGAATGACCGTATTGTAGATCACCTTAACACCGACTCGTTGCAGGTCTTGTTCCATAGCGATACGGAGACGACCGATCGTGCGAAAGGTGTTTGATCGAATGGCCTCGAGCGCTAAGCTGGAAATAGTTGTGATGTCGAGCTTTAAGTTTTTTAAAGTTTTGGCGAGTTTGGCTTTTGCTAAATAGGCTTTGGTCGGGATACACCCCACATTTAAACACGTTCCCCCCATATGGGTTGATTCGATAAGGGTGACGGGCTGTCCATGTCGCCCCAAGCGGAGGGCGAGTTCGTGACCCGCTGGGCCGCCACCAATGATGACGGTGTGATCAGTCAACGCTAGTCTTCCTTTGAGTCGGGCTTGGTTTTTAAGTGGGGGAAAAGAAGCACGTCGCGAATGGTTTGCGAATTGGTTAATAGCATAACAACGCGATCAATGCCAATGCCAAGTCCCCCCGTCGGAGGCATCCCTTGCTCGAGAGCTTCGACAAAATCGTCATCCATTCCGTGAGCCTCTTCGTCGCCGGCTTCTTTTTGTTTGAGCTGATCTTCAAACCGTTCACGTTGATCAATGGGGTCATTTAACTCTGAAAAAGCGTTGGCAATCTCAAGCGTGTTAACGATCAGTTCAAAGCGTTCAACAAGGCCAGCTTTACTCCGATGTTTTTTGGCGAGGGGCGATGTCTCGATGGGATAGTCGATAATATAGGTGGGTTGAATGAGGTGATCTTCAACAAATTCGTCATAAAGATACATAATGAGCTGTCCTCGAGAGGTGTGGGTGGGGTCGATCGGGATCTTTTTCTCTTTCATAGCGACTTGAAGGGACGCAAAATCTTTACCTTCAATGTTGATCCCTGCGTAGGTGTTGATCGCATCAGCCATGGGCCAACGTTTAAAGGGCGGAGTAAAGTCGATTTGGATATCCCCATAGGGAACCACGTAACTACCGGTAATATTTTTAGCTGCTTCGCTAAGAAGCGTTTCCATCAACGCCATCATGTCGTTGACATCGGCGTAAGCCTGATAGAGCTCGAGGAGGGTATACTCAGGGTTGTGTTTATAGGATATCCCTTCGTTTCGGAAGACACGCCCGATCTCAAAAACCTTTTCAAATCCACCGACGATGAGACGCTTTAAGTGAAGCTCTAACGCAATACGGAGAACTTGTTTCATGTCTAAAGCCTTGTGATGGGTGATGAACGGTTTTGCTGCGGCACCCCCTGCCATGGTGTGGAGAACGGGGGTCTCGACTTCCATAAATCCCTTGTTTTCGAGAAAGTGACGAATAAAGGAGACTATTTTACTACGTTTGCGAAACACGTCCATAACATCAGGATTAGCAATAAGGTCGACATATCGTTTTCTATATCGAAGCTCTCGGTCGGAAAGACCGTGAAATTTTTCGGGAAGCGGATTTAATGCTTTGGAAAGCAAGGTAAAGGTCTGAACTTTAAGCGTAAGCTCACCCGTATGGGTGATAAAGGCTATGCCAGATACCCCCACGATGTCGCCCACATCAAGTGTTTTGTATAAAGCGTAGAGGTCTTCGCCAACCACATCTAGCTTGGTATAGATTTGAAGTTGGCCTGACTCGTCTTGCAAATGTCCGAAAGAGGCTTTCCCATGACCCCTTTTGGTGATGAGCCGTCCTGCTGTAATCAGAATGTCGGTTGATTCTTTGTCTGATTCAAGGGTTGCGTATTTTTGACGAATAGCGGAAAGAGATAGCTCTTTTTTATAATAAGCGGGATAGGGGTTTATTCCTTGGTCAAGAAGTGCCTGCCTTTTTTCGCGTCGGAACGAAAATTCATCTAATGTGGGTGTGTCCATGGATGGGTATTATACTGGGTCTTGGGGGTTTAAGCAAAGTCGGGGTATACTTTGACTATATGATTGACTATGAAGATCGTGACGAAATGATCGATATTCCAACGCCTAAAAGGCGTAAACCGTTTTTGAGCAAGAAAATATGGCTTGTGATCGGTGGAATTATTGTGGGTGGATTGATCTTGGGTTTGTTATATTCGCAGTTCATGTTCTTTGTAACGGGTATTCCGGAAACCAAAGTTCCTAACATTGTAGGGATGGAAGAAGATGAGGCGATTGCGGTTCTTCGTGAATTTAAATTGGAGGCTTTTTTGATCGGTAAACGCTATTCAGACGAGGTTTCCATGAATCGAGTGGTCGTGGCAAATCCTGAAGTGGGTAGTAAAGTCAAAGCTGGACGTAAAATTGGCTATATTTTGAGT
>CAIUCY010000063.1 GCA_903897765.1 uncultured Candidatus Marinamargulisbacteria bacterium | reverse complement strand
GCTTGGTATTAGTTAATCTAAATATCGGTTTGCTCTACTTTGTGGCCATTTCTTCTACCACAACCATTTCCATCATTATGGCTGGATGGGGCTCTAATAATAAGTATTCCTTACTTGGGGGTATGCGTACGGTAGCCCAAATGATCAGCTATGAGATCCCCCTTATTTTCTCAATGCTCGGCATCATTATGCTCGTGGGGTCACTGAACTTAGTCGATATCATTAATGCTCAAGAAAAGCTTTGGTTCATTAGTGTCCAACCTTTGGCTTTTATCATCTTCCTTGTCGCGAGTATCGCCGAGCTTAACCGCGCCCCCTTTGATCTTCCTGAGGCCGAACAAGAATTGGTCGCCGGCTATCATACTGAATACTCGGGCATGCAATTTGCGTTCTTCTATTTAGCCGAGTATGCCAATTTATTTAGCCTCTCTATACTCGGTGTCACGCTATTTCTTGGCGGATACCAAGGGCCCTTTTTCCCTTCGTGGATTTGGTTTATCGGCAAAGTCTATATCATGATCATGGTCTATATGTGGATACGGTGGACATTACCCCGAATACGTATGGACAAAATGATGAAACTGAACTGGAAATTTTTAATTCCTTTATCCCTCTTCAACATTTTGGCGACTGGATTTATGATCAAAGCTTGGCCCACTATACAACAATGGATGAGGTAAGATAAATGTGGCTTATTAAAGGACTCTTTATCACCGCAAAACGCTTTTTCAGTCGAAAGATTACAGAGCGCTACCCCGAGGTTTACCCCGATCTACCCAAAGCGACTCGTGGGGACTTTCAATTCACGATCGACAAATGTACGGCTTGTACCCTATGCGCCTTGGCCTGTCCTAATAAAGTCATCCAAATCGGTACCGCCAAAACCGCCGAAGGAAAACGCCGTATCGATCAATATCAAATGAGTGTTGGGTATTGTCTCTATTGTGGCTTGTGTGTTGAAGCCTGCCCTACATCTGCTATCGAGATGAAGCCCGCCTTTGCCCCCGCTTATTATAAAAAAGTTAAATCACTCCTTTGTTGGACCTACAAGGAGCCAACGGTATGATCAGTTTATTTTATCTGTTTTCGGCTATACTCCTTGTTTTTGCGCTTGGCACGGTCATCTCGACCAATCTCATTCACAGCGCGTTATTGATGATGGGGTCTTTTTTCGCTGTAGCCGGCTTATATCTCCTCCTTCAAGCCGATTATCTCGCCATGGTTCAAATTCTCGTTTACGTCGGGGCTATCGCCATATTACTAGTCTTTGGTGTTATGCTAACTCGAAAAGGCTCTATTGAAGAAAGTAATTTACCCAATCGATACAAAGGGATCGGCTTACTGACAGCTTTAGGCCTGTTTGGGCTACTCGCCCGTTCGATCTATTACACTCGTTTTCCCGCCCCTCCGATCGGGCACCCCACTCAAAGCATTTTAGCCATAGCACAAGCTTTTCTGTTGCAATATTTTGTCGCTTTCGAAGCGCTTGGCATTTTACTCTTGATCGCTATCTTGGGCGCCATTCTTATTGGAAGGGACTCAAAATGATCGGACTATCCCATTATCTATTTGTGGCTGCGGCACTATTTTGTATTGGGGTATACGGTGTGCTCACAAAAAAGAATGCTATTGCGGTGGTGATGGGCATCGAGTTTATGTTGAATGCCGTTAATATAAATCTCATTGCGTTTAATCACTTCATGGCTCCGAATCATGTTATTGGTCAATTGTTTGCGATCTTTATCATCGGTGTGGCTGCGGCTGAAGTCTCGCTCGGGCTTGCGATTATCTTGTCTCTATACCGGCAACGCCATTTGGTGGCGATCGATGAAATGGATATATTAAAATGGTAATGGATCAATTCGCTTGGCTTATTCCAACACTGCCACTTGCCGCTTTTCTGATCATTGTTGCCTTAACCTATCGATTCAAGTTACTGAGCGCTATTGTCGCCACTAGCTTCTCCTTAGGCTCTCTTATTCTGGCGATCTCGATCTTGATCCAAAAGATCCAAAACCCAAAAACAACCGAAACCTTCATAAACTGGCTTACGATCACGGCAAATCAGCAAACGGTGCTAACTCTTCAAATGGGCTATTTGATCGATCCATTGGCAGCGGTTATGTGCTTAATCGTCACCCTTATTGCCACCTTGGTTTTATTATACTCGATCGGTTATATGAAAGGGGATGAAGGGTTTTCACGCTACTTCGCTTATATCTCCTTATTCACCTTCTCTATGCTTGGGCTAGTTATCTCCAATAATTACTTCCAAACCTTTGTTTTCTGGGAGCTCGTCGGATTATGTTCTTACTTGCTTATTGGGTTTTGGTTTTTCAAACCAGAAGCGGCCGATGCGAGTAAAAAAGCCTTTATCACCAATCGATGGGCAGATTTTGGGTTTTTGGTCGGCATCATTGGGCTTTTTACGGTTTTTGGGTCGTTCAATTTTACAGAACTATCCGCCGTTATTGGCTTACATCAAAACACCCTTGTCTTATTGATCTTAGGGCTTCTGGTTTTCCTCGGTCCCATGGGCAAATCCGCTATGTTCCCTTTTCACGTTTGGCTTCCTGATGCTATGGAAGGTCCTACCCCCATTAGTGCGCTCATTCATGCCGCAACCATGGTGGCAGCAGGTATTTATTTAGTGGCACGAGGATACATTCTTTTCGCGAGTGTCGACTCGGTTATGATCGTCATTGCGTATATCGGAGGGTTCACAGCCTTATTCGCCGCGACCATTGCTTTGGTTCAACGAGATATTAAACGGATTTTAGCCTTTTCCACGCTCAGCCAGTTAGGGTATATGATGATGGCGCTTGGCGTTGGGAGCATGACATCGGGTATGTTCCATCTTACAACCCATGCCTTCTTTAAAGCGCTTCTCTTCCTAGGGGCTGGCAGCATCATCCATGCTGTTCACGATCAAGATATCTTTAATATGGGTGGGCTCGTCAAAAAGATGCCGATCACGGTTTGGACATTCGTCATTGGTTCCTTGGCTCTTTCTGGGATTTTTCCCCTCGCTGGGTTTTGGAGTAAAGATGAAATATTAACAGTCACCTTGCAGCATCATTTTACAGGGTTATTTATTTTAGGCACCCTCGTCGCCTTTTTAACAGCCTTTTATATGTTCAGGCTCATTTTTATCGCTTTATTCGGGGACAAACGTTCCAACCATCATGCACACGAATCATCATGGACAATGACCCTTCCTTTGTTGATATTAGCGATCCTTTCTATCGTGGCTGGGCTTGTCAACACACCTTGGTTCTACCAATGGACGGGGATGAGCTTTAGCACCTTTCTTTTCTTCAAAGAACCCGAGATCCCAGTTATTCACTGGTCTATTGCTGGGTTATCTAGCCTCGCCGCTTTAGGGGGGATTTTCGTCGCATGGATCATTTATGCAAAACAACATATTTCCGCCGACAAATTGGCAGAACGTTTCAAAGGGGCTCATACACTATTATTAAACAAATACTACATTGATGAGCTGTATGGATGGGTATTTAATAAAGGGATGATAGGACTAGGCAAAGTGTTTAACTTTATAGACCATACCCTTATCGACGGCTTCTTTGATGGAACCGCCACCCTGATACGTTCCACAGGGATACAGTTACGCTTATTTCAAACCGGACGCCTTCAACAATATGCCTTAGTCCTTTTTGTTGCCATCGCAGCCATGACCATTTGGGGGGTACGTTAAATGCATCTATTTTTACTCATTTTGATCCCCCTTATTGGGGCTCTGTTCCTTATTCTTATCCCCGAAAAGCATCAATCGCTCATCAAATGGACATCCGCGTTTTTCGGGCTGTTTGGATTGGCGCTCTCTATTCATATCTTCTTTGTTTTTGATAAGAGTGCGTTAGGAATGCAATTCGTTGAGTCCATTCCGTGGATCCGATCCTTTGGGATCAACTTTCGACTTGGAATGGATGGACTTAGTTTGAGCATGGTTTTATTAACCTCTATTATTTGGTTTACGGGTATACTCGTCAGTTGGGATCTTCAAGAACGGGTAAAAGAGTTCTTTATTTATATGTTTATTCTCGTCGCGGGAGTATTTGGTGTTTTTCTTTCTCTAGACTTCTTGATCATGTTTGTATTTTTAGAAATTGCCGTTATCCCTAAATTTGTTTTGATCCATGTTTGGGGAAGCGGAAAAAAAGAGTACAGTGCGATAAAATATACGCTTTACCTCCTTACAGGTAGCGCCTTTGCCTTAATAGCCATGATGATGATCTATCTTCAAACGATGACACTTGATTTTACCCAATTGGCCACGCTTACCTTCTCTGCGCCTTTCCAGAAGATCATCTTTATCCTATTGCTTATTGGATTTGGCGTGATTATCCCGCTTTGGCCATTACATCGTTGGACACCCGATGGACACTCTAGCGCACCAACCGCAATCAGTATGCTTCTTGCTGGCGTCATTATGAAGCTTGGCGGATATGCATTGATCCGTATTGGGATCGGCCTGTTTCCCATTGGCGCAGCTTTTTGGGCTCCCTTGATAGCCGTCATCGCCGTGGTTAACTGCATTTACATTGCTTTTGTGGCCATGGTTCAAAAAGACCTTAAATATGTCGTCGCTAATTCGTCGATCAGTCATATGGGATATGTCCTTATGGGACTTGCGGCCATGAACACGGTTTCATTAACGGGTGCGGCATCTCAAATGTTCGCACATGGGATCATGGCCGCCTTATTCTTTGCTTTGGTTGGTCTCATCTATCAGCGGACCCATACACGAATGATCGCCGATTTCGGCGGACTTGCCCATCAAATGCCTCGGGCAGCGACCTTATTCCTTATGACCGGACTCGCCTCACTCGGATTACCAGGCTTTTATAACTTTGTGTCTGAGTTCCTAATCTTTGTTGGCGCCTTTAAAACCTTCCCCGTTTTGGCCACAATGGCTATCCTCGCCGTGGTGATCACCGCAATTTATGTCCTTCGCGTTGTTCAACAGATATTCTTTGGCCCCCGAAACCCTCGTTGGGATAATTTGAAAGATATCAGCAACGTAGAGATGATCCCCCTCATTATCCTTGTTGTTGTCATGCTTGGATTTGGGATCATCCCTGCCCCAATGACGAATCTTATCGATCAGGGGATCGACCCTATTGTCCAACATGAAGTGAAAGGCTCCTTATGAATATCTCCGTTGTATCTCTAGAACTGGCTGCGCTCAGTATCGGGTTTTTGATCATCATTTTTGGCCTTATATTCCCCTCTTTTCGTTCCAGTAAAACAGGGGGATATCTCGCTATAATCGGCCTATTGTCCATGCTTATAGGCAGTTTTTTTCTACCCGCCTCGAACACTCAAACATTTATCAACGCTTTTTATGTTCAAGATGATTTGGCGTTGTTCTTCAAGCAATTGTTTATATTGGCTGCCATTTTTATAAATGCCATGTCCTTACATTATTTAAAACCCTATACCAAGAACAAAGGGGACTATTTCGCGCTCACCTTTTTTGCGCTTACAGGGATGATGGTCATGGCCTCCGCTGCCGAATTTATTACCCTCTATATCGGACTTGAACTGATGACCTTTACCTTTGTCCTTTTGACAGCGTATAAAAAACAAGACTTAAAGTCCGGCGAAGCCGGACTCAAATATATTTTGCTGAGCGCTATATCCTCAGGGGTACTTTTATACGGACTTAGCCTCCTTTATGGCCTTACGGGGAAACTCGATTTCGCAGGGATTTCATCCGTATTTTCTCTAGGAGCGACATCGCCACTAGTTGTTTGGGCCATTATCATGTTGCTATCAGGCCTTGGATTTAAAATCGCATTGGTTCCCTTTCACATGTGGACACCCGACGTATACGAAGGGGCTCCGACCCCCATAACCGCTTTTTTGGCTGTCGGATCCAAAGCAGCAGGGTTCATTGCATTCATTCGAGTGTTCTTTCATGTGTTTTCTGTGTATACCTCAATATTTATGCCTTTATTGATAACGCTTACGGTGCTAACTCTACTCATAGGCAATTTGATCGCGCTTGCTCAAACCCATCTCAAACGATTCCTCGCCTATTCTAGCATTGCTCATGCCGGCTACATTTTGCTCGGGGTCATTGCTTATTCAAAATTAGGCCTCAGTGCTATCTTGTTTTACTTGATGCTTTATCTCTTTGCCAATATCGGTGCTTTCGCAGGCGTCACGGCACTTGTCATTAACACAGGTCATGATCGTATTGCCGATCTTACGGGGCTTTGGAAACGATCGCCCTTTTTAAGTGTTATTTTCCTCATCAGTTTACTATCACTGGCGGGGATTCCTCCTACAGCTGGGTTTATCGGAAAGTTTTATCTATTTACTGAAGCGATCCATCAAGGCTATCTTTGGTTAGCCGCGCTAGCGCTCGGAATGAGCCTAGTAGCCATTTATTATTACTTGATGGTGCTTCGCACCCTACTTAGCGGAACAAACGAAGAAACCAAGTCTTTCATCATTCCCTTTTCATTGAGGCTTGTTATGATCGTATCGGCTGGAATGACCCTCGTTATAGGTATTTGGCCCGGCCCTTTTACCGACATAGCTCTACGGATAGCCCAAAGCTTCTTATAGTTTACGCGAGTCGGAATTGAACCCCGAATCCACCCCGAGGATAGACCCAATCAACATTGTCGTAGGGGCACCCCACTCTGCAGGCACCACATTCAAGACAGCCCTCATAACCCACAACGATATGTTCGTCCTTCCATTCATATACCCGTGCAGGGCAAAACGTAAGACAGGGCTTATCTTTGCAGTCGGTGCAAACTTGCTGATCTTTAATGGCTAGATGGGAGAATTGATCAATAATATAGCGGTTCAAATACAATTTATCATCGATATTCATTTCATGGACCTCCCCAGCTTAATGATCTCCCACAGAGAGCGAAACCATCCACGATGACCAAAAAACCGCTTTAGGATAAGCCATTGTTTTGATCGTTTTGGACGTCCATCAACAGAAAGGAACTCTTTCGCCGCTTCATTCACAGCAGGTAAATAGGTATTAAAATACGCTGGATTTTTTTCCATGATATGGGTCGCATTCTTATACTTTTTAAGGTCTTTGATCACATAACTTTCTGTAATAGCCACAGCATAAGGGGAAAGCATTCTTTCATCAAAATCGCCTACACGGTGTGCGATCAAATAGGCTTCAGCCGCAAGTCGTCCAGAGGTCATCGCTAAATTCGAGCCCTCTCGATGTATCCCATTAACCAGTTGGGCAGCATCACCGATAATCATCACCCCATTACCCACTAACTTAGGAACACTATGATAGCCACCCTCTGGGATCAAGTGTGCATAATACTCGACCGCTTCTCCCCCTTTGATCAACGGCTCAACGAGCGGATGTTGTTTAAGCCGATCCAATAGATCGTAGGGCGTGATCTTGGATTGACTAAGCTGAGAAAGAAGTGTCCCACAACCGATAGAAACATGTTCTTTGTTAGTATATATGAACGCGGTTCCCATCATACCCAGCGTTGCATCACCATAGAGCTCAATCGTCACCCCTTGACCTGAAGCAACATTAAATCGTTCCTCAATGGTAAGCGCAGGAAGTTTGATCTGCTCCATGATCGCAAGCGCGACTTGAGAGGGACGCCATTCTTTGTGGAACCCTAGTCGACGTGCAAGAAGTGAATTCACCCCATCAGCTAGAATAACAACATTCGCATAAAGATCTCCATCAGGCCTCGTGGTACGAACCCCAACGACCTTCCCTTCTTTAACGATACATTCAACGGCTACGGTTTCATTAATAATAAGCGCTCCAGCTTCTACACATTTCGAGGCGAACCAAGCATCGAATTTTCCCCGAAACACAGTAAAATTATTATAAGGGGGTTTAGACCATTCCAAATCCTTATAGCCACCCGACGTAACAGCATCTTTACCCATAAGCCAAAACCGTTGTTCGACAATAGGCCGTTCCAACGGAGCATCTTTCCAGAACTCTGGGATCAACTCTTCCATCATTTGTCGATATAAGACGCCACCCATGACATTCTTCGACCCAGGGTTCAACCCCCGCTCTAAGACAACAACATTGACGCCAGCTTTCGCTAAAACATAAGCGGCTGAAAGCCCTGCCACACCAGCACCTACAATAATAACATCATATTTATTCATGGCTTCCCTCCTGCTGACGACTAGCCATGACTTGTGAAAACTGTTTAATGAGTTCCGGTATGATCGTGTAAGCATCGCCAACAATTGGATATGTCGCCATTTTCATCATGGCACAATTCCGATCCGGGTTGATCGCAATGATCACTTCTGAGCGTTGCATCCCAACCACATGTTGGATCGCACCCGATATTCCAAAAGCAAAATAAATGGTGGGAGCCACTGTCTGCCCCGTTTGACCGATCTGTCGTTTTATCTCAAGGCAACCACTTTCGGTGGCTCCTCGAGACCCCCCGACCACACCCCCAAGAATATTCGCAAGTTCTTTGAGCATTTCGAATCCATTTTGTTCTCTCATACCCCGTCCACCCGCAACAATGATCTTGGCTTCATCCAACTTGACCCGTTCAATATTATCTCGAACGATCTGAAGGACTTTTTTTGAGATGGATTCCTCCGATAGTTCAATAGATTCGTAAATGACTTCACAATAACGACCCGAAACAGGCGCTAAGGCTTGCATCACCCTAGGACGAACTGACGCCATTTGCGGTTTATGATCAAGGCAGAGTATTGTCGCCATAATGTTTCCACCAAAAGCTGGACGACTCGCTAATAAAATCCGTTTTTCAATATCGATATCAAGCTGGGTACAATCGGCAGTAAGGCCGGTTTGGAGATCAGTTGCGACCGCCCCTGCAAGATCACGCCCTAAAGTAGTCGCTCCCATCAACAAGATATCGGGAGAATATTTTTGGACTAATTTAACTACACATTGCATAAAAGGCTCTGTCCGGTAATTGGCTAGTACGTGATGATTAACGATATAGATTTTATCAGCACCATGGTCTTGAAGTGTCGAAATGAGGCATTCGGGGTTGTCACCCAACAATAAAACACCAACCGTTGAGCCTAGCTTTCGTGCAAGATCTGTTGCAGCACCAATTAATTCAAGTGTAACGCTCGCAAGGACATTGTTTTCATGCTCGGCCAATACCCACACAAGATCCCGGGTCGGCGTCATATCGGCCATGGCCTCAGATGAAGCAGGTAGATCAGTGCTCGAATTGCATGATCCATGATGATCAGGTTCAAGGTCTTTCACGATATGTCGTAATTCTGGGGGCAAACTAATGGCCTGAACCGGGCACACAGCAATACATTGCTCACAATTGACACAAACACTTGGATTCACTATAGCTGTGCTCTCAGGACCAATATCAATTGCACCATAGGGACACTCCGCAACGCAAGCACCACATCCAATACAGGTTTGGGCAATATTAACGGTCATGATAATTTCTCCATCACTTTAGAAACGAGTATTCCCGTCACGGTCTTGATATCCCCTTCAAGCGGCTCGCCCCCAACACGTTCCTCTGGAGCGAATATCTTTCGAACCGAGGTGGGAGAACCCTTTAAACCCATTTTCGTGGTATCGGCAGCAATAATGTTAACGCCCCATGTAATGACGTCGTATTTTGCTGCACGTATCATCTCGGGTAGAGAGGCATATCCGAGTTCACTGATATCTTTTTCTACCGTCAAAAGGCAGGGTAGTGGGCAACTGACTATCTCATAACCATTATCCATTTTTCGTTGAACAATGATCGTCCCCGCTTCGATCGATTCGACTTTTTGAACATAAGTGAGCACGGGGAAGTTAAGACGTCGTGCGATCCCTGGTCCAACTTGCGCTGTATCACCATCAACAGCTTGTTTCCCACATAATACGAGGTCAACGGGATCTGCTTCCATTATTTTCTTGATCCCCATGGTTAAAATATAGCTAGTTGCAAGGGTATCAGAACCTGCAAAAGAGCGATCTGACAGTAAATATCCAGCATCGGCTCCCATACTGATGCATTTTTTTATAATATCCTTGGCCATCATAGGTCCCATGGAAATCACCGAAACCTTCCCGCCGAATTGCTTTTTGATCGCAATAGCTGCCTCAACTGCGTGTTCGTCATAAGGATTTAGAATAGCTGGAGCACTGGATCGATCTAAGGTATTGGTAATAGGATCAATTTTGACTTGCGCTGCATCAGGAACTTGTTTAATACAAACAACAATATGCACGATTCCCCCTTTAATTTCCCCAGTTATTATGTACCCTGCATTATAACCTAATTAACAGATACGAGGCAATTGAGAACCTGATAACATAGAAAGAAATCGTGAACTTCCGAATGTTGTTCTTAAAACAACACGACTAGGCGATATTTTTTGGACCGTTCCGATAATGGCAGCCCCCTCTCCTTCTGGAAAAGAGTGAAGAATGGAAAGAATTCGATCGGCGGCTGCTGAAGCGGCAATTATAACCATTCGACCTTCATTGGCCACATAAAGGGGATCTATTCCTAATATTTCACAAATCCCACGAACGGATTCACGAACGGGCAAGTGATCTTCCATAAGCTCTATCCCTAAGGTGCGATCCTCAACCCATTCACAACAAACCGTGGCTACTCCACCTCGCGTAGCGTCTCTCATGAATCGAACATCGCTAGCATGTTCATTAAGAATAGCGGAGATCATTGCATA
This sequence comes from uncultured Candidatus Marinamargulisbacteria bacterium, assembly GCA_903897765.1. Lineage (GTDB taxonomy): Bacteria > Margulisbacteria > Riflemargulisbacteria > GWF2-35-9 > GWF2-35-9 > CAIWAN01. The sequence continues at coordinate 12,945 of CAIUCY010000063.1, read as the reverse complement.
CAAAGGGGCACAATCCGAAGATAATTGATGGGATAGGTCTAGCCCATGTCTAGCGGACATGATGGTCATACCATGATCCCCCATCGGACCCGAAAGAATGACAACATCGCCTTCGATAACTTGATCACCCAGTGAAACATGTCCACTATCTTCTCTTTCAAGACCGATCCCCGTTGTGTTGATAAAACAACCATCAACCTTTCCTTTATCAACAACCTTAGTATCCCCAGCAATAATAGGAACGCCTAATCGTTTAGATAGTTCGGCCATCGTGTCCACTATTAATTCAAGATCTGAAAGGGGAAATCCTTCTTCAAGAATAAATCCGCACGTTAAGGCTTTGGGTACAGCTCCGGAAACGGCGAGATCGTTGATCGTGCCACAGACGGCTAGTGTCCCGATATTACCACCTTGAAAAAACAGAGGATCAACAACATAAGAATCCGTTGTTACTCTAAGCTTCTGTCCGCCAATAATAAATGGACTTGCGTCAGGCGACATCAATAGATTTTGATTCACACTAAATCGCTTTCGAAATAGCCCCTCAATGAGTTCATGAGATTGTGTCCCCCCACTACCATGATCGAGTTTAATGGTTGATCGATCACTGTTCATATAAATAATAGGCGGCACACGCCCCTTCATTAGAAACCATACACGCTCCGACAGGGTTTTCTTTGGAACAAACCGTGGCAAATAAGGGACAATCAGTAGGGCGTTTAAGCCCTCTCAAGATATCACCACAAATACATCCTGAGGAAATTTTCAATGGCTCAATGTCCACCTCAATATTTTGCTCAGCAATGTGTTGAGCAAAGGTCGAATTAAGAGAAAGTCCACTTAAAGGGATCATCCCAATACCCCGCCAATAGGTATCAATTGGACTGAATACAGTTGAAACAATTTGTTGAGCAACCAGATTCCCTTGAGGTTGTACAAAACGGTTATATTGATTTTCAACTCGGGGTTTATTCGACTCGAGTTGATGTACAGACATCAATATTGACTGAAGTATATCAATCGGTTCAAACCCGGACACGACAGCGGATACCCCATATTTTTCAGGGAATTCAGAGTAAATACCAATACCTGAAATTGAGGACACATGTCCAGGACAAATATAGCCATTTATACGTATATTTTCATCAATAATAGCCCTCATTGCGGGGGGCATGATTTTATGAGCACTGAGGACATAATAGTTCAACACATCCTCATTGTACGCCTGAAGAATGGACATAGCGATGGTGGGAGTTGTCGTTTCAAAACCGATACCTAAAAACACGACTTTCTTTAAAGGGTTTTCCTTTGCAACATCGACGGCATCAACTGGAGAAACAAATATACGGACATCAGCCCCCATAGACCGTTCTTTTTCAAGGCTAGAGGAAGACCCAGGAACTCGGATGAGATCACCAAACGTAGCGACAATAACATCGGTGTGACGAGCTAAAGCAATAGCATGGTCAATATATCGTTGATCTGTCACACATACCGGACAACCAGGTCCTGATAAAAGTTCGATGGTCGAAGGGAGCAATTGTTGGATACCGAAACGATGAATAGCCATTGTGTGTCCACCACATACCTCCATTAAACGAATAGGCGTTTTAGATATTTTTTTTATCTCGGAAACGAGGGCCTTCACGATCGTTTTGTCACGAAATTCATCAATCCATTTCATCATTCATTATTTCTTGTAGAAGGGAGAGCGTATTCAAGGCATCGGATTCATTTAATCGCTCAATAGCAAAGCCTGAATGCAACAAGACATATTCCCCTACCAATGTGTCCGGCAACAGATCAAGTCTAACCTTAAGGGTCGAGCCACCCAATTCACCTATGGCTTGAACACCATCAATAGCCTCGATCTTAACAGGGATACTTAAGCACATACGGACTCCTTTAACTTTAGTCGAGCGGCTGCGATCGCAAGTTGTCCCAAGGATATGCCCCCATCGTTACAGGGGAATCGTTCTGAACAAAGAACGTCGAACCCTAAACTTTTCAAATCGTCTATCGATCGGGTTAACAGATATCGATTCTGAAAAACGCCACCACTTAATACAATATGATTTATGCTTGTGTTTTCCCTTGAGATCAGTGCCCAATCATGAATAATAGTGATGATTGTATCATGAAATCGTCGACTGATGATCCCTCGATGAATACCTGCTTCAATATCGGCAAGCATTGCTGCGACCATTGGGCTAAAGGATGGAGTCGGACCCAATCCATAGGGATATGGCTCTAAAGGCGCATCAAGCTGGTCGATAGCCTGTTCCATGATCATGGGTGATTGACCTTCGTACTCTTGAAATAAACAAAAGCCTAATAGGGCCGAAACCGCATCAAACCAACGGCCTGCACTACAACATTTTACAATAGGTAATGGGGTTTGCCCGACTTTTAACACAGACCTTATCTTTTCAACGTCGATATCAGGGAGAAGTCGATATATAATTTCTTCAGAAACACCTGTCTCCATTAAAACGGCCAAAGCAAGTCGCCAAGGTTCTTTCACTGCCTTATCACCACCGATTAGGGGCAAATAGGGTAAGTGGCCTATGCGATTATACGATAAGAGATCACATTCCAACCACTCGCCACCCCAAAACGTTCCATCCTCACCAAATCCGACTCCATCCATGGCAATACCGATCACTTTATGACGGACATCATGCTCGGCTAATACAGCCGCTATATGGGCGTGATGGTGCTGTACGCCAATTCGTGGCAGACCACTCTTGATCACCCATCTTGTTGATTCATGATCAGGATGAAGATCATGGACCATTAAACGAGGCGTAAATCGAAAAAGGTGACTAAAGCGCTCAATGCCTTCTTCAAAAAAGGCCAAAGCCTCAGGTGTTCTCAAATCACCGATATGCGGCCCCATTAACGCAAGCTGCTCACGACCTATACAAAAGGTGCTTTTTAGCTCAGCCCCAACCGCCAGAATACCTTCGACGAACATGTCCATATATAAAGGATCGGGAACAAACCCTCGTGCTCGTCGTATCATATGCAGAATATCATCAACAATCATCACCACGGAATCGTCACTTCGGTTATGAATGGCACGATCAGAAACAATCGCCCCATCCAATTGAGAACCAAAAAATTTCCAAGCCATAGCATCATCGATGATCAACGGATCGTTAGCATGATTAGCGCTTGTCATGACGAGGGGAGGCATTTCTGTCGTTTGCATAAGTAAGACCTGTAAAGGCATATACGGGAGCATTGCCCCCAAATGACTTAATCCAGGATTGACACTTGGAGCCAATGATCGATAAGGGGGGTTAGTCAACAAAACAATGGGGGCCTCAGGACTTAACAAGGCAGACAACTCCCCTTTAGCTAGCAGGATAAAGGACTCAAGTTGTTTTTTATCACGAAACATCACAGCAAAAGGTTTTTGATCACGATTTTTTGCCACTCTTAAACGTTGAACAGCCTCTTCGTTGAGCGCGGAGCAGACCAAATGAAAACCACCCAATCCTTTGACCACAAGCACTCCGCCCTTCCTCAACACATCGATCGCTGCCTCAAAAATGGACATGCCATACAAGTTTCCTTTTGCGGATCTAAACGTATATTGAGGGCCGCAATCATGGCAAGCATTGGGCTCAGCATGAAACCGTCGATTAGAAAGTGAATCATACTCTTTCTGACAATTTGAACACTGAACAAAACCAGCCATAGTCGTATGGGCGCGATCATAGGGCAATTGCTTGATGATCGAATATCGCGGACCACAATTGGTACAATTAATAAAAGGATGCCCTGTTCGACGGCTCTCACCAAGCAACTCTATTTTACAATCATCGCAAAGCCTAAGATCGGGCGGAATGAGCGTTATTTGATCACCCGTATTCTGACTGAACCGGATATGAAACCCTGTTGGTATATCCGCAGTATCTACCTCGACAGGAATGATGGACTGAATTCTTGCGGAAGGGGGAGCCTCAGAAATGATTCGAACCATAAATTCGTCTATTTTCGATTTTTCGCCATCGACTTGCCCAACGACCCCATCGACTTGATTACGGACCCATCCAGAGAGACATAGTTCATGACATAGTTTTGAAATAAAGGGACGGAACCCCACTCCCTGTACTCGGCCTCGAATGTGAAAAGCGAAAAGAGTCTTGTCCAGCAATGGACTAGACGATGTCTGCGATCTTAAGGATCAATGCCTCGGAATCATCCCAGCCTAAGCAAGGATCCGTGATCGACTGACCGTAGACATTTGCTGAAGCGGACTGAGCGCCTTCAACAATAAAACTTTCGATCATAAAGCCTTTGACAAGCTGATTTAAGGCCTTGGATTGTTGTCGACTTTGTAAGACTTCTAAGGCAATTCGGCTTTGCTCTTTGAACTGCTTCCCCGAATTGGCATGATTCGTATCTACAATAATAGCCGGATTCAGCAATCCTCGTTTAATATACATTTCAGCAAGAATGATCAAATCCTCATAATGGTAATTGGGTAAAGATTGGCCATGCTTATTCACGGCCCCTCTAAGGATCGCGTGAGTTAACGGATTACCGGTGGTTGATACTTCCCAACCATTATAAGAAAACACATGAGGTAACTGCGCCGCCTTCACAGAATTAAGCATGACCTCATAATCGCCACTCGTAGGATTCTTCATACCAACAGGAATATCCAATCCACTAACCGTTAATCGATGTTTTTGATTCTCTACAGAGCGAGCCCCAATAGCGACATAACTAAGCACATCAGCCAAATAGGGATAATTTTCAGGATACAACATCTCATCAGCTGCAGCCAAACCCGTTTCACTTAACGAGCGAATATGCATACGGCGAATAGCTTTTAGCCCCTCAACCATATTGGGCTCTTCCCGATGTCGGGGTTGATGAGCCATCCCTTTATACCCTTCCCCTGTTGTACGGGGTTTATTAGTATAGATCCGGGGGATCAAGAGCAGTTTATCTTTTACACGGTCTTGAACGGAAGCAAGGCGGTTCACATAATCGACAACCGCCTCTTCGTCATGTGCAGAACAGGGCCCAATGATAAGAATAAACTTATCCGACATACCTGTAAAAACGTCGGCGATCCGAGTATCGAGGGCTTTCTTGACCTCAATCGACTGTTTAGTTACAGGGATCTCTTCAAGAATTTCTTCAACACTTGGAATGGGATGAACATACACAAAACCCATAAAAAATAACTCCTTAACCTAAAACAATGGCCTCGACAGGACATGTATCCGCACAAATCCCACATTCGGTACAACTTGCAGCATCAATGACACGTGCATCTGCTCCCTCAGAAATAGCCTCAACAGGGCACTCTGACTCACACGCACCACAATTAATACAATCCTCTGTTACTTTATATGCCATAACTTCCTCCTCAAAAATTGAATGATGAAACTATACCGAATACAGCGACTTTAATCAATGGCAAATTGCCTGATGGGTTATGGTTTCTTTATGATGGAAATCAGACTACTATAGTCTTCAGGAATAAGAATAAACTTTCCTTCGACAGAAACCTGATCGGCTACAATTTGAGTTTGTATAATTAATACTTTGCCATCTTTTCGATTCATTTTATCCAATAAGTATTCAAGAATGGCCGATGAGCGATAATTAATGACAACCGGAACAGTAGGCATAACACGAACACCCACAAAATTAGCCATTGCCGTGATAAAACTTGTACCGAAAACATTGCCGATCTCACTAAAAACCGACTCGGTCATTCCATTAACGCTTCCGATCGGGATATCAAGCCCTTCCATTAATAAGGCTGCCAGTTCATATGCCGATTCTAAATTAAAGGTTAATAGAAGGTGTCCATCATAGGAAATCGTGCTTCCTTCCGGAAGATTTTCCCCATGATACCCAATATAAATCCCAGAAACGACTTTTTGGCTACCACCAAAAATATAGGGGATCCGACTTACATCTAACATCGAGAGGTCAAGGTCTTTTACCTGCACCTCTTTTTCGATCATCAGAGACAGATGCTCTGATGCATTTTGCAGACACTTATATATTTCTGGCTTAATTCGTCTAATATCGTTCTCTGCAAGACTATTCATACTCATGAGATTATATATGCCCGACTAAGGAATCACAATGAATCATTATTTTTTATTTTCTGAAATGAATTGGTTTTCTTGATATCCCCATTGGAAGAAACATTCGCGGATCATCCACTTTTTAAAACTCGATAAATCGGCCCTTTTCAGCTCTGGATTTAACAGGGTGATATCTTTCCATAGGGCGGTCATCGAAACGATTCGGTAAAGTGTTCTATTAAAGATGTTCAAGCCAAGAAAACTCTTCAATGATGGATGTTTAGCTAAAACCCCCGAAACAGATTGCCCCATTTTAAAGCGACGATTCCATTCCTCTGCTTCGCTCCAAACGTGGAAGTGGTCGTTAACAGCAAATTCAGCATAATGGAGGGGGATCTTGTTGCCTTTGATCAGTCGCACCCCTAAATCGATATCTTCCCATCCATATCCTGTGAACGTTTCATCCAGCCCCCCTGAATCGATAAAGACTTGCCTAGGCAAAGACAGATTGCCAGTTAAGCAGTAATAAAACCCAAGTTTTTGGCCATCAACAACAGAATGAGTGATATAAGGGCGACGACGGAACAGCTCTACAGGTAAAGACTCTTCCGAAAGGACCCATGTTTTACCTTGAACAAGAATAGGATGAGAAAAACGTCGATGCATCTCAACATGGGCTTCAATAAAATTTGGAGCAGCGATCATATCAGCATCCGTCATGATCACAAGTTCTGACTTGGCCTCAACAACACCTTTATTTCGGGCCGTTGATTTCCCTTTATTATCAATAGAAAAAAATCGAAGCGAGTATGAAGCGGAATAATGTTTCATGAATTCGGAAGTTCCATCTGTACTACTACTGTCAACAACAATGACTTCAAATTTATCTTTTGGGAATGTTTGAGCAGCGAACGAATCTAAAACTAGTTTTAGTTTATCTTTTAATTGAAACGTACCTAAAACAACAGAAACATCTGGATTTGTGGACATTTATCAATTATAGCCCATTCTTGATCATTCGGGCGAGGTTCTGAGGGGTCGTCGAGGGGTGGACACGGATAACAGGAATTCGAAAAGGATCAAGCCCCAAAAAGCAACCCGATCCGGTCGTTCTGGCTGAAAAATAGCCTAAATGTTTCACCGCTTTTATGACCTTTTGATCATACCCTCCTGATGGATAAGCAAGACTGTTGATCGGCTGACCCGTAAGTTCTTGTAGTACTTTTTTGCTGTGGGACAGTTCAAAAAGAAGTTGTTTCATAGATAAGTTCCGCAGATCAGTGTGAGAGACCGTATGGCTTCCTATCTCCATACCCATTCGGCTCATATCAATGATCTGTAACCGAGTTAGGTGATTTGCTTTCCCCATGGCCGCCGTGTTGACATAGAACACCCCTCTCATCCCATGTCGAAGGAGTTCAGAAGCAGCAAAATAGCAACTTTCTCGTCCATCATCAAACGTTAACATAATGGGGCGTTTAGGACATGGAATACGAAGCAATTGTCCGGAGGTGATCGTAACATAACCTTGTCGCTCTATCCAATTGAGATGCTGAATGAATTGTTGTGGCGAACAGGATAGATCACGACGCAAGTCAGTATCATTGACATTTGGCGTTCTGATCTCATGATACATCAGGACAGGAACATTCAAGGAGAATGTGAATGATATCAACGCCCCAATTACTATCCATCGACAATGCATTATTATTTTAGAAATCGTTTAACTACCTCAAACCAAAACACACTGAGTAGTCCAACCCCTAAGGCAATAACGATATCGTTCCCATGCATATTCTGCATATGGAATAACCCTTGGAAAGCCGGAATATAAACGATCAAACCGAGAAAACCCAACGCCCCGACTATTACATAAATGATTGTGGGATTCTTAGACCAACTAGAGAACATCGATTCTTGTCGAGAACGATTCGTGAGAATAAGCCCTAAATTTGAAACGATAAGCGCAGCAAATGTAAGGGCACGAGCATCTTGTTCGGGTTGGCCTGTTAACATTGCCCAACGATATAGGCCTAGGATCAAAACTAAAACCACCATACCCTGAAGCAAACTTATCCCTAGCATCCCCCAAGAGAACATCGGTGACAGGTAATTTCGAGGGGGAATATTCATGATATTTTCGGGTTCTGGCTCGGACTCAAAAACAATGGAACACGCAGGATCAATGATCAATTCAAGAAAAACAATGTGCGCGGGATACAATATAAGAGGCCAACCCATCACCACCGGAATGAGGGATAACCCAGCGATCGGCACATGGACACTGATGATATAAACCATCGCTTTACGAATATTGCCATAGATACGACGCCCCATTCGAATGGCGGACACGATCGATGGGAAATCATCATTTACAAGAACAAGGTCTGAAGCTTCGCGAGCCACATCAGCGCCGCGTTCTCCCATGGCTATGCCGATATGAGCAGATCGAAGGGCTGGTGCATCATTGACCCCATCACCAGTCATAGCAACAATTGAACCACTTTCTTTTAAAGCGTTGACCAGTCGAAGCTTTTGTTCAGGCATGATCCGAGCATAAACATAGGTGTCTCTGACACGCTCTTTCAGAGCCGTATCTGACAGTTGCAACAACTCAGCACCTGTCATGATCTTATCAGCCTCAATGCCAATTTCTTGAGCGATGACCTGAGCCGTCTCAGGATAGTCCCCAGTGATCATCATGACTTGAATACCCGCCTTATGACATGAGGTTATAGCCTCTCGAACACCCTCTCGGACAGGATCGACCCAACCGATCAACCCCACCCATTCGAAATCAAATGCATGCTGCTCGGTCGGTAAAGATTTATCTTTAAACCGCGCTCGGCAGACACCAAGGATCCTAAGTCCTTTTTTTGCAAGATTTTTGACCTCTATCAAAATAGCTTCAGACTTTTCGGTTGAGAGATGACATAAATCGATAATGGCTTCTGGTGCTCCTTTGGCGGACACAACATAGCCCTCAGTATCTTTATTCTTATACACATGTGAAATAGCCAGCAATTCACGTGAAATAGGGTATTCTTCAAAGATATCCCAGTCTTCATGAAGATGCTCTGTCCGTTGCAAATTCTTATACCCAAGTTCCCAAAGCGCTTTTTCCATCGGATCGAATGGATCAATATTGCTCGCAAGAATGCCATATTCAATTAGAGAGTGGAAGGCTTCCGGTAGCTCCTCGCCATGATCTGTCGTAAACACGACACCATTAACAGAAAGGGCATGGACATGCATACGATTTTCAGTGATCGTCCCCGTCTTATCCGTAGCGATGATCGTTGCTGCACCGAGCATTTCAAGTGCAGATAGACGGCGGGTTAAGACATGATGTCGAGAAACACGCCATGCTCCGATGGCCATGAATAATGTTAATACAACAGGAAATTCTTCGGGCAACATGGCCATGGCCAAAGTAAGTCCAGCCAATACTCCATGCAACCAGTCTCCTTTGGTAAGTCCAAAGACGACGGCAACAGCAATGGAAAGGATTAGTGCTAAGAGGAATATCCAGCGCACCAAATTTTGGATCTCGAGCTGCAAACGTGTTTTTTCAGGAACAATACCTGACAGGCTTTTACCGATAAGGCCGATTTGTGTCCGCGATCCGGTCTGCAATACCTTTGCCACAGAGTCACCTTGGACCACCATGGACCCAGAATAGACATAGGGTTGATCATGCCCACCCGGTGAAATGGGGCCAGGTTGATCCTGAACCTGTTTACGAACCGGAACCGATTCTCCGGTTAACAATGATTCATCAATAGTCATATTTCGTGCCCAAAGAAGGATCGCATCTGCAGGAACACGATCCCCTTCACGAAGAATGATCAGATCATCGACAACCACTTCACGTCCAGCAACACGGGTCTTTGAACCATTACGAATAACCAATGCTCGCGGACTTGCGAGATCACGAAGGGCATCCAACGCCCCTTCTGTTTTATGCTCTTGATAGATGGTAATGCCCATAATAACAAAGACAAAAACCAGCAACAAACAGGCTTCAGCAATATCCCCTAAAAAAAGATACAACAATCCACAAACAAGTAGCAACATAAACATGGGTTCTTGAACCACGTCAAAAAGGATTTGCCATATCTTACGTTTTTTACCTGTTGGAAGTTCATTAAGACCATCTCTATTTTGCCTTAATTTGACATCGGCTTCTGTTAAGCCCTGTAAAGATCTAACCTCATGTTCAGCGATCATTGTGACTCCTTTTTTTGATGATTTGAGACCACGTGATCCCTTTGTCTATTGAATAGCATTGATAAAGCTGCTCATCATCACTACTGGCAAGCATCAGTATCCTCCCATCTATTTGTTCAATAAGGGAAGGCGATTTAAGACCTAACATCGATAATAGCGGTCCCATAAGTATTTGGGGAGCCTGATCCCAACTTTCACCTTCATCATCTGAATAATATATAAGTACAAGTGCGAAAGGATTTAATTGACCCGAAGAACCATCTAAAAGCATGCAGGGTAACAATAAACGGCCCTGCTCAAGTTGTATCAATCGATCTTTTTCTACAAGACGATACCCCTCATCAAGCATGATCGGAACGACCGCTCCATCAAGGTGGCCTTCTTCATCAAGATATTGGCCAAAATATCGACGATCGGCCAAACTCCGTTTAACCCCATAAACCATATACAGTCGGTTGGATTGAAGCCGTAATACACTTGAAAGCAAAATATCACAATCTGAATAGGCTGGGACTAACTCAACTACATTTGTATCATCTATGGTTGAAAGGATACGATTTGATTCTCCATAGACCCTAAGTAGACGGCCATCAAATAGATCAACAGTTGAACCTTCACGCATAGTGAATATTGTAGCATGAAGGGAATAGAATCGACTTTACTCGATCAATGTATACGCCCGCTCATTGTGATAAGAGATATCAAGCCCCATGGCTTCTTCTTTGCCCGAGACCCTTACCCCCATCACCTTATCAAGAACAAGAAAAATGATCAGGGTGACGATTAGCGAGTAAAGAAGGGTGACAAAAACCGCAAACAGTTGGATCTCAAGTTGTTTCATATTCCCGAACAAGGCTCCTTTTACTAATGGATTAACCCATGGCGAAGCGAACACCCCTACCATGATCGACCCCCAAACTCCCCCTACTCCATGAACCCCGAACGCATCCAGCGCGTCATCGTAACCAATGAGCGGTTTTATCACCACCACAAAAAAGTAAGCGATCAGGCTAACACCAACCCCAATAACAACGGCTCCACTAGCTGTAACATAGCCCGAAGCAGGCGTGATCGCAGCAAGACCGGCGACCGCTCCCGTAGCAATACCAAGTACCGTGGGTCTTTTCAAAACGATCCAATCAAGGATCAACCACATCACGGCAGCAGCACATCCGGCTAAATGGGTTGTCATCAAAGCATTTGCTGCGAGTCCATTTGCTGCGAGCGCACTGCCCGCATTAAAACCGAACCAACCAAACCATAGCAGCCCCGTCCCTAACGCTGTAAAAGCAAGGTTATGGGGATGAGTGGCCTTGAGATTCGTACGACGTCCTATCACTAACGCAGCCACAAGTGCCGCGACGCCCGCATTTACATGAACAACGATCCCTCCCGCAAAGTCAACGGCACCCATCTTAAAAAGCCACCCATCACTTGCCCAAAGCCAATGAGCGATAGGAGCATAAACAAAAAGCGACCATAGCACGGTAAACCATAAGAAAGCTGAGAACTTCATTCGTTCCGCGAAAGCACCCACGATCAGAGCCGGTGTGATCACTGCGAACATCATTTGGAACATCATAAATAACACATGCGGGATACGCGCTATTGTTGCGTCAAAGGGGTATGGGCTAGGATCAAGACCCACTCCATTAAGGAAAGCCCAGTCAAACCCACCAATAAATCCTTTAAGTATGCCATGGCCAGGCGCGAATGTTAAACTGTAACCAACAGCTGCCCAAAGAAGGCTCACTACTGCCAATGACACAAAACACTGCATCAAGATACTGAGAAGATTTTTGCGTTTAACGAGGCCACCATAAAAAAAGGCAAGCCCAGGAATGGTCATTAGCAGAACAAGCGCAGTCGCGACGATCACCCATGCGGTATTTCCAGAATCGATCATCATATTAACCTATGGCAATGGAACCGCTTTCTTCAGTTCGAATACGGATACAATTTTCTAAATCATAGACAAATATCTTGCCATCGCCCAACTCACCAGTCTTCGCCCCTTTGATGATGGCTTTAAGCGTAGGCTCAAGAAAATTGTCATTGATGGCGATCTCAAGACGGATCTTTCTAAGAAGATTACCAGACTCCTTCACCCCTCGATAAATTTCAGTAACACCCTTTTGACGGCCATGGCCAAGGACTTCACTTACGGTAATAAGGTTTACATCGGCCTCATAAAGGGCTTCCTTCACTTCTTCAAGACGATGTGGTTGAATAATCGCGACGATCATTTTCATAAGTCCTACCTCTTTTTCATGAAAATTTATAACGCAAAATGAATTTTTGATTCTCACTGCAAACGCGCTTCATTTTACTCTACATTCCGGTAAAGTCAATTTATTTTCAGGATTATTGGTCATGTTTTACATAAAGTCACGTTGTTTTCACTAACTAGGAACATATCAGGAACGTGTGCATTTAATGGAACAGATTAATTGGGTGCAATTCCTTCTAAAGAGGTTCGATAATCTATTAGTAATTATCGGAGGTGATTTAAATGAGAGCTGGTCTGGAAAAACTGGACAGTGTGTTAAGTGGAAAACTGCCTTAAACTGAAGATGAAAAGGGGCAGTACAAATGACAAAAAGACAACGACGGAATCACGGATCCGCCTTCAAAGCGAAAGTGGCTTTAG
>CAIUCY010000062.1 GCA_903897765.1 uncultured Candidatus Marinamargulisbacteria bacterium | reverse complement strand
GCTTCGGTTTGAGCGATCTCATTTTCATGATGAGGGAAAATGAGGTCCATGCCCCCTCCATGAATATCAAAGGTATTCCCTAAGTACTGACGGCTCATGGCGCTGCATTCGATATGCCATCCAGGGCGACCTTTTCCCCAAGGACTATCCCACACCATTTCGCTCGTTGTGTCCGATTTCCAGAGAGCAAAGTCCATCGGATGTTGTTTGGACATATTCTTCTCTACACGTGCCCCTGCCTGCATTTGATCAAGACTTCGCTTGGACAATTTACCGTATCCCTCGTATTGACTCACTTTAAAATAGACATCACCCTTCACCTCATAAGCAAAACCCTTTTGGATAAGCTCTTTGATAAAAGCAATGATCTCAGGAATATGCTCGGTTACTCTTGGATAACAAGACGCTCGATCAATATTTAGCGCATCCATGTCCGCGAAATAGGCATCTTGCATCTCTTTAACCAATTGCAGGGCTGGCTGCCCCTTTTCTTTAGCACGATTGAGAATCTTATCATCAATGTCCGTGAAATTTTGAATATGATTGACCTTGTAACCGTTATACTTTAGGTAACGCTTGAGTGTGTCAAAAACGACATAGGCACGGGCATGTCCGATATGACAATGATCGTAGACCGTCACCCCACAGACATACATTCCAACCTCATTTGGCTTGATGGTTTGAAATATCTCTTTGGTTTTGGTTAACGTATTATATAGTTTCATTGGTTCGATCTTTTGGGGTCAATAATACTACGGCTATTGCGGCGATTCCCTCTTTACGGCCTGTAAAACCCATCATTTCCGTTGTTGTCGCTTTAATATTGACACGATTGTCATCTATCGACAAACATTTTGCGATATTAGCCCTCATAGCAGGGAAAAAGTTTTGCAGTTTAGGCTCCTGAGCAATCACCGTGCTGTCGATATTATTAATGGAATAATCGCGAAGAAGATCGGTCACTCGTTGCAAAAGAATGAGGCTGCTGATCCCTTTATAAGCACCGTCATGATCAGGGAAGTGTTGCCCGATGACACCCAACCCCGCTGCCCCGAGCAAAGCGTCGATGATGGCATGAACAAGGACGTCTGCATCGCTGTGTCCAAGCAACCCTCGCTCGTAAGGGACATCCACACCACCGAGAATGAGCTTTCGCCCTTCTACAAATTGATGCGCGTCAAACCCTTGGCCTATGCGTTGCATAGGTGGATTATACACTGCCCTTACCCAAGCGAACAATCAAGGAGAATATCATGAACATTCAACCAAAATAAATACAACACATTTTTACAATGCTTTCACTTGAAATAATCATCATTTTTGTTCGATGAATTTAATGATGAAAGAGCAAAAAAACAATGAATGGAGTGATTAAATATGTCACAATTAGCAGTAAAACCATTGGGGAATACAAAGCCTATCGGGGTGGGGCCAGATAAGAGGGTTAACTTGGCAGGAGAGAAGAATAAAACAGCATATTTGGCTTGGGAGAACTTAAGCCAACCAGAAAAGATTAATGCTGTCAAGCAAATGGGGAGCCAAGCAAGATTTCAACTACTTCTACAAATCGGAGATGCAGGCAAGTCTACTAATGTAAATAAACTTAACAAGGAGAAATTGGCGGTCATTCAAGCAATTAACTTAGTCTGTGCTTTGAATATAAGCAATGCTGATTTAAAAAATGCAAAAATTGAAACAGAGAAAAATGGTGAATTATTCATTTCTTGGGGGAAGTCAGACAAGGGAAGCTTTCCAGCTCAAGAATATTGCACAACTATTAACAAATCCGGACGATCGCTAGGCGTCCGCTCCTTAAATTATACGTTAAAGGCAACATCATTGATTCCAAATAACTTCATTGATCTTCATCGAAACTTTGGTGGTAAAGATCATTTGGTTGATAGCCCCCATGAACTGAATAAAAAAGCATATATTTTCTGGCAAAATTTAAGTCAAGATGAGCGAGAGGGTGCTGTTCATTTAATGTCGTATCCAGTAATTTTAAAGCTAATAAACCTAGTTAATAACTCCCGGAGTGTCTTTTATAATAAAGTTGAAAAATTGGACTTTAATTCTGATAGCGAAGAATATAGGAATCGTTATGATGCAATAAACAATAAAATAGGTAACGAAGTAATAGCAATCATTAAAGGACTAGTAGAAAAATATCCTAAAGCATTGAAAGATAAAGATATTGACAACAAAACTAGCATCAATAGCTATAAAGGTGAAATTTCCATTGTAACTATGGGGGGTAAACATCCATCTTCATTCATACTTCACAAAGATGGGACGACTACGAAGGATTATTAAATGAAATAATGTTACCCAAAACAGTTTCTTTGCTTAAAATCTAACACATTATAAAACACTGAGACATTTATAAAATACGCAATGCTTACTAAGTTGGGATAGAGTTTACTAACTACAAAGCACGTCACAGGCAAAGGCTTATATTTCATTATTCCAGCATTTCCCGTCATCGCGAACTATTTGGATTGAGCCACAAGGACTAATTCCACTTCGCGGAAATCTCACGGATAAACGCTAATGAGTCCAATTTTCAACGGCTAGTTCGGGGATACGCTTAAACTCCCGCGTGTTATTGGTCACAACGGGAAGCTTTAAACTTAAGGCATGCGCGGCGATCATTAAATCCATATTTCCGATCATATTTCCTGTCTTTGACAAGTTGGCACGTAGCTTCCCGTATTGGATTGAGGCTTCATTTGAAAAAGGCAATATCGAAAGATTGAGTAAAAATTCGTTGAGAGCCGCAAAGTTTTGTTCAACTTTCGAGCTATTGAATACACCATAATATAACTCTGAAGTCGTTACCGTAGACACGCCAATATCGCCGATCGAAAATTGTTCAAATTTATTGAGGACATTCTTCGGGTTTTTATTGATGATATAGATACAAATATTGGTATCCAATAAAACCTTCACGTTACAGGCCTTTTCTCTTTTGATAAGGCAATTGCTCGCGTTCAGACATATAATCGTCAGAAAAATGCTGAAGACTATTTTTCAACCCATCCCACGTATTGTTCACGGGGATCAATTTGACAATGTCACCAGATCTCTCAATAAAAACTTCACTTCCGCTAAACCTAAACTCTTTAGGTAAACGAACCGCTTGACTCTTTCCATTCAGAAATATCTTCGCTCTTTTCATTCCAATCCTCCACAATATATACTTATAAATATATATTATATGCCCAAATCTTCCAAAGTCAAACTTCGATTTATTCGACTAATTCCACTTCGCGGAAATCTCACGGATAGCCGCTAGAATATCAGGATTTTCGGGGTCTATTTGGGATATATCTCGAAAAGCATCAAGCGCTTTTTCAAAGTCATTTAAATAATAATATCCTACCGCTCGATTGTATAAAGCGCTCATATTTTTGGGCTCATGAGCAATGACCTTATCTAAAAAAGTGATGGCTGTGGTGAAATCCTCCTCTTCCGCCGCTAGATTAGCGAGATGGAACAGGGCGTCTATATGTTGCGGCGAGCGCTTTAACACCTCTTCGAGTGACTGTTTGGCTTTATCCGTTCGCTTTATTTCCAAAAAGTACAATGCCAACTGAAAATGAGCTTTAATATTGTCTGGGTTGATCGCTAGAGCGTCCTGTAGACCAATGAGTTGAATATCGGCTTTCTTTTCTTGAAAATAAAACTGCTCAATATGTTGAAGTTTCTGTTTTAAAAGAAAATTCTTTCGCTTCAAGATCGCGCGGATGATCGGTTGACTAAGCGTCACTTCAGGAATACCGAACCAGTGGAGTCGGCGACCACATTGCGGACAAAACTGACGGCGAACTGCACTTCTTTCTGAAACAATTCTTTCACAATGGGTACAATACATTTGACTATTCCTACCATAGAAACAATATTTTATTCAAGTAGTGTGGGGGTTTCAACTTGACCATATATTTGCTATAGTGGATACATGAAAAAGGCATTTACCCTTATCGAATTGCTTATTGTCATGACCGTTATCGCCATATTGGCCGGGATCCTGATCCCCTCTTTCCGTAGCTATCAACAAGAAGCGTGGAATACCAAAGCAGAAGCTGATATTAGCGGTCTACAGTTGGCGGTTGAATCGTTTATCAGAGCTCATGATAACCGTTTTCCTGAGGGGCTTGAAGAATTGATCACCTCTACCCCTCGATATATTCAGCAGTTACCTAGGGATCCCTATCGGACAAGCGGTGTGTTTTACGGGTATACACTTCTGACAAAAAAACCTGGGAATGAGACCTTTTATATCATCTATTCCAACGGCCCTGATCACGTCCGCAACTGGAGTTGGGATGCCACAAAGGGCATGGTCACCTTTGATAAAAATAGCGATGACAAGGTCATTAGCAACGCCATCTTCGAATAATCTAGGAGGAAGTAGACATGGATAAGTTATTAAGTTGTAAGCACGGCATTATTAAATCAAGTTGCGTATTATGCAAGGATTTTAGTGAGGAACAGGTCATCGCTGAGAAAAGCGATTTCCTGGCCCAAAAGAATTGGCAAAGCAGCTCCTACATGGACAATTCTTCTCATAACTCTGCTATGGTAGAGCAAGAGTACGATCTCGAAGAAGATGTCGTCGAATTTGATAACGACTCCGACATGGAGTAATGCTTGTAACCAAGCAATCGTTCACCTTCGGAAACCCTCCCGATGAGATGTCCCTTGATAATGGGCGGACACTTGGACCGGTTACTCTCTCTTATGAGACATACGGCACCCTAAACGTTGATCGGTCTAATGCCATCCTTATTGGGACAGGTCTTACGGCTGACTCTCATGCGGCAGGCTACTACTCCGAAAAAGACCAATATCCTGGTTGGTGGGATGGCCTGATCGGTGAAGGGAAAGCCTTCGACACTAACAAATATTTTGTTATTTGCTCCAATGTGATTGGGGGGTGTATGGGGTCAACGGGTCCAGCCTCAATTTACCCTATTACCGGAAAACCCTTTGGCATGTTGTTCCCTGTTATCACTATCCGTGACATGGTACGTGCTCAACACTATTTGATCGATCATCTCGGAATTAAGAAACTGCTTTGTGTTACGGGTGGATCAATGGGTGGATTACAAGCCTTAGAATGGGCTCGCACCTATCCTGATCGTGTTCGCAGCATTATTCCCGTATCCTGTTCGGCTCACCTCACCGCTCAAGGCATCGCTTTTAATGAAATTGGCCGTCAATCCATCATGGCCGAACCTAACTGGAATAATGGGAATTATTATGACAAAAAATCGCCTACTTACGGGTTAGCTCTGGCTCGGATGATCGGACACATTACTTACCTTAGTGAAGAAAAATTGCAACATCGTTTCGGACGTAAAATGGTCGATTCTGAGATCATAAAGGCTGATGGAGCAGACCAGTTTGAGATCGAAAGTTATTTGCATTATAAAGGGAATACTTTTGTTGAACGTTTTGACGCAAATAGTTATCTCTACTTAACACGAGCTATCGATCTATTTGACCTCGCTATTGAAGGGGATCTATCCAAGGGTGTTCTCAACATCAATACGGACTGTCTTTTTATTACCATGAGCTCTGACTGGTTATTCCCACCCTCTGAAACAATTCAAATTGTCGACATCCTTCGACAGCAACAAAAGAACGTCGATTATGTCGAGATTAAAACCTATCATGGCCACGATGGGTTCCTCATCGAAACAGCTTCAATGACTGAACCGATCAGAAAATTTCTTTCAGGGAGAAAATAAATCCCTCCAAGCCTCCCTTTATAAAGGGAGGCGGAGATTAATATTTATAGCGTTCCCAATCATAGAGATCGTTAACGTACAACTGACCTAACTTGGTATTATAGAAAGACTTTGCGATCTCAGCGCGAGAAATATCAGCTAATGGCTTAAAGGTCCCATCGGGGTATCCTATAATAACCCCATTCTCAACACTTGTTTCTACATATCGATCAAGGTCTGTCCCTGCCGGAACATCCTTAAATTGAACCTTCGAAACGTCTGAAGACAACGGGGAGCCATCCATTTTTACCATTGAAATAACCGCTTCCTGGCGAAGCGTTGCTTTATCGGGTTTGAATTTCTTTTTAGGATAGCCATCCATGATACCCG
>CAIUCY010000061.1 GCA_903897765.1 uncultured Candidatus Marinamargulisbacteria bacterium | reverse complement strand
TGACCCTAAGTCATCAATCCAAAAGCCTATCTGTTGAGTAAAGAAATGGGGGGAGTTATGCGACAATCCTTAGTGATTGCAGCGAAAGCAATGGATTCTGCACAGCAGCGCATGAACTATGTCGCTAACAATTTAGCCAATATCAGTACACCCGGCTACAAAAAAGACGCCGCCTATAGCAGCTCCTTTATTGATACCGTTTCCCGAACGATCAATAATCTTCAGTCCCCCGATGTGCCGAATGATGTTGTTCAGGTCACTGATTTCAGCGCAGGTAATTTCAAGTTTACTGGTGACAAAATGAATATCGCCATAGAAGGGGATGGCTTTATTAAAGTGGCCACACCCACGGGCGAAACAGCCTATACACGGAAGGGCATATTGAGCCTGAACGCAAATAATCAGCTTGTTATTGGTGACAACTTAGTGTTGGGTGAGGCCGGGCCAATCGTGCTAAAAACAACCGATATTTCAATCGATTCCAAGGGGATCATTTATGACAGTAGGGGGGAGCAACAGGTTGCCATTGCCTTAGCAAGCTTTACCCAGCCTTATCCATTAGAAAAGGTTGGTTCGACCTTATTCCTCGCGAAATCGGGGGCGCAGGAGATTCCCGCAAAAGCAACGGTTCATCAACAATACTTGGAAGAATCGAATGTCAGTTCGTTGGGATCGATGGTTGAGATGTTGTCGATGATGGAAATTATGCGTTCATATGAGAGCCAGCAGAAAATTATTCAGTATCAAGATGAGTCGACGGCGAAAATGATCTCGCAAATCGCGTCGTAATAAAGGGGAGTTACCATGTCACGTTCAATGTGGATCGCTGCATCAGGAATGATGGCTCAACAGCTTAATATTGATGTCATTTCGAATAATCTGGCTAACGTTAACACGGTCGGTTACAAGAAAAGCCGAGCCGATTTTGAGGACTTGATGTATCAAAAAGTCACGTCACCCAGTGTTGGATTCGATGGAAAAATGGATGCCTCGACGGGTGTTCAAGTGGGGCTCGGTGTACGAAGTGTTGGCGTTCCCAAGATCTACACCGAAGGCAATATTAATCAAACCAATAATGACCTTGATATCGCGATCGAAGGGGATGGATTTTTTCAGGTTCAAATGCCTGGGGGCGAGATAGGCTACACCCGAGCGGGTAATTTTAAGAAAAATTCAGATGGGTATTTAACGACATCAGATGGATATTTGTTGATTCCATCGATTCAGACACCTGCCGATACGAAAGCGTTGTTTGTGAGTTCCGATGGCAAAGTTACGGTTACTCGTCCGGGACAAACCACGACCCAAGAGATCGGACAACTTCAAGTGGCGATGTTCGCCAACCCTGCGGGACTTGAGAACGTGGGGAAAAACATCGTTGTTCAGAGCTCTGCCTCGGGTGATCCTATTCTTGAGACACCGGGTGCTAATGGAGCGGGAACGTTATCACAGGGGTACTTGGAAGCGTCTAATGTTGATATTGCCGAAGAAATGATCAAGATGATCATGGCTCAACGGGCTTATGAAATAAATTCAAAAGCCATTCAAAGCTCTGATGAATTGATGTCAATGACCAATAATCTGAGGAGATAAACATGTTCGTACGGGTGGGGGTATTGTTGATGAGCTTGATTAGCCTCTTGTGGGCTGCACCTCTTAGCGTTGATGCGTTAAAAGGACAGGTGCAAGAGGCTATTCAGGCGACAATCGGGGATAATGTCGATCGTGTGATGATGACATTTCGTCCCTTACCAAGTTCGGCCCATTGGCCGGATGTTGCAACATCCCTCAATATTCTTGTCCCTGAAAGGCCGTTTGGGTTGATCCTTGTTCCGGTGGAATGGGGCGTCAAGGGGCGTAAGTTCCAGTTGCCCGTTCAAGTACTCGTTAACGCCTTTGAAAAGGTATTGGTAAGCGAAAAAGCGATCGATCGATCGTCTTCGCTGAAAGATACTGAGGTGCAAAACAATGACCGAGATGTGACCGTTCTTCTTGCAGCAGGCAAAACACCTCTTCGTCAAAAGACCGAGTTGCTGGGGAAAAGAACCAAAAGCTATATCAAAAAAGGCGAGATCTTGTCGCTGGATCTAATTGAACCGATCCCCGATATCTTAAAGGGACAAACGGTCATATTAAGAGTTACCAAGGGTGCGATCGAGGTGAGTTTGCCGGTAACGGCTCTTCAGGACGGGAAAATAGGCGACACCATCAAAGTAAAAGGGAATAAAACAGACATGAATGCCATTATCGAGAGCCAGACTTTGGTTCGAGCAGAAAGGTAGATTGGATGAATAAGTTTATTATCTCTTTCTGTCTCCTT
>CAIUCY010000060.1 GCA_903897765.1 uncultured Candidatus Marinamargulisbacteria bacterium | reverse complement strand
TTTAAGTTCATCAATAATGTTCTGGTTGATATGTGAGTCAATAACCTTTATTAAGTCATATTCATAATCAGTTATTAGTGAAGAGAACTCAATTTTAATAGGAAGTATTTTTGATTCATTGAAATTGCCTGGCTGAGAATAGTGTTCAACGATTTTTCTAATAATCGTTGATTTTCCCGTTCCCATGCTACCTTCAATAAGCAGGTGTTTATGCTTCTTTATTGCGTCCAATATTTCAATATTATTTAGTTTCTGTTTTCGCTTTTTAAAATTTCTTAGGTCTTCTTGTGAATGAATATCAGGCTGAACGTATATTGTGCCTGATGGTATTAAGCTATATTTGTTAGTTTCCTCAAGTACCTTCATTTCCATGTTATGAAGATATTCATTTGTATAAAAAGGGATGTCATTCCAGTAGAAAGAATAATACTCGTCTATTAAACTAATTAGTTTTAAAGAATCAATGAATTGAATGTTCCTGTTCTTGTATTTCTCGTAAACCTTTTTTTGAAAATTATTTGCTATTGTTCCAGACGTAATAATCCAGATTTCGTTCAAGTATATTTTCTTGCCGCCGTTTTGAATGATTCTTTCAACGTCACACTCGTCTATTTGTCGAAATACATCTTGATTTGATTGTAACAATGACTCAGTTTTGATAATGATTCCGATATAGACTGTAGTATCTAAGATCTCATCAACTTTTGAGACTACGAAGTCAGCCCCCATTTCATTGGTTCCATGGGTAAGTTCAATATAATTGATGCCGGGGATTTTATGAAGAAGCTCGTTAACTATAGGATGTAGTTGATTTACCTCCTCAAGTCCGGCCAACTTCGTTTTTTTTTCTTTGAGATTCATGCTAATTGTTAGTATATCCTAAAATGATAATTATTTCTTCTAATCGAATTTTGAGAAGAGTTTCAGCTGTATTCTGCCCAAGGTTCGAGCCCCATTATTTAAATAACGCAGGGCTCGTTAATCATCGCCTGCCTTTGCTTCAACAAGTTTGTCGTATAATCCGGGATAGTGAAAGCTATTATTTGGTTCGCGTATGGATTCCAAGTGAATTGTAGTTGGTAATGTTGTCAGAAAAAGACCTTGTTTTTCTGACAAGAATATGGACAATGTAATTATGGAAAGTATTGAAACCAAAATTATTCAGAGTATTCACGGCAATGCAAAGGGATGGGTGTTTTCTCAAACTGATTTTGCAGACTTAGGCCCTCGTACTGCAATAGACAAAGCGTTATCTAGACTGGAAAAAAAGGGCACCATCTTAAGGGTATCAAGGGGGATATACTATTATCCTCAAATGGGTTCGTTGATAAACGAACCATTGCCCCCAGAAATGCCTAAGATTGCACAAGCTCTTGCTCGAAAGTTCGGCTGGATCATAGTTCCATCGGGCGCAACGGCACTTAATTATTTAGATCTATCAACGCAAGTTCCTGCTAAATATGCATACGTGTCCAATGGAAGAAGCAAAACCTACTTAATTGGTAATATGGAATTATGGTTTAAGAAGGGTATGCTGAGGGAAAGCCAGTTCAATCATCCTAAAAGCGCAGTTATCGTGCAAGCTATACGAGCTTTAGGAAAACCTTATTTGACTGATAAACACATCGAAAAGTTGCGTCGTTATGTTGATCCCTCTGAGTGTTCATCGATACTTAGGGATACCCGCAGTGTAACGGCATGGGTCTATGATGCGATTCGAAAAATATGCATCAGAAACTGACGACCACAGGAATTGTTAATGGGGGAACCCTTCTGCTGATCACCGCTTCAATCACAAAGTGCAACAGTTAGCAGGTTTCCCCGCTAACTGTTGAGCCGAGATATTTCCGCTATAGTGTTTTTGCTAAAGAAACATTGTAGGAGGAAATATCAGCATGGAAAAGAATACAACGGAGAAATCAACAAAGTACAGTCATCTTTGCATTGAAGAACGAGAGGAATTGGCGATTGGGTTATCGAGTGGCGAATCTTTAGGACATTTAGCAACTAGGATGGGGCGTCACAAAAGCACGTTAAGCCGTGAGCTGGATCGGAATCAGCCCAAGACATATTCGGTTAGTTATCGAGCCAATAGAGCCCAGTTGCGTTGCGACGAACGCAAGTCATCTTCTCATCAACGAGAGCGCCTTAAATCGTCAAAAAACGCGCCTATGTCGAGGAAAAACTCATACTAGGTTGGACGCCGGAAATCATAGCCGGAAGGCTTCTCCTTGAGCATCCAGGGCTTTCAACCAACTATGAATCGATTTACCTGTGGATCTATGCTGATCGAAAAGACCTGATTAGCACTCTTGCTCGCAGCCACAAGAAACGAAGAAAACGCGGCTCAGCAAAGGGAAAACGAGCTATTCGGGTTCCGAATCGAACCCCACTTACTGAACGACCTGATGCTGCCACAGATCGACAAGAAGCCGGCCACTGGGAGGCCGACACTGCCGTGTCGCGACAAAGCAAAGCCGCTATTTCTGTTGCCCAAGAACGTTCATCTCGCCTCGTTAAAATTCGCAAACTTGAATCAAAGTCGGCGACCCATATGGCTGACAGTTTGATCGATGCGCTTTCAGATGTTCCCCAACGACTACGAAAAACAATCACCTATGACAATGGCACAGAAAATGCGCAGCACGAGAGAACTAACCAAGCCTTGGGGGTAACTTCATTTTTCTGTCAACCCTATCACAGCTGGGAAAAAGGGGGCGTTGAGAACTGTATCGGCCTCATTCGTCGGTTCTATCCAAAAAAGACGGACTGGGCATTGTTGTCTCAAGCGGATTTAGATATAGTGGAACTCAAGCTAAACACTAGACCAAAGAAATGTCTCGACTTTATGACGCCTCAAGAAGCGTTCGTTGCACTTGCCGCTTGAATTCGGGGATTGATATTTAGGTATGCATTTACAATTCTAAAGTACTACTTTGGAAAGGCTAACATTCTTTTGTTTGTCTAAGTGCACTCAGCGTGTTTTTGAGTATTTTAGAGATATTTGTTAGAAAAGTGTTGGGAAGCCAGACTTTATTCAAAAAGAGACTCGAAAGTTATCGTTTTGGAGTTGGTTCTGGAGTCATAGTATCTGTAACGAACAAATCTTCATAATAATCTATATTTTGAATAGCCTCTCTTAACTCTTTGCTGTAAGTTTTGGTTTGAATTGTTCTGAGGGGCTCCTTAATTTCCCCTCTAACGTAGGGCATTATTAATGTAGACATATCTTCTATCTCATTAAACTGACCCAGATGATCGTGTACGATAATGTTCGCAATTTGAAGAAAAGAGAGAGCCATCGTAAACTTCTT
>CAIUCY010000059.1 GCA_903897765.1 uncultured Candidatus Marinamargulisbacteria bacterium | reverse complement strand
TAATCAAACTCCACCAAACTTACTTGAACAAAATGCACGCTCGTTCACTCATTATTTCTCAAAGAAAGGAGGTGAGCATGGTCAGGTTATAAATGATTTACCCGATGCCATTACGGTCAGGTTTTTAAATGATTTGACACGATAGTCGAAAATACAGCATTCAAAGCATTTGCAATCTCCGTCGTTAACGAATGTTTGAGCCGAGGCTGAGCATAGAAAATGGAAAAAGCAACCCTGCGTAAGGTGCTTTTTTCTTTTTCTCCCTGCAAAGCGAGGTGAGCCTTCGTTAACGACTAGCCTGGGGGGTTGCCAAGGGGGGATACGGCGATAAGTATCCCCTCTTGGTTATTATACGGCTAAGAGTATCCCCTCTTTTAAAGGCAAGCCTTTAAACCAAGTGAAGGATTTTTTGCAAAGGATCTAGATCTTTATCATTTCGAATTTCTGATCGCACCAATATTTATACCAGACAATGTGACCAGTTGTTTGTATTTTGTATGCTTTGATACTATAACTTGTTGCTTATCCATTGGATAAACCCCTTTGTCTTTGATCAACATTAATGGCTATCCCTCAAAAGCATCTCGACTCAGTCCTGACTGACGAACAATTGAACGATAGGTTCCTATTGGGATTTCTTTTCTCGATGACGGAACGATCACGACTTGACCTTGTTTCTCTAATTTGACATGACTTCCTCGTTGAGAAACTAAAGAAAAGCCATTTTTCACCAAAACTTTAATCAAAAAGTCAGATGAAAAGAGTTTAGGCATAAATCAAACTCTCGCCTATCGTTACTTCATTAATTTTCATAAAATCATTTTTGGTATGATTCTCAAAATATAGTTCAACCGCTTCTTTCAAGTTTTGAACCGCTAACTCGATTGTTTCACCAAAACTAGAGACATCAACGTTCAAGCACTGAGAAACGTAATACTTTCCTTCCAAATATACGACATACTTCATGGTTGACATCTTCAACAACTCCTTCGCTTTTAGCATACCGTATGGTTCATTCAAATTCAATTGTGTTTAAACCAGCTTCCCCGTGAAGGACGGGGATCTGAAAACATCGCGAACTTTGATGCCTTTGTACTCAAACTCTCGATCACCGGTATAAAGCAAATATTGATCAACAACCGCATCGGGCAAAAGGGTTTTGAGATATTGCAGATGCTTGACCATCTCCGTTTGAAAAGTCTGCCCTGCTTTTATCTCAAGGGTTGTTAATTCTCGACCCTCTTTTATTACAATATCAATCTCGTGATGCTGTTGGTCTCGGAAGAAAAATAGATTAGGATCTTGCCCCAGATTATATCGGTGTTTTAACAACTCTATCACAGCAAAATTCTCGACTAAATAACCGCGAACAGGGTCTCTAGCGAGCTGATCATCCCTTTCTAATCCTAACAAATAACAAGCCAATCCGGTATCATAAAAATACAGTTTGGGTGATTTGATCAAACGTTTGCCAATGTTTTCATAGTAAGGCTCTAATAAATACACGATATAGGACGCCTGAAGGATCGAAAGCCATTCTTGAATAGTCGATACTGTAACCCCTAGATCATTGGAAAGATGGCTAGCGACCCAAACCTGACCCATTCGCCCCGCACATAGTCGAACAAACTTTTGGAACATGGCCAAATCTTTCACCCGAATCAACTCTCGTAAATCTCGTTGAATATACGTTTCAAAATAGGCCGAATAGGTTGCATGAACATCGACCTTCTCCGACCAAACACGGGGGAAAAACCCTTTTCTTAATAAGGCATCTCCGGTCATTGGCTCAAATTGAGAGGTTTCTTGTTGAGTGAAGGGCAACAATTTGAGCAAGGCAGTTCTTCCGGCTAGCGACTGAGAAACACCTTTCATTAAGTTGAATTGCTGACTTCCCGTCAAAATAAATTGGCCCGTTTCTTTCGTTTCGTCAACGATACCCTGAATATACGACAATAGCTGGGGAACACGTTGGATCTCATCTAAAACAAGTCCCGATTTATTTTGGGCCAAAAATCCACGAGGATCAGATTGAGCTAAACTGCGGACATCCGGATCTTCCAAAGTTAGATAGCGTTTATGGGGAAATACTTTTTTAACCAGTGTCGTCTTGCCCGACTGTCGAGGCCCCGTGATCGTTACAACAGGGAACTGTTTTGAAAGCGATATTAGTGCTTTTTCGATATCCCGATCAACGATTTTCATGTTGACAACTTTATACTTTAACTATAAATCTGTCAACTTTATGGAGCTAAACCAGCTTCCCCGTGAAGGACTTTTTGGCTTTGCGAATGACCTCTAGGGGACCTTGAGCGACTAGCTGCCCGCCGCGATTACCGCCTTCTGGCCCCAGATCAATGATCCAATCGGCGGAGCGGATCACATCCGTATTATGCTCGATCACTAACACCGTATTCCCCCGATCCACCAATGTCTGTAGGACTTTCAGGAGGAGCGCTACATCGGCAAAGTGTAGCCCCGTCGTCGGCTCGTCAAGAATATAGAGTGTTCGGCCCGTCGCCACTCGGCTAAGCTCGGTGGCTAACTTGATACGCTGAGCCTCGCCCCCCGATAAAGTAGTCGAACTTTGCCCTAGCGTCATATAACCCAGCCCGACTTCGAGCAAAACATCAAGGAACTTAATGATTTGAGGAATATGACGAAAGAGCTCGGCAGCTTCTTCGATCGTCATCGATAATACATCGGAAATATTATAGCCTTTGTAGGTTACTTCAAGAGTTTGACTATTGTAGCGCTTGCCTTTGCAAACCTCGCAGGGGATATAGACATCGGGCAAAAACAGCATCTCGATCTTGATGCTGCCATCCCCATGACATGCCTCGCAACGACCAGACGCAACATTGAACGAAAACTGCCCTGCTTTATACCCACGACGTTTAGCTTCGACGGTCTGAACAAACAAATTGCGTATCCCATCGAACATACCCGTATAGGTAGCCGGATTACTGCGCGGTGTCCGGCCAATGGGGCTTTGATCGATAACGATCACCTTATCAAGATTCTCCAAACCCGTGATCTGGTTGAAGGCCTCACCACTACGATCGGTCACGGTTTGTATGCGTCCCCAATGCACTTTTTGTATCGCTTTATAGAATACATCAAAGATCAATGTGCTTTTGCCGCTCCCCGATACCCCTGTCACCCCGATCAGATTCCCCGTTGGGAATTTGACGCTCACGTTTTTAAGATTGTGTCGATGCGCCCCTTCGATCGTAATAAATTTCTCCTGAACGCGGGGACTGGCCGCCGGAACCGACACAACTTTTTTCCCTGTTAAATAATCCGAGGTCACACAATCAGCATCCTTGAACTGCAACGCTGGCCCTGCATAGCAAATTTTTCCACCATGTTTTCCTGCACCGGGGCCGATCTCGACAATATGATCCGCGGCTGCCATGACATCTCGGTCATGTTCAACAACGATAAGCGTGTTCCCTAGATCGCGGAGTCGTTTCATCGCCTCGATCAGACGGGCTGTATCACGGGGATGAAGACCAATGGTAGGCTCGTCGAGGACATACAAGACCCCTGAAAGCCCAAACCCCATTTGCGTCGCCAAACGTAGTCGTTGGCTTTCGCCCCCACTGAGACTCCCTGCTTGGCGAGCAAGGGTTAAATAATCAAGCCCGATCTCGACCATAAAGTTAAGGCGCCCCCGAAGTTCTTGAAGCACTTGCTTGCAGATCTCTTGTTGTCGAGGGGTCAACTCTACCCGCTCCATGAATTGATAAAGCTCGATGATCGACATTTCGGTTAACTCGATAATGTCTTTACCCGCTATCTTCATGGCCAATACTTCTTTTTTAAGCCGTTTGCCTTTGCACACAGGACAAGTCGTCTGTTCCATAAATTTTTCTAACGTACGACGGCGATAGTCTGACTTGGCATTGGCATACCAGTTCCGAAGCCGATCGATCATCCCTACAAGCACGTCGTCGTCACCATGAAAGATAAGGTTGATCTGTTCTTGTGATAGATCTTTGAGCAAATTATCGGTCGTCATGCCCAAGCGTTTTAAATAAGCTTCTAGCGCTTTGACATAGGGGCGATCATAAACAAGCCCCAAATAAGAAAGCCAATATTTGATCGATACTGTCAAAGTAGGCATCACTTTTTCAATAATGAAGTCTTTGCTATCACCTAACCCTTTACAGTATTCGCAAGCCCCAAAAGGACTATTAAAGGAAAAAAGCCCCGGATTAATATCGGGCAAATAGATATCACATTTGGGGCAGGCAAAATTGGAGCTATAAAATTTGATCTTTCCCTCTACATCAAGCTGAAGTGTACCATTGCCATTCTTCAAGGCCATTTGAACCGATTCGAACAAGCGCTTGCGATTCTCCGGCTTGATGGCCATACGATCAATGATGATCTCGATGTTATGTTTTTGATGTTTATCAACGATCACTTTCTCATCAAGATGATAATCCGTCCCATCTACTCGGATACGCAAAAACCCTTCTTTTCGAGCTAACTCGATAACATTTTTGAACTCCCCCTTTTTCCCTCTGACAACCGAAGCAAGAACGATAGCCTTTTCATCGGGATAGTCGCGGGAAATCGCGTCAACGATCTCATCCAGACTCATATGTTGAATGGGATCACCACACTGGGGGCAAAAGGCCGTAGAGGCTGAAGCATAGAGCAAGCGAAGATAGTCATAGATCTCGGTCATGGTCCCGACGGTTGAGCGAGGATTGTGGGAGGTGGTCTTTTGTTCGATGGAAATGGACGGCGACAACCCATCGATCCGATCAACATCAGGCTTCTTAAGCTGACCGAAGAATTGCCGAGCATAAGAACTAAGGGATTCGAGATATTTGCGCTGTCCCTCGATAAAGATCGTATCAAACGCGAGCGAGCTTTTGCCTGAACCACTGACCCCGGTGAAAACCGTCAGTGTATTTTTTGGGATCGTAACCGAAACATTTTTTAGATTATGTTCACGCGCTCCCGTGACAATGATTGCGTCTTGATAGGTTGCCATTAGTAAAGAAACCCAAACAACCATAGTGGTATCTTGTTATTAATCCCCAACTCTATATCATCCATGGCGATAAATGAATCGGGGATATCTCTGATCTGTCGAAATGTTTTATTTTTTCCACCCACTTCAAATAAATACTTGGGCTCGACCCAAAAATCACCCTGCTCAGAATACTTTACACTCGAAACCGTTGCCAGCATATTCATAAAAAAGGTTTCTCGAAGGGTTCCGTTGTTCAAACGTCTCTCATCAAGGATAGCACAAGCAAGGTTTGGATTCCCTAAGTAAATTTTTTCTGGTTTTTCCATGTTTCTCATCCCCGAACCTGATGTTGTAAGGGTTTGGATCAAATTTGACTGTTCGAGAAATCGCAAATACTGTTTCAGGGTTCGTTCATCCCCAATATCGATGAGTTTTTTAAGTTTGTTCAAATCGGGGGTGTAGGGGACGGCTGAAGCAATATATGAAAGCAATAAGCGCATTTTTTTACTACTTTGTCCCGTTAACTGGGGATGAACAGAGGGAATGTCCGATTCAAGAACCGTGTTTACCCCTTGCTCTAAAACCATTTGATACTCATCAAACAATGGATATTTCAAGAAAAACGGAAAGAACCCCATCTTTATATATTGATGAAAAACCGATATGATCTTCTGCTTCTGATGACTTAACACATCCACAATATCTTTAGCAATTTTTTGATGTCTATTGATGATCTCATCTAATTCAAACGCCACAAATGAAAGGTGCTGGGTCATGTTAATATATTCGCGAAGTGACAAGCCCGACAAATGATAAACCAAGGCTCTCCGACTTAGATCAAAAGAACCTTGCGTCAATTCAAGAGCCGAACTACCCGATGCGACTACTTTTAAGCTAGGAAATGTGTCATAAATACTCTTTAGCTCAAGACTCCAATCGGTCGCCTTATGGATTTCATCTATGCAAAGAAGCTCTCCCCCATGTGATTCAAACACTTCGGCAATTTTGTATAAGGACGTCGCTTGATTCGCGACATGATCAGCCTGAACATACAATATTTTTCGACTAAAGACATCAGAACAGTAACGCCGCATATGTTGAATAAGTGTCGTCGTTTTTCCGACCCCTCGAGCCCCCAAAAGGAGGATCAATTGGCTATCTAAGGCATGGGTTTCGATAAAATATCGTTTAAAATCGCGATCTAACAACAAAAGGAGCCGTTGGCTTAATAAATATAAGGGCTCAATGTCCATAGGAATCTAATCCCAATATAATGGATATTTTATAGGATTGCAATACTAACGGGGACGCGAAACTCAAATGTTTTCGAGGATATAGTCCTTATCAACAAATTCATCGATAAGGGTTTTGGCTGTTTCGATCTTTTTCTTGTCGTTGATAGTAATTTTCACATTAAGATTACTGACTTTTTTGGCGGTCTCATAGGTGTCGTGCAACACGTGATAAACGGGAATATTACTTTTCTTTAATAAATTCGCAACATTTTCACGAGGAAGAATCCCCCCTGTCAACAAAATGCCAGCCAAACGATTTTCAGACGACAGCAATGCCAAGGACAACGCCGCTAATAATAAGTCCTCACGATCCCCCGGCGTAATAAGCAGGCTGCCTTTCTTTAAATAGGACAATAAAAATATACAGACAACCTTTAGAACATCATAGAGCACGCAATCTCCCGGCAACCGCTTGGAAAGCTTGCTAATGATGCTTACCTTCAGGAAACTCAATGGAAGAAGTTCACAGATAATAACGCCAGAAACGATAGCCAAAGATCCCGCTGCGAGAGAAATTATCGACATTTTCGCCAGATCAGAAAACGACAGATATTCGATAGGATTGACTCCAAACTGCGCCCAATAAACTGCCTGATAGCACAGGCCCAACACCATTGAATACACCGTGATAAATGCGACAGCCTGCTGAACTCTGCTCATTAACCCGCCTCCTCATATGATAGCGTAGAGATATACAATATCATAGAAATAGCTCTGCCCTATTGTCGTCAAGTGAGCCCTGGAAACCTCGGCATGGGGCACGACGCGGCCGGCGGCGGGGTCTTCGCTATCGAAAACGGAGACGGGCTGAACCATAGTGTCAGTCTATCAAATCGCCGCCGGTTCCAAAAGAGCTCCCTCGCCGATGCCTCTCGCCCGTCTCCGCTCCCACCCCGTCGCCCTCGCCGCCGCGCTCACGCTGCTGGCGCTGGCCGGCCTCGCGCTGGCGGCGCCGCTGATCGAAAGTGCGCTCGGCCTCGACGCCGGGGCGGTGAGCCTGTTCGAACGATTCGCCGCGCCCTCCCCCGCCCACCCGCTCGGCACCGACGAGCTGGGGCGCGACGTGCTGGCGCGACTGCTCGAAGGCGGGCGGGTGTCGCTGTTCGTGGGGGTGACGGCGGCGCTGACCGCGGCGCTGCTCGGTACGGCGGTGGGGCTGCCGGCGGGATATTTCGGCGGCCGGCTCGATGCGCTGCTGATGCGCCTCACCGACGGCGTCATCGCCCTGCTCTTCCGATCTGCTGATCGTGCTGGCGGCGGTGTCGCCGGAGAAGCTCGGGCTCGGCGGCATCGATGCCGACGTCCTCGGCCTCGGCCGCAT
>CAIUCY010000058.1 GCA_903897765.1 uncultured Candidatus Marinamargulisbacteria bacterium | reverse complement strand
GACAATGAATTCAAATCCCATTCTCACACTCAAGATCAAGGATATACTTTTGTACCTACTAATATCATCAAGTAGTTTAGACCAAACGATGCGACCTCTTCCTTCGTTTACTGCATCAACAATGATAAAGGCACGAGTCTTTTTATTTGCCGCAGTTTTTTCGAGTGATTGCAGAAATTGATCCTTACTCCCAGTCCAAGAGATCTTTTGAAGAATTGTTTTCCAGGGATCTGTGCTATCGAACTCTTGTCCGAGAAATACTAAAGTCGGCAATTTATTCTCGAGTCGGTGCTTTGTTAGGTCGCAAAGAAAGTGTGTCTTCCCAGATCCAGCTTCTCCTCGAAGGACAATAAAGTTTTGATTTGCAGCTTTTGCAGCTCTTCCATACACAAAGTACATCAGTTCTCGCACCTCGTTCGCCAAACGATTCAAGTAATTACTTTCATCATTAAATGGTTCGGGTCGATAATCATTTTTCTTATTTTCATCAACCGGATTCTTTTTCCTTTTATCTTCCTTTTTCTCTCGAAGAATCGTGAACGCTTCATCAAGTCTCTTATTTACTTTCTTTGCTTGTGAATAGAGGGACTCAAAAGGTAGGACAACCTTACCTCCGGCGTCGGGTATCTTTTTAGTCAAATCAACCAGTACTGTGGAATCTGCAAGAAGTTTGGCAAAAAATTTATCACCCAAAAGCCCTTGAGCTTTCTTTGAGTCGTATGACTGAACGGCGGATACAAATTTTCTAGTCCGCTTTTTCAGCTGGTCATAGAATGCGAATGTCCGGCCAAAACCATCAAAAATCCCAGAAATAGAAACATCCACATTGAAGCCTGAAGTGTATCTAGGCCCCGCTGTGTTGATTACTGCTTTGAGTCTTTTATTTTGATTTTTAGTTGTTATGGGCATCAATAGCCTGATCATATTCCTAATTTATATATATGGCTAGTATGTCGCAGTATTCATATTTTAAGCATACTTCGATACTGCGGAAGAATGAGATGTATTTACGATTTTAAGCCATTTTCGAAGTCTTTTACGACACTATACGCGCGGGAGAAGCATGATTATTTTGACACGACACGCGCGCGAGGGTACTTTGGGGCGAAATAGCATCACTCTTATGATTTATAGCCATATTTGAAGCATTTTACGACACTATAAAAGAGAGGTGCTTAAGTTGCATTACACGCTTTTTTTGACACGACACGCGCGCGAGGGCCTTTATAGCTGTTCTATCCGATCTATTTTTACAAGAGGTACACAACGATTATGGATACTCGGCGCGTCTTTATCGGTGTACAGAAACTCCCAATTACCAGATATTTTCAGATCGATGTCTTTTTTGAGAAATTGTTGCGGTATATCGGTATCCTTGTAGTAACCAATAAAATGAGGATACTCGCCAGCTACTTCATCACTGATTTTTTTAGTGAAGCTCGCTCCATGACAGCCGGTAATCAAACACTCATCAAGTTTGGCTTCCCAGACTACAGGTATAGGTTCATTGAGTTGAATACCATCAGTTAGCCCTCCGTTTTCACCAACACAAGTAAAATCTGTCGTGGTGGTAGAGGTGGTTACATTGTTGTTGCGGTAGCCTCTCACAGCGAAATACCCGAGTCCAATAAGGACGAGAAGAAGGGCAATTTTTAGGAGATATTTTTTCATAATGCTAGCAATTATACCCGGCATGACATCCGGCATCGACAGGATAGTTTTCTGAACGATAGTTAGGTTCACGTGCTACTGCGAGAAATACCAGAAAGAGAAACCAGAGAGCAATGATGATGAGATAGTCTTTCATTTTTTATCTCCAGAACGCGAGCCTCTTGAAGAAGGTGAATACCTTGCCGACAAACCCCTCTGGTTGAGGCTGTAGCGGCGTAGGAGGAGTTTTTATGCTATCCGGCGATGTACTTGTCGATGAAGCCGTAGTAGTTGCTGAAAAGATCTCTGCGAAATCACTTTTTATTGTGGTAGTCGATGCTGTAGTTGTTGAAATGTCATCAAAAAATGTCTTCTTCGGTGCAGATGATGGCTTCACCACTTTAGGAGTCGTCTGCGTCGCTTTGAGGCTTGCCCTGTAGTCTTCGTTCACGGCTGTGCCTGGTTTTCCATGAGGATACTTTTGCATGTACAACACTTTTGTCTGTGAAGCCAAATCGGGATTGATCGAGTCGAGCTTTTCAAAGGCTACGGATGCGTCGTGGAGGGATAACGAATCGATATAGTCGAAGGCTTCCTGGGCAGTGGGAATCCTGCCAGTATAAGAGCTAGCAGCATCACGAGCGTCGATGAGTGCTTGGTTCTTTGCGGACAGATCATCCTTTATTTTCTGTTCAGCCGCATCCGTCTCCTTGTCTACATTCTCGATCTGCTTTTTGAGGTCTGCGATCTGTTGCTGTCGCTGCTGTTCGTTTGCGATCTGTGAAGCGTAGTTACTTTTCTGCTGCTGCAAAGTACTGATCTGGCTGTCATAGTTTGTATTGATCTCCGCGAGCTTTGAGTCAAACTGAATCATGATGCCGTGATTGGCGTAGGTGTCCCTCATGACATTGATCTCTTGATCACGTTGAGTCTGGAGCGCTGTGATGCGTCCATCGATCGTGCTAATCATTGTCTGGGGATCTCCTTGGATCTGTGCTTGGAGGCTGTTCAAACGATATTCGAGGGCATCCTTGTCCTGCTGTTGTTTGAGCGAATATCCGGAGCCGTAGTACTGCTGCCAGTACGCGGCATCAGATCCGGTATAGACAGTCGGATACTGGTTGGCGTGGGCAACGGAAAATGATCCGATGAGAGTGATGAGTGCTAGAGGTATGAGATATTTTTTCATAAAAAATGGCTAGCTGATAATAGCTAGCAGTGAGACGTGCAACAGAAATCCCACTACTAGAGATGGCCGTGAGGCCTACATCAGTTTCCCAATGTAACGTCGTAAACGCACCCTAATAGTGGGGTTTCTGTTTACGACGATTTTCAGCCATACCTACCGACAGAGTCGATAGGGTTAGGCTTTTCTTATTCAGTTGTTCTATAAGAATATCACGGAAGAATGGTTCTTAACAATGCTTAACATTTACTTCAATTGTGGATACAATGTGTAAACTAAAGTAAATTATGAAAAAACAGACACAGGGCGATGAGAAAGCACAGATTTCTCTAACAAGGTTCCTAGAAACAGAGTCCTTTCAAAAGGCTATTTTGGCTCTCCGTAAAAAATATAAAATACCAGCAGATGGTTTCCCGAGAATTGACAGATCAGTCGATGATTTTAATCCTTATGGCCTAACGACACAGCTTAAAGGTTTGCCAATACCTTTTGTTGAAAAATTATTGAAGGATAATCAGTGTCGGCATCGCGTATTGCAACAGGCGGTAAAGGATATTATCAAAAAGTTTCCCCTGAAGAGTAAGTCTGTACTTCTTTCAATAGAGGATTATTTGTTTTATAACAACATAGACGAAGCTATTAAAAATAAGGAATCTTTTCAGATGTTTTCGGTAATAGATTTTTTGGATGAAGCCAACTC
The DNA here is from genome assembly GCA_903897765.1 of uncultured Candidatus Marinamargulisbacteria bacterium. Lineage (GTDB taxonomy): Bacteria > Margulisbacteria > Riflemargulisbacteria > GWF2-35-9 > GWF2-35-9 > CAIWAN01. The sequence continues at coordinate 337 of CAIUCY010000058.1, read as the reverse complement.
ATTCCATGAAATGATGACAGATCCTGAAGCTCCTGGGCCATCTTCCTTTAATGGTTATTTTGATACGGCCTATATCTATCCGGTGGTTATAGGGATTCATCCAGATGCAACGCAACGAGATCTAATCGACTTTATAAAGAATTCATGGGGCGAGATAGAGTCGATAAAAACTCCATTGAAGAGTAAAGGTTTAAACGTTAGGAGAACAAAGATTGGAATCAAGGAACGTAACACTTTCATATACGAAAATAGAAATAAAAAGATAAAGCAGATTCGTAGAATGCTTGCAGATGGGGGTAAATTCCTTGATGATGGCGCAATCGGCAAAATCATTTCT
>CAIUCY010000057.1 GCA_903897765.1 uncultured Candidatus Marinamargulisbacteria bacterium | reverse complement strand
TTCCTGGGTGTACCAGACTAAAGGGTTGTTCTCCTGGTTAAAGATTCTGGCACTATTCGTACCTAATCGTTTCCATGAGTAGGTATTATGTCTGACGGGTATTTTCTCTACCGAGTCTACACTTTCACCACCATCACCTGAGAAGTTGAGTTTATTAATGGACTCGTTTAATTTGATCTCAAACTTAGTGGGGGGATCAATAGTAATGAGCTAAGTATAGGGTTGGGGGTATTTTCAGATTCGATCGTTTTTGATTATACGTACTTGATCCGTTCAATGAGCCAAGAACAGCTATTCTCATTCGGTCTTGATTTTAATGAAACCGCGAAAAATCAAAAGATGCTAAATGCTGAAAAATTATACAAAAAAGCTATTTCAGCCATTGAAACTTATAATTTTACTATAGCGAAAACCTATGTCACCGCTGGCTTGTTGGAATATAGTAACTTATTTGTTTTAAGAGATTTAAATACTCGACTTAATTTTGTTTTGGCTTTCAAAGCAAGCGATGCGATAAAGGATGATAATGGTCGTCGATTGCTTCGTGATTCTTTCCAAGACTTTTTACTGCAAAAATGGGATGATTCGCTTGATACGACAGAATATTTGGTTAGTAAATATGATGGTAAGGATCTGAATAATTACCAGATGATGATCGAGTCGTTGTCAAAAAAAGCATCCAAATTTAAAGGCAAAGATATCGTAAAGACCTATATTGAAGAAGCCATGGGTGGTTTGATGGTAGATGATCTAAAAACTTCAACTATTAAATTAGAGCAAATACTCTATTTTGAACCCGAAAACATGTTAGTGTTAAAACGTTTAGGGTCGAACTATTATGTATTGGGCAATAAAGATAAAGCCCTTGAAATATGGCGACGGGTATTGGCGATCGATCCAAACGATAAAGAAGTGGCACAGTTTGTAAAAAATATGGGAGTGGCTAAATAGTGAAACGATTATTTGTTTATTTTCTTTTGTCTGCCCTGTCATCGATCTTTGCTATGACCGCTACCGATTATAATCTTGATATATTGAGGACATCAGGATATTCGACCCTTGCAGAATCGACAAATTATTCAAAGTTCTCCTATTTATCTGATACGTCAACGGCTGCGATAGATCAAACCAGTAGCCTTACAAAATATTCGTCCTTTGGACTTATGGATATTTCCGTATTTAATGTCGGAGCCCCCTATATAGTCACAATGACCGTTTCGTCTCCTTCATTGTCGATGGGCACTTCTGTTACGATCGATATAACCGTTAGTGAAGAACTGAGGAATTGGTCTATTCAAATTGATCATATCCTACAACTTAATACAACGTATAATTCTGGCCATATCCTTGTTTTGTTCCAACCTTTAGAGGCAGGTCAAAATACGTATATATTAAATGCTGATCTTGTTGATATCGGCGGAAATATCGGGAACTCCGTTATCAGCTTCAACTTAAATGTTGTTGATGGTCTTGATAAATTTATCCCAACATTAATTACTGAAAATAGGGTGGGTGAAATTCATTCAAATCGAAAAAATGCCTCTATTTTGATGTTCGATCTAAAGAGCGCCAATACTGATAATATTTGGGATGGAGTAACGCTTAATATCGATCAAAAGGATGGAATATCGCTTTTTGATAAAGTATATCTAGTTGAAACTCTAACAGGAAGAGTGATCGTAAGTTCATCGGTCATGCCTAGCAATACGAATATCTTTTTAGGGATAAATGAAAGAACAACCATATCGATCGAAAATACTCGTTTCCAGTTTTTATTCGATGTAAGATCATCGCTTCCGGATGGAACAACGTTCAATCTCAAAATAGTCGATTTTCTTTCTCATCAGGTGATCGGGACGCACCTTCCGATGCAAACAACCGTGTCTATTATGAGTGGAATGATCAAGATTGTTCCGCAAAATCAACCGATCATCATGAAGGCAATAATTGATGCGTTTACCTCAGCCCTTGACCAGGTAACGACGGATATTCAAGCAGAGATCCCACTAGGTTCTGTAAGTCAGATCCGGTTCCACATTATTGATCTAACGTCAGGGGGACAATCTCCGACACAAGCGCAATCTTTTACCGCTGTATTGATCACCAATGATCGATATTATATGGCCAATTCGCCAATTGGAATGTTGCAATTAACACAAAATCATCAATATGTTCTTGTTTTTGATCTTATTGGATCAGCCACGAGCTCACTAGTGAGTACTAATATTTTCACCGTTGATATTACGCCGCCCTTAAAGCCAAATAGTCTGATCGTTCAGACTTATACACTCAATTCCTATCCAGGTTCTATGGCTACAAAAAGCAATTTTTCAGGTATTCACTTTATTGTGGATATTCATCAAAACCTTGATCCAGAATCGGGGCTTCATAAATATAAAATTATGCAGAAGTCTTCAGTTACGCCTGCTTGGTATGATATTGTATCCTCGGATGTATTATTGGGAAATATGGTTCAAGTTGACTATGCCGAAGATAATAATGCCATTTACTATTTCGCCTTGATGGTTCAGAACGGTTCAGGATTGTGGTCGGAGACAAGTGATGTAAAAGAAGTGGATTTGAGAACGAATGGGGCACTCATCGATACCTTATTTAACAATCCAAACCCTTTTGATTCTCTTCATCAACGAGTAACGACTATTTATTATTCTTTGCGAAATAACGCCGATGTAGATATGTATCTCTATGATATGTATGGATATTTTATTCGAAAATGGCATTTTCCTTCTGGTGCATTAGGCGGACAATTGACGAATGCTATCGATTGGGATGGAACCAATCAATTAGGGGATAAGGTGTCAATGGGTGGGTATATTTTGATCCTCAACGCGAAAGACACCCGTGGTGAAACCATGCAAAAGAAATATTCAATAGGGGTCATGAGATAATGATATATCGGCTCATTTCTCTCATCGTCGTTTTAAGTTTTCTTGCGATCTCATTTTCGCAAGAAATCGTTGAAACGGGTTTTCTTCGTAATAGGGTAGGACTGCCTTTGACAAAAGTGGTGCAGATGGATTTTCGGATATATCAACAATCAATGGGTGGAGCCTCTGTTTGGGATTCTGGACCTGTTAGTGTAAGCGTTAACGAAGGTCTCTATACCGTATCCCTTGGAAGGAATCCTCAGCCTCCTATTACGGAAGCGACTTTCTCTACGTCGACTAACTACTATATGGAATATGTCGTTGAAGGAGAAACGTTTCAATCGAGAGATTTGATCGCTCATCAAGCGCGGGCCATATTGGCCGATAAGTCGTTAAATAGCGATAACTCTAATACGGCCAATATCGCTTTACTGGTTGATTGGTCCAGTATCGCTAATAAACCATTAGCTTTGTCAATCAACAATCAAATATATATCAGTACATCAAATTATGCATTAACGAGCAACATAGCGATCTCGATGAATGCTAAAGGGTTAATGGGTGTGATAAGTATTTCTTCGAACGGGATGATCGATGTGCTAGGTCAGATCCATGCGACGAACTTGACGATAGATGGTGTCGTAACCGCGAATGCATTTGTGGGCAATGGGTCAAAGATCACATTATTGAACTGGGATAATATTTACAATATACCGACTATCGTAACAATGGGAATGTTATTGAATACAGCAAATATGGCATTGACGAGTAACATCGCGATCTCTATGAATGCCATGGGGTTAATGGGGGCGATAAGTGTATCTACTAACGGTAATGTAGGAGCTGGGACAAACACTCCCTCAACCAAGCTTGAGGTTGTAGGTGTTGTAAGTGCCTCAGCTATCTTCGTCAATGGAACGGTTATCGCAAATAATTTTGTGGGTAATGGGATGACGATCACCTCCTTAAACTGGATGAATTTAAGCAATATGCCTATTGTTGTTACCGATGGAATGATGGTCAATACGGCGAATCTTTCTTTGACGAGCAACATCGCGACCTCGATGAATGCGAAAGG
>CAIUCY010000056.1 GCA_903897765.1 uncultured Candidatus Marinamargulisbacteria bacterium | reverse complement strand
TGTAGACGACAAGAATAAAAGCCACAAGGCCTACCCAAACAAGTGGTCGAAGGTTCATGGTAAGGACGATTATATCATGATATGCTCCGATAATCATGTTATCCGTCGAACTTTTAGCCCCCGCCAAAAATCTTCAGCAAGGCTTGATCGCGATCGACTGTGGTGCTGATGCCTTGTATGTTGGTGGGCCAGCCTTTGGTGCTCGCCAAGCGGCGCAAAACGAACTCTATGAGTTACGGCCTTTACTGGATTATGCGCATCGATTCGGTGTTAGCGTTTATTTAACGCTGAATACTATCCTGTCAGATAGTGAGATCAAATTGGCGGTTCAACTTATTTATGAGGCCTATGACATGGGATTTGATGCCATCATTATCCAAGATGTTGGTTTATTGGAGTGTGATCTGCCCCCGATCCCACTCATAGCAAGCACTCAAATGGGAGTTCGTACGCCACATATCGCACAATTTTTAAAACAACAAGGGCTTAACCGTGTCATATTAGAACGTGCCCTACGTTTAGATGAAATAGCGGCGATCCATAAGGCTACGGAACCGCTTGAACTTGAAGTATTTGTACATGGCGCTATTTGTGTAGGGTATAGCGGAGAATGTTATTTAAGTGCCGCAAATGGCGGGCGAAGCGCTAATCGAGGAGCCTGTGCCCAGCCCTGCCGAAAACCTTATGAGCTTCAAGATGAGAACGGGACGGTTATTGTCTCAGACACGCCCGTGTTATCCCTTAAGGATTTGTCGCTACTTCATGATCTGGAAGTGTTACTTGATGTTGGGGTGACGTCGTTTAAGATCGAGGGGCGTCTTAAGGATGAAGCCTATGTTGCCACCACCGTTCTCGCTTATCGACAAGCGCTTGATAAGATCATTGAACAATCATCAAAATGGCATCGAAGATCGTGGGGCAAGATACAGGCAACCTTCACGCCCGACACAGAGAAAGTGTTTCATCGGGGGCAAACCCATTACTTTCTTTTGGGTCGCCAAAAAGACCTTCACTCAGGATCGAGCGCTGCTTTTCGAGGAGAGTGGGTGGGTACAGTGATATTGGTCAGAGGTAAAGTCCTCGCCATAAAAACGGATAAATCGCTATCCCTAGGAGAGGGTCTATGTTGGGAGACCTCTCAGGGAAAATTAGACGGGGGCGTTATTGATAAGATAACCCCCGAGGGTTTGACGTTTAGAACCGCTGTTTACGCAAAAGAAGGAAGCCCTGTTTGGCGAAACGCCGATCCGGCATATGATAAAAGTGTGACACGCTATTCCTCCCGAGAGCTGAGTGTCACCTGGGTGTGTGATACCACCCCCGAAGGGATTTGGCTAACCTTGACGAGTGAATCGGGTTATTCTGTTGGTATGAAGGGTGTCGGGACATTTGAGGCCCCACTCGATCCCGAGAAGGGATTGGAGGCCTGGAGAAAGCAACTTTCACGAACAGGAGGGGCCGGACTTCATGTCGAAACGGTTCGTTTTATGGGTACCCCCCCATTCGTGCCGATGTCGCTCATTAATAAGTGGCGGCGTTCCTTGGTTTCCCGCCTAGAGCAATTGATGATAGAGGAACGGAGTCGCGCGATATATTATCGAGATCAAGAGGAGCAAACACCGAACAGCCCGATGACGGCACTTCGAGCCAATATCGACAACAGGAAGTCGCGCCAGTTTTATCAAAAACGAGGGATTCCTCTTGGTGAGTCCTCAAAAGTACTGATGAGAACGCGATTTTGTCTTGCTTACGAATGGGGTCGTTGTCCACGAGAAACGGGTAAAGCGATAGAAGGCGGCTGGAAGTTGATTGATATTTATGGTGCTTCAAAAGTCCACTTTCGTTGTGATGTTTGCGAAATGGAAATACAATAAACGACAATGAACGGAAAATCTTTGTCGTTTTTTTTCCTCTTTTTAGGGACAGCTGCGCTTCTTTTTGCTTTTGTAAAAGAAGGGGGCGCGATCATGACCCTTCTTGCCCCAACCGCACTCATAATTATTATTGGGGGGACGATCGCGGCTACGGGACTGTCCTTTCCTGCGGACGAACTCCGCGTGCTCCCAGGTGCACTGAAAGCCTCCTTTAACTTTAAACGAAAAAGTCTCGCCCATCAGATCATTTATTTTAAAGAGATCTCTGCCAAGACCCGCGCAGAAGGCTTGCTTGCTTTTGATAAAGAGCTTGAAAAAATCACCGATCCTTTTCTAAAAAAAGGTCTTCGGATGGTTGTTGATGGATTTGATTCAAGCGCGGTTCGCTCTATTCTTGAACAAGACCTTGAGCTAGCAGGGGTGCGGCATAAAATGGGCGCAGAGATCCTTGAATCGGCGGGTGGATATTCCCCGACAATGGGTGTTGTGGGAACGGTTATGGGGTTGATCAATGTTCTGAGTCGTCTAGATGAGCCAGGAAAGCTCGGCGGTGCGATCGCCATGGCCTTTATTGCAACCCTTTATGGTGTTGCGTTCGCTAATTTGTGGTGGCTACCCTTAGGCGCTAAAATGAGAGCAGCGCATAAACAAGAGGTGTATGAAAAACAGTTTATCATTGAAGCCGTTTTATTAATTCAAGAAGGCGCGAACACTTTTCTTCTGATCGAAACCCTGAAGGGCTTTTTAGAGAGAGAAGAGCGGGTCATTTTTGATAAATTGAACGAAAAAAAGTCCCCATAGTCGATGGCAAAAAAAAAACAAGGAACCCGAACATAAAGGCAATCACGATCGATGGCTACTCACGTATGCCGATATGATCACGCTTCTGATGACTTTTTTTATTGTCATGTACGCGATGAGCATCGCCGATACCTCAAAAATGAAAAAACTCGCCGAGTCGTTACATGATGCGTTTCTTGGACAGGGCAACCCGCAAATACTCAAATCCGATACCGAAGTGATGCCCAAAGAGGGGGATGCGCTAACGAATCCTGGCGATGAAGGCAAAGCCGAAGAAGTTCGTATGGGTCAGGTCCAAGATTTGCTTTACGAATATATTGAGAAAGAAAATCTTTCTACTGAGATGTCACTTGAAATGGAAGATCGGGGCCTCGTTATTCGAATGAGCGAGTCTATGTTATTTGCAAGCGGCGAGGCGACGATAAAGGCAGATGCGTATAAAAAATTAGGGGTTATAGGTAAAATGCTAAAAACCATTCCGAACTATATTCGCGTTGAAGGCCATACCGATAATATGCCGATTCATAGCAATAACTTTCGATCAAATTGGCAGCTTTCTTCTGAGCGTGCTACGCGGATCGTGGAGCTGTTGACGTCTCGTCAGGGAGAAAACCCCATGCGATATTCAACTAATGGATATGCGGAGTATAGGCCGTTAGCAACGAATACAACGGAAATAGGTCGGGCTCAAAATCGTTGTGTTGAGATTGTTATCCTAAAGTCGGAATTAAATCGTTCCGAAGAGGATCGACCTGTGGCGCTTAAATTTAACTAGGCCTTGGTTCGGTCCAACGAGTAACCCAGTTCATCATCAAAAAGAATTGTTTCCAATCTTGGTATTGCCGATACCCCAGATTCTGTATCGCAGTGGCAAGAAATAATCGAACTAAAGTGATAGGATGGCGGTAGATACGAAACACGATTGCTTCAAGTAATATCTCAAGAGCTGCACGCGTTGTCCGCAAAATGATGCAAAAGCCAAGATAAGAGGCGAATAAAGGTGCCCCCGCAAGCCCCTTAAAGCAGGCCTCCATAACCATGAGCAACCCAACGGTTTCTAATATAGGGAAGAGCCATTCAAAGAAAAGGGTGGCGAACAACGCACTCCACCCCCTCATTCCCATGGAAGGATAAAGGCTTAAATCCAAGATCCGAGAGGGATCGAGAGGCTCGGCTTGAATCAAGAAGAAGGGTTCATTGACCTTTCGGATCGAATAATGAAGGGAAGGAAGAGCTGATCGAAGTCGAGTTTGAAGCTCGCTATCGGAACCACCAAAACGATATCCCCCCTGTTTGATCACCGCGCTTTTTTTAAAAATGGCAATAGTGCCCATTGATGGCGCCACCCAAGGAGGTCGAAAGGTATCGATGAGGGAAAATTGATCTGTCCATCGAAGGGGAAGCTTCGGGTCAAAGAGTTGGCCGTCACGAACAAGGTGTTTATGGGTTCTTCGTAAGGTTCCAGAACTAGAAACCACAGTGGAATCAGACACAAATGGTTGAACAAGGTTGGACAGCCCTTCTTCATGGAGAACAATATTGTCATCGATATGGATAAATAATCCGGCATGAGAAGCGTTAATGCCTGCATTAAGTGAATCAGCCATCCCCCCATGCTCTTTATCGATCACCCAAAGGGTAGGATAGGTGCTTGAGCGGTATATCGCTCGAATGCGAGAGGTTGGAATGGCGGCTGACCCATGTTCTGGAAAGGGGGCAAGGACAAAATGCTGAAGGATCATTTGAAGGGTATTATCCGTGGATCCATCATTAACGACGACCAGTTCTGCTTGAGGATAATTGAGATGAAGACTCGCAATAATGGATGCGACCACGGTTGATTCCTTATTGTAAAAGGACACAATAACCGAAAGGGGCGGCATAATATTGGCTGCTAAAGTTGAGCCAACAGGCGAGGGTCGATAGACTTCGGGAGGATAGGTAACAACGGTCATCACCCATTTATAGGCATGCGCAATAATTAAATAGATGACAATGACCCAAAGGGATAGTGGCAACATCAAGAGATCCCCCGAGTAAAAAGATCAGGATGAAGCAATATCATTTCCCGAATTTCTTTTGGTTTTATGCCCGGAATACTCGAGATCGCTTCGGCACTGCGTTGACGAACCCACCAAATAGGATCACACAAAAGGGGATCAAGAAGGTCTTTGTCTAATTGATTGCCGACTCGACCCAGTGCTGACGCGGCTTCGGCGCGAACTTGCCAGGTGCCACTCGAAACAAACTCCCGAGTTAACGGCATTTCTTTGGGTTGAGACACAAGTTTTAAACAGGCGACCAGTGTTTCGGTTGATGTCGATAATGTCATTTGTTTCAAGAGCAGGGCGGTTCGGTCTTTTTGAGGAAGCAGTGAAAGGAACGGGATCAATCGTTGAACCTTACTTGTATCCGTATTTTGAAGGACTTGTTGGACGTATTCGGTTATCAGCGTTGGCGAAATGGTGCCGAGTAGCTCTAAAATATTAGCAAGGGGCCAGTCGGCACGCAAAGGAAACTGTTCAAGAATAAAGGGGGCGGCCAGAGAGGAATCAATGCGAGTAAGGGTTTCAAGCGCTCGAAGTGAAAGAGCTAAGTTCGAGCTATAGGCCAAAGGAACAACAAGCCCCCATGTTGATGCATCACCGAGATATCCGATCGCCGTCAAAGCAATAAGTTTATTTTCGTACGAACGACCTCGGAGAAGGGATAAGGCCAACTTGGCGAGCCGTAACTCCTTACCAAGAAGGGCTAGCTTTCTTTGGGCCTCGGGGTTGACCTCTTGTCCGACCGCCCCCCACAGAATAAGCGAACGAAGGGTTCGAGGCTTTAGATAAAAGGCCGCTGTTGTTGATGTCGAAAGGAGATAGTTTTTAAGAAGAGGAGACCATTTCTTGATAAAAAGGGCTGCTCGCCAGGCATTAAACCCCTGCGTTAAACGAATAGCGACAACATCGAAAACAAGAAGAAAGGTGAATCCAATGGCAATAATACAAGCCCAGAGAAGGAGGGCTATCATGTGGCCACAAAAAGAGGTCGGGAAGCATTTTTTACTCGACAGGCCATTCTCTCTCCCTTTTCCAATGTCTCATTGTTAACGTAGACGAGTTTCATTATACTGGGATAAGTGGTTTTCTTGAAGATTTCTTTCGGATATTTAAAGGTTGTAACGATATCTTGAGCATAAATAGGAAAAACATATCCCATCTATTGATCGTAGTCGCTTTTATGGGAAGCGGGCTTTTCGCTGCGTCCCAAGAACCTCGTAGAGATGCCTATCCGGAGCAATTTCAGGTCCAAGGGAATCAGATCATGGATAGTCAAAAACAAGAGGTTCTTTTTAGAGGCGTATCAGCCGTGGATCCCCTTTTTCAAGTGGTTCATGAAGCCGAAGATGAAGCAGGGTGGAGCGCTGAATATTTTCGATCTATCGCTGATTGGGGTGCAACTCTGGTTCGACTGCCTATTCATCCTCAATTTTGGCGAGCCAATTCCTTGGAGGAAAATTTCAGGATTCTGGATCAAACACTGTCATGGATCGCTGAGAACAAAATGTACGCTATCCTTGACTTTCACTCCATAGGGTACCCGCCTGCAGAAGATTTTGAATCAGCCTATGATGGGGTCTATTTAACAACGACGGATGAGTGGAGACAGTTTTGGACCGATATGGCCGAGCATTATAAAAACAACAAAACCGTGGCTTTTTATGAACTGTTCAACGAGCCTGTTTTTTCGGGATATAGCGTTGACGTTTCCTCGGTTTATCCAAATCGAAGCGATTGGCTTAATTGGCGTGAATGTGCAGAAAAAATGATTCATGAAATACGTCAGATCGATGCCAATAAGATGATCATTGTTAGTGGATTGTCTTGGGCTTATGACCTTTCTTTTGCTGTCAAGGATCCTGTTCGAGCGAACAATATTGTCTATGCAACGCACCCCTATCCAAACAGTAACTGGCACACAAGCTGGGCGGATGCGTTCGGCAAGTTAAAGGAAAAAGCGCCAGTGATGGTCACAGAATTTGGCTTTGAGATAAGTGGGGATAAGGCCGAGACGCAGTACAAAGGGCTTCATCGTTATCGTGACGATATGATGAAATACCTTGAAAGCAAAAAGATCAGCTGGGTCGCTTGGAGTTTTTCAAACAAATGGATGCCGGCATTGTTGGCAGATAAAGAAGGAAACCCTAATGAGGTGGGTCATTTTTTTAGAGATAAACTTAGGCAATAATTCGCATGGCGAGAGTAATGCCATCGGCAGCACTCGACATAATACCGCCACTGTGTCCACTGCCCTCACCGGACAAATAGAGGTTCTCAAACCCAACACACACCCGACTTTCTTCACGCAGAACCTGTAAAGGCGAGGATGTTTTGCTTTCAAGCCCCATAATGGTGCCTGTTTCGAACCCTTTAAGCTTTCGAGAAAAGTCAATAAGACCCGCTCGAATGGACGTGCTGATGCGTTCGGGGAACAGTTCCCAAAGCGGAGCTAACTCAAGCCCCCGTGGATAACTGGTTGAGATAGGGTCGCCCGACACGGTTTGGTCAATAAAGTCCTTGATCCGGCAGGCAGGTAGGGCATAGGCTTTTGTTGAGTTAAAGAACAACCGTTCGAGAGCTTCAACCCAATCGAGCGCTGCTAAAGGTGTGGTTTCTGAACCCAAGATCAAGTCGAGGTTGATCGCGGCGACGCACCCTGCATTGGCAAACTGTCCATTGCGCGCTTGTAAACTCATACCGTTCACGCTGCTTTGGTTGGGATATGCCGTAGCTGGAACAACCGTGCCTCCGGGACACATGCAAAACGTATAAACGGGCAGATGACCCTCTGTTGTTGAGGTGAGCCTGTATTCTGCGGCTAGCACACCGGACAAGGTTGGTTTGCCCCATTGAGCCTCATTAATAAGGGTTTGCGGATGTTCAACCCGTGCACCCATGGCAAAAGGTTTGGTTCGAAATTTAACCCCAAGTTCAATGAGCAGGCGAAAGGTTTCGTAAGCACTGTGTCCAGTAGCGATGATAAAAATATCCCCCTTGATGGTTTTCTGCTCCGATGAACTCTCAACAACAATCTCTTTAACGGTCGACCCATTGCAACTCAGGTGTTTCAACGTTGTTTCGAACTGGATATCTCCACCCAAGGCTTGAAAGGTTTGACGTAGTTTTTTGACGATCGAACGAAGTCGGTCACTCCCCAAATGGGGGTGGGCAAGGTAAGCGATTGCTTCGGGTGCGCCGGCTGCGATGTATTGAGCAAGGATATAGCTTTGTTCTTTGGCGATATGTTTGCTGCGACTGGTCAGTTTCCCATCAGAGAATGTGCCCGCGCCCCCCTCTCCAAACGTATAATTCCCAGCAGGGTCAAACCGTCCCCCGTTCTCGAAAGTTGCAATGCTGCTCGCTCGGGCATCAACGTCTTTTCCTCGTTCAATGAGCGTGACGGAGAATCCCGACTGTTGAAGAATAAGTGCAGAAAAAAGCCCCGCAGGGCCACTGCCGACTACAACGATGTTTTTGTTCCTTTTTTTGTAGGGGATATAAAGCGTTGGCGAAGGGGTGGGGGCGCCCCCCTTTAGTTCCTTAGCGGTAATGCCGATTCGAACGAGCCAATGAATGCTGTCCTTTTTTCGAGCATCGAGGCTTTGGGTGATGATCTGATAGCTAAAATCTGAAAGGTGAAGGGCATTAGCGATTTGCTTTCGAAGGTCATCGGTCGAAAAATCCGTGGGAAGTTTTAATGAAAGTTCTCGAAAACCCATCGTTAGATTCTACCACAGTTGACAGGGGAGGTATGATAATGAGCATGACTCCGCCCCAACTTCCGGTATTATTTCTTGCGCACGGATCCCCGATGAATATTGTGGCGGATAATTCGTATTCTCGGATGTTAAAAGATTATGCGAAGACCATTCCAAGTCCAAAGGCGGTTATTATCATCTCGGCGCATTGGTTAACGCGGGGTTCTTTTATCACGGGCTCAGATCAACCTGAGCAAATGTATGATTTTTATGGTTTTCCTTCCGAGCTTTATACAGTTCACTATAAACCCAAAGGTCTCCCAATATTAGCCGAACACATTCATAAAGCGATCCCCGAGATAGCCATTGATCCAAGTCGAGGGGTCGATCACGCGGGCTGGACGTTGATGAAGCATCTTTATTCAGACGCCACCATTCCTTGCCTCGAAATCAGTCTTGATATAACGAAGACTCCCCAGCAACACTTTGACTTGGGAAAGAAACTGGCTTTTCTTCGTGATGAAGGGGTTCTTATCGTGGGGGGAGGCAACCTCATCCACAATTTGTACGACATCGATTTTGATGATGAGGCAAAGCCTTTTCCCTGGGCAAGCGCCATTGATAGTTGGATCAAGGAGAAACTTGTTGCGCTTGATATCGAAGCATTAGTCGAGGCTGCGGATCAAATGCCTGACTATGATCTTGCCCTCCCGACGATAGAACACTACTTGCCGTTACTTTATACGTTGGCAATGAGGCGATCTGAAGATAAACTCTCTATGTTAGACGAGTCTATTCAAAATGGAAGTATTTCGATGCGGAGTTTTGAATTCAGGTAAAAAATGGAAAGAAGGATGTCCGTGTGAATTGGCTTCTCTTTGCAATAGGGTCTGCTTTTTTTGCTGGATTGACGGCTATATTTGGGAAAGTGGGCGTTCAGGGGATTGATTCAAACCTCGCAACCCTGATCCGAACGGTTTTTATTCTGATCTTAACGGCGGGTATCGTTTTTTCCACGAATGCATGGCAAAATCCGGCACGGTTACCCGTCAAAACGATTGTTTTTCTTGGTCTCTCAGCTATGGCAACAGGGGCGTCATGGCTATGCTACTACCGAGCGTTACAGTTGGGACCAGCCTCAAAAGTGGCCCCCATCGACAAGCTGAGTGTGGTCTTTGCTATTTTCTTTGCCATTCTTTTCCTGAAAGAACAACTTGAACTCAAGACGTTCCTTGGGGCGGCCCTGATCGTCGTTGGCGCGGTAGTTCTAGCGATCAAATAGCGTTTGCTTGGCCTCTATCCCTTGTCTTCGGTGCTTTGAGGTAAAGATTGGGAAATATTATTAAATTTTGTTTCAATGAAAACCATGACTCAGCCTATCCTTAGGATTATATGTGTTTCCCTCATGGCCAGCCTCCTTGTTGGTTGTGCTAAACAACCGGATCGCAACGCGATCCTGAAGGCGATTAAAAAGGGTAATATCAAGGTTGTTCAGAAATGGCTGAACACAGCGACCCCAGAAGACCTCAAAACACTGGGTCCGGTGGTTCTTTCTGAAGCGATAAAAGATGGACGAAAGGATATGGTCCTTAAGTTCTTCAATAAGGGGATCGGTTTTGATCTGAAACAAGACAGTCCGCTGAACCCCCTTATGCTTTGACAAATCTTCAGGATAGAGTTTACGTTGCTTTACTTGAGATGGGTTGTTCGGTTAAGAGCAACTGTTTTGACTCAGGTCGGTTCATTCCTTGCGTATTAGCGAATAATGGAGAAAAAATTACCATTGAAGTTGATTGGCATACCAATTTCTCGGCAGATGGAACCCGTGTGTTGGGTCCCACAAAGTTTCGTAATAGAACGTTGAAAGCTTATGGATGGAGGGTTATTTGTCTAAAACATAGCGATATTCCAAGTGATGAAAGAGGCCTAATGGAGTTTCTTAAGTCACAATTAGAAGTAGTCGGAGCTATTCCCCGTTAGCCACATTTTTTCGGGTTTCCTTTTTCAAAGAAACCACCCGCTTATCTTGTAATATCTTCTCTTTGGTTTTTCGTGAACGCCGTTTCTTTTGTTTGCGTATCTTGGCTTGCTCGGCCAGTTCTTTGGACTGTTTCTGGAAATGGATCGCTTCGATCTTGTCGCAAAGTTGACGTCTTGCCATAAATCGATTCAGGGCTTGCGAGCGCTCTTTTTGACACTTGACCTCGATCCCCGTGGGAATATGTTTTATGTAGACGCAGGAAAAGGTCTTGTTGATCTTCTGCCCACCCTTGCCGGTTCCCAAGATGAATTTCTCAACGATAGCATCATCCGTGACTCCAAGGGCATTCATTCTTTTCTCAAGGTTTTCCATAAATGGCGAGGCTAAATGATATCAGACAAGGATTTATCAGGGTGCAAGGCTTTCAGAAATTCGTCACACGGCAGACAAAGGATACCTCCGTGAAGATAACGACGAAGACCCCGATACAACAGCAAGACGGTGCATTCAGGATAATCTTCTTTAAAGGCTTGTAGTCCATGAAAATCTGCAGGACGTAAAACCGCTGTATTCTTAACCTCAATGGCAGCGAATAGGTCAGTCCCATACAGGACAAAATCAACTTCGTTGCCTTTACTCGTTCGCCAGTAATATAAACTCCCAGACTCGCGATAAGCCAACCAAGCACGCAAATGTTGTGCGACGAGCCCTTCTAAGGCTGATCCATCTACGTCCTCAACTCGATCCAAGGGCCCTGTCGGTCGAAGACATCGAAAGACGCCGGCATCAAAGAGATAGAATTTCTCATGCTTAATCAGTTCCCGCTTAGCTCGCTTACTGAAGATGGGTACACGAAATGAAAGGAGCAAGTCCTCTAAGACTTGAATATAGTTCTGTACAACTCGTCGCTCAACTTCGCAATCCCGTGCAATGTTGCTAATATTCAACACGGAAGCGTGTGAAAAACTAACAGCTTCCAAGAACCGATTAAAATTTCCCATATTGCGAACAATTCCTTCCATTTGGACTTCTTCGCGTAAATATAAAGAGATATAAGCATTGAGCGTATCTTGAGTATTCTTTGAATTATAAACTAACGGAAGCATCCCTTGTACGAGCGCCATATCAAGAGCGAATGGTGAAGCAAGCTCTGAGGCCAAGAACGGATGCATCGTTTTCAAGAGGGCTCTCCCTGCCAATAGATCAACCCCAACGCGTTTAAGCTTTCGACTACTTGACCCGGTCATAACAAAACACCACTCTCGTTTTTCTTCTATTAGTGCATGAATAATGTCTAAAACGTCAGGAACCTTCTGGATTTCATCAAGGACGATGGTCGAACCATCTTTTAGAGCATGTATCTCTTCCTTTAGTCTTTCTGGTCGAGCACTTATTCGGCGATAAGTGTCAGCATCCAAAAAATTATATCGGATTGCATCTGGGAAACTGAACGCTGTCCACATTGACTTTCCGGTTCCCCTTGGGCCAAAGAGAAAGAAACTCGTTGAAGGAGGTTGAAGAAAGCGACTTATATATTTTGGCATATTTGTTTCCATATTTGGTCGGCATTTGGAATCGTTATGTATATTTTGCTCCGATTATGATGGGAAGTCAAGTTACCTTGAGGTTTCAAAATAAATCATTTGTTTTATTCATATACAGTTGATCGTATCTCAATATTAACAACTGAAATAATTTTTTCTTTGTGAAGCAAAAAGAAAACTATTCTGTATTTTCCAGCTCTTGTTCGAAAAAATCCCTTTAAAGTATGTGTTAGAGGTTTCGTATTGTTCAGTAAAACGGGATTCTCTTGTGATTCGAGTTCCTTTAATTTAGTTAGGATTTGTTTCTTTATTGGCGCATCAAGGGCTTTATATTGTTTGTGGGCAATGGTTGATAGATTAATCTTCCAACTCACTGAGTGAAACCCCTTTCCCAGACTTAATTTCCGCTACGCCAGATAAGCATTCCTCTAAAAAGTTAGGAATTGATAAAAGTGCCATTGTTTCTCTATGGCGATCAATATACTCGTCTGTAAGTTCAGCATAAATTGTGGCTAGTGAACGATTTTCATAACCAGCGATTCCACGAATTAAATTTAGTTTGTTCTCTGGGAGCCTTAACGTCGTTACAGCTTTACTCATAATTTCACCTCTCTTTGATATTATAATGCCACGATATCATAACATCAAACATGTTGTTTGTTTAATTTACTTACGATCTAAATCCAGAACCCACCGGATCCACACCTTTTCCGTAGTTAGAGTCTTTGTTGTCACAAAAAAACAAAACCCCAAGTTTCCTTGAGGTTTCAAAATAAATTTTGGTTGCGGGGGCCAGACTCGAACTGACGACCTCCGGGTTATGAGCCCAAATTGTCCACATGTGCGGCTTTTTTTTGCATTTTTTTGCCCCAAGGTGGGATTTTTGTAAATATGATCCGATATATTTAAAAGATGTGCGTATAAAGGAGTGAAATTCTATGAAAAGTAAAATTGTTGCTATTAAGAAGATTGATTCAAGTAGTGCTGCTCTGGATATTCAAAAAATAGTGTTGAGTTTTTTTGAGCGACAACTACCTCGGAAGATTGCCAGTGATCAAATTAGGATTGAGAGAATAACACCTAATAAATTAACGGTGACATCTATCAATGAAGTTATGACAGATTACTGGATTAAAAAGACAGTAAATGAAATATTAAGTCAACTTTTTTCCGATTGTAAGACATTAAGAGACCACCTTGATATTCAAGCAGATACAGAGATAGAGTCCAGACCCCACAATCGGTTTACAATAGCCTTTAAAAAGGATGATGTGTTTTGTCAGGTACAAATAACTATAAACATTTTTGATGCTCGAAAAATCTCCTCAGAGGGCATTCGCATACTCAAAGACGAAGAATATCTTAAACCCTTGAACGCAACTTTTAGATCATTTGTGCGCAGATAATTTGGCTCCAGAGAAGCATAGAAAACTTCAACGCTACTTGGCAGAGTACCCTGCGCTAAAAGTCATCTACGACTTCAAGCAAGAGCTGTGCCAACTCTTGCTTCTCAAACGCCAGAATCATCAACAGTTCAAAAGAATCATTCCAACATTCCTCACCAAGATTGCAGCCCTTCAATCATCAAATTTCTCGCCATTGATTACGTTGGGGAACACGCTACAATCCTGGCAAGAAGAGATCCTGCGCATGCTTCGGTTCACCAAAACAAACAGGATCACAGAAGGGTTCCACAACAAAATGGAGATGATGTCTCGGCGTGCGTTTGGGTTTAGAAATTTCAATAACTATCGGCTGAAAGTGAGGGTTGCTTGTGCGTAATCAATTCGTTATTATTTGTAAATCGGAGGTCACTGCCCCCATTAATGTTGTAGATCCAAATAAAAAAGCCCAAACGCTAGTCAGGGCTTAAGTTAATTTTGGTTGCGGGGGCCAGACTCGAACTGACGACCTCCGGGTTATGAGCCCGACGAGCTACCAACTGCTCTACCCCGCGATTTATGGCGCCCACTGAATCACGTACGTTCTACAATCCGCGGGCAGGCAAAGTGTAGCATAAGTGGGTTTTGGCGTCAACTTGGCTACTCCCGTATGGGGTTTGGCGGGATGATTTGGTGTGGTTGGAGCCTTGGCGAAAGCTCGTCACTACATTCGGGATCATTTCTGAGTCAATTATTCATTTTATGGAATAAGTCTAATATAATAATACGTCTTATATGTAATATATTATGTTTGACAATATACCTTATGTGGTATATTAATATAGCATGGAAAAACTAAAACTTGCTCAAATTAGTGTGCGCTTCAATTCCACAAAGCTAATTCCCCCTTGGATAAAGGGACTTGGTTCGTGGGCGCAACAGCTTAAGTCGATTAGAGAAGCCTTGGGGTTGTCTCAGGTGCAACTTGCCAATCGACTTTCAACAACACAGAAATCGGTCTCTCTATTAGAGGTTGAAACGGCTAATCCTACGCTAAAGACTATGGCAAAGGTTGCAGGGATCTTAAATTGTGACTTAGTTGTGGCGATGGTTCCTCGAAAGGAATTAGATCAAACGGTTGAGGAGCTTGCCGAGAAGAAGGCAGTTGAGTTAATGAAACATAACGTTGCTAATGCGGCGATGGAACTTCAGCGACCTAACGCAAAGATCGCCAAGATAACTAAAGATAATCTAGTGTCTGATTTGATTGAAAACAAGCGGGGTTTGTTATGGGAGAACTAACCGGATCTGATCCCGTTGGGGCCATGAGATTGAGAAGCTCATTCGGGATTTTACTTTCTGGGAAGACGTAAAGCTTGATCCAATTGAGGTTTCGGTTAGACTTCATCACAAGCTTGCCTATATCCATCCCTTCGAGAATGGGAATGGTCGTTGGGCAAGAACCATCACGAATTTATATCTAAAAAAGAAACTAGGAAAAACTCTTTCTTGGCCGGAAGATGAGCTATATATCAACAGTACCTTTCGAGGCGAATATGTTGGAGCCCTTAAGAAAGCGGATGCTGGCGATTATAGTGGGCTAATTCGTATTCATCATCAATTCTTGAGATAATCCCAATTCAATACAGCCCATACACACAAGTGCTAAGAAATGGTGGAAAAGTGAATTCGTATCGTAAGGATATGGCTTGCTTTGGTTAGCACCTAATCCCCGCCGTGATATAATATGGGGGTCTTTATGCCGGTCAAGTCCGGTCTGGTTCTTCGCTTGAATTTGCTCGAAGCATATAATGGAGCCATGGATATTAATAAAATCTGGAATCTTATCAGAGTCCGATTCTATCTACTAACGGTACAAACAATTATCAAGATATCCTTGTCCGATAACAGCAGAATACCGGTTTGTATGCATCGGTTGACTCAATAGATACAAACCTGTATTATTTGTATGCGTCTGAAGAAAGAGGGATACAAAGATGATG
>CAIUCY010000055.1 GCA_903897765.1 uncultured Candidatus Marinamargulisbacteria bacterium | reverse complement strand
TTTGGGCACGGTGCCCAAATTTGGGGGTTAGTCGTTCTGTATCCTCCGTATTTGCTGACTTGGCGGGGTAAGGGGGGGCGTCGTGATATATCTCGCTTTATTTTTCTACTAGTTGTCCCGTCAAATATTTATGAAGAACCATTTTAATAAATGTTGAATACCGCAAGCCTTGTCTTGATGCTCGTTCTTTGATCTTTCCAAGTTCAAAGGAATCAATTCGTATATTCATTTTTGATTCTCGACGAATATAATCTTTTGCGCTTGCTTGAACAAGCTTTTTTGTTTTATTTGAAACCGTTACAACAGACTTAAGGTCCAGACCTTCAAGAGAGTTGATCAAATCCTTTTCCTCGGAATCTAAGGGTGCAAAATTACTTGTCTTCATATTTATCTCCTTTTACAATTTGATGAAATTTCCTGCTTGGGTAAATGGTCTTCAGGAAACAAATATTATTTTCCAAGACGTACGGTACACAGTAAGTATATGAGTCTAATCTAACAACAAAGATTCGCTGATTAGGATAAGCGTCTGTATTCGGATGGGGGATATCATATAACAGTCCATTCTTTGCTAAAGCCTCAATCACTTGGGGAAATGAGACCCCTCTAGTTGAAAAAAGAAGCTCATTCTTAGTTGGATTAAAGTCAAACTTCATCGTAAAAGTATATACCCTATGTGCGCACAAAGTAAATACTGAAAATCAAAGAGAATCTCTATTCATTGCCCCCACACACAGGCAGTGCAAGTATACATTGTACCCCCAACAAAATCTCCCCTAGCCCCTCTTTAATAAAGAGGGGGATTTAGGGGGAGTCGGGTGAAATTTGGGCACGGTGCCCAAATTTGGGGGTTAGTCCTTCTGTATCCTCCGTATTTTCTGTATTTAGCCTAGGGCGGGAAACGAAGTAAGCCTTGTTTTCTGACTTGGCGGGGTAAGGGGGAGTCGAGAGCCGCTGATAAGTCAGTGAATCTAGTGGTGATTATTAAGAGGATATTTTCTTTTGAGTATGTTTGAATTTAAGAACGGCAAAATTGAGCTCAATTGTCGTTTCGGTTTCTTTTGATTGAGTATTGTCATCTAAAATTTCAGTGATAAGTTCTCCGCTTTGTTTGAGTAATTCTCTTTTATAACTTTCGTCCTCAGTAGCAGAAAGTATTTTTATGTTACGAGAGAGCGTTTTTAGTTTTGAGAAGGCCTCGATAATGGCGATTGTAGTTTGAGTCGCTTGAGAACTTTTTAGAATGGTGGCGAGCATGTACAGACCTTTTTCGGTAAAGGCTTTAGGTAAATAGGGCGAGAATCTTTTGTTTGACAGGTGGTCAAATTTTTTGACCACCTCATTCTTTTCTGTTTGATTGAGTTCAAAAATATACCCTTTGGGGAATTTTTCTGAATTATTAATTACGGCTTGGTTAACCTCTTTGGTTTTTACCCCATAGAGTTCGGCAACATCACTATCTAAAATAACTTGAAAATTTCTAATGCATAATATCTTTGTCTCCACATCACCAAAGTTAATGATTCCCATAATCTCCTCCTATATGTATCTGGAAAATAACGTAAACAATAATATATAAAATAATAAATAGCGTCAACATATATATCTATTACTTGTCAGCTAGCACTAGTTAAATTATCGGAAAATATTATGTCTCAAAACCCACCAAAAACTCCCCTAAATCCCCGTCAGCGAACAATGATCGAAACGAAGTAAGCCTTGTTTGCCGACTTGATCTTTTGATCCTTTTGGATCAAGCAAAAAGGATATATAATTAAGCCATTATGAAACACCTGATCCGATTCGACTGGGCCATTAAAAAGCTGCTTCGCAGCAAGGCCAACTTTGGCATCCTTGAAGGGTTCCTTAGCGTGCTACTTAAGACACAGATCAAGATCCACAAGATCCTTGAGAGTGAAGGCAATAAAGAAACGGTGACGGACAAGTTTAACCGGCTCGATATATTGGTTGAAGATGCAAAGGGCGAGCTGATCATTATCGAAGTGCAAGTCGAGGATCAAATGGACTACCTGCATCGGATGTTGTACGGCACTGCCAAGCTCATTACCGAATATATGCATGAGTCCGAGTCGTACAAGAACGTGAAGAAAGTTATATCGGTCAACATTCTCTTTTTCGATCTAGGGCAGGGGAAGGACTATGTCTACCACGGGACGACCCGACTCATGGGAATACATGAGCACGACGAACTCGCGTTAAGCCAAAAGCAAAAAGATGAGTTTAACAAAACGGAGACTTACGAGATATTTCCTGAGTATTATTTGATCAAGGTCAATGAGTTCAACGATTTAGCGAAGGATAGCCTCGACGAGTGGATCTATTTTCTCAAGAACGAAGAGATAACCGAACGGTTTTCCGCGCAAGGGTTAAAAGAAGCCAAAGACAAGCTGATGGTGATGAA
>CAIUCY010000054.1 GCA_903897765.1 uncultured Candidatus Marinamargulisbacteria bacterium | reverse complement strand
GGTGCAAGAACTTGGGGTTAAAGTTGATCCTGAACTTGATGTTCTCACTGTTAATAAGCCGAATACAGTAAAACGATATTATCTGCTCTATAAACCTAGGGGGTATATGTCGACGGTTTCTGAAAACGAAGGCCTGTCCTTACTTCGTTTGTTGCCTAAACCAGAGGGACTTTTCCCCATTGGTCGTTTGGATAAGGATAGTGAGGGTATTATCCTTGTAACCGATGATCGTTCTCTTCCTTCAAAAATTATTGGTGAGACAAGCGATGTCGAAAAAGAATATGAGGTATTTCTTAGTGAGACGATTACGCCGGAGTCAATGAATGAAATTGAACGAGGACTTGTTCTGGAAGGCAATCAATTAAAACCTTGTTCTTTAAAGCAGCTTGAACCTAAACGTTGCTTGATAACCATTAGAGATGGGCGGAATCGACAAATTCGTCGTGTATTTGAACGAGTGGGTAACTATGTTTTATCGTTAAAAAGAATCCGCATTGGTCATCTTTCGATTAATATGCTTAAGCCCGGAGAGTATCAAACTCTAGACCGCAAGGATATAGTTACGGTAAAATAACGCAAGAGGTGGAAAATGAAAATATCGCTTGTTGCTCTTAGTCTTTTATTGGTTTTATCCACAGGTACGTTTGCAGAACCCCCTACTCAAAATACTCAACCCAAGCATGAAAGTGCTGTCGCGAAGTTGTTTTCAAAAAAAATTGACCCACCCAAAATAGTTCTTGCGCCGATAAAAGTAGTTACCGTTGATGCTTCAGTCGAAGCAACGTCTTTGAAAAAGAAATCCATAGCGCGTAACCCTATTATTCATAAATTAATTATCCATAAACCCACTGAGTATGAACCGGTATCGGTTAAGCAAAAACAGATCATCACGATTCCTCTCGAAGAAAAAACGAACGTTCAACGATTACTTGAACTTGTTGATAGAATGTCACCCGCTCAAGCAATGGAGTTTCAAACGAAGCTTACGTCAAAAATCCTATCACCCGTCCCAGAAAGTTTTATGAATGGGTTAAATGTTAACGTTGGTGGAGCCCTTCGGATGGCGAGTTTATCCGCCATTAACAATATGTACTCCACGACTTTTGGGAACATGGGTGTCTTGATCGAGTCAGATGTAGAGGGAACATGGCCCTTGATTGATGATCTTCGCGTAGGTTTAAAGTATGCAACAGGGCAGAGTAGTATTTCTAAAAAAACAGCCGCAACCGTTTATGAAGACTTGAATATTCGTTATTCTAGCCTCGGTGGTTTTTTACAATGGGATTTCTACCGTGAACCCTCTTTCATGCTTACTTCCGAGTTGGGTCTCGGATACGTTGTTGGCGAATACTCTTATTCTAAAGTTGATGAGACTAATGCAGCATCTGATCTGCAAACGCTTCGTCAAGGGGGGGTTGTTGCTGTTAGTCTTGGGTTAAGCTCAAGATGGACGATCAATCCTGTTTGGCGATGGGGTTTAGGTGTAAGTTATGAGCTTGAAAACATTAAAGATCTTCGACGTAGTAATGCTTCTGATCCTTCAGCTCCTGTTCTCGATCTGTCAGGTATTAATGTTGAGCTAAGTACCTCATTTTTGTTCTAAGCGACTAAGCTTTCGAATAATTGAGAAGTCGAAGAGCTTTTTGATGGTTCGTGGGCAGACATGCCGACTCCGGGAGAATTTAAGTTTGATATCTTTGCAATTTGCTGAAGTTCAGCATGTTTCTCAGCGAATCCACTTGATACGGGGCGTGAAGAGGCCCCTTTACTAATACTGGCAGAAACAGAAGGGCCAGAGAGAGAACTTGATTCGCTATTTTTTATACT
Source organism: uncultured Candidatus Marinamargulisbacteria bacterium (assembly GCA_903897765.1). GTDB lineage: Bacteria > Margulisbacteria > Riflemargulisbacteria > GWF2-35-9 > GWF2-35-9 > CAIWAN01. The sequence continues at coordinate 1,075 of CAIUCY010000054.1, read as the reverse complement.
GGAGAAATCGAGACTTCCCCCCCCCCCAATACTGAGCCCACCCATGGCTGCAGATAATAAACTTGAGCTCCCTCCATTGACTTTATTTGTGTCACCGAGTCCGACGCTAACACCACTTATTGAAATATTATTAGTCATGATATTATAGTTAACGGTAAAAACAGAAAACAGAATGTATTCTTATTTTCTGGTGCATTTAAACCTTCAAATAACTTAATATTTCATCCCAATGACTGATGTACGGCCCATTGAAGTTGTTTGAGCGTTGACCATCGATGCTAAAGAAGAATGGATGGTCGACTAGATGGAACATATCCACATCGCCCGGACCATCACCGACAGCCATGGCATGCTCTCGGGAGACGTTTGTTTCTTCTAGTATCCGTTTAACTTCTGCCCCTTTGCTTTGATAGGGAACAAGGATATCAATATGCCCTGACAGCTCGCCATTATCTAGTTGAAGAGGATTGGCACGGTATCCAGTGAGTTGATGGCGTCGTACAAGACTCTCGGCTAGTTGTGCGATCCCATTTGAAATAAGATAGATATGACAGCCTCGAGAACGAAGGATATCAATAACGGCGATGGCTTCTTCAAATAGGGTGATCTCGTTGATGGCTTCATTAAGAACGCTTTCGGACAACCCTTTCCATGAGGCGACATCAAGACGGGCAAAGGTCTCAAAATCGATCTCTCCGGACAGAAACTGAGCTAAATATAGTTTGCCAAGTGTTTCCCATGAGTTGTTCTTTTTGTGGAGACTTTCCCAGATCGTCTCGCCTTGATGAAGGGTTCCATCAATGTCAAAAAAAGCGATACGAATATCAGGTGACATTATTTTTTGGCGGCTAGCATTCCACAGGCAGCATGGGTGCTAATTCCCCGGCTGTTTCGGATGGTCACATTCAAATGAGCCGCTTCAAGCTGAGCTTTGACCCACTCAATATGGTCGAGGGTCGGTTTTTTGAAGTTGCTGGATGTGGGATTAAACGGGATGAGGTTGATATGAAAGCCGGTGCGACGCAGGAGTGCTATGAGCGAACGGATCATGATGGGGGTGTCATTGACATCCTTT
>CAIUCY010000053.1 GCA_903897765.1 uncultured Candidatus Marinamargulisbacteria bacterium | reverse complement strand
GCCAAGGTCGAACGGCTTTTGGGCTACGTACAACAATGGGTTCTTGCTTGATGAGAGAACGGATGGAATCGGGAACAATACGATCCTTGCACCAATCTCCCCCACCAATTACATTCCCCGCACGTGCAGAAAGAATGAGCGTTCCATTTTGGAAATAAGACCGTCGATATGCCGAAGTAAGTAGCTCTGAGCACGCTTTACTTGAACTGTAGGGGTCAAATCCTCCAAGCGGATCTGTTTCAGTATACCCCTCTCGTTTTGATGAGTTTTCATAACATTTATCAGTCGTAACATTTAAAAATAAACGAACTGAATCGCACTTTCTGACCGCTTCTAAAACATTTAATGTTCCCATTACATTTGTTTCATAGGTTAATCGGGGATATTCGTATGATAATCGCACAAGAGGCTGAGCCGCCATGTGAATAACAATATCGGGTTGAAAATCAGATATTTCACGCGAAAGAAAATCAGCATCACGAATATCGGCAATAGTGGACTGAAGATGTTTTTCTAAAGTGGTCACAACAAATAGATCGTCTTGAGTATACGGCGCGAATGCATAACCTTTTACCGTTGCACCTAATTGCAATAACCACCAAGACAACCAAGCACCTTTAAAGCCAGTATGTCCCGTAATAAAGACACGCTTCTCCCTGAAATAATCGTTAAACATTTATTGCCAAGTCTTCCAACTCGCTTTTCCTTGACTCCAGAGCAACTCGAGATGGGTTTTATCTCGCAATGTATCCATACATTCCCAAAAGCCCTCATGTCTATAAGCCGTGATAGTTCCATCTTTTGCGAGATTCTCAAGCGGTTCTCGTTCAAATATAGTACTATCCGAGTCTAAATAATCGAATATTTTGGGTTCACAAACCATAAACCCACCATTGATCCAAGCCCCATCGCCCTTTGGTTTCTCTGCAAAACGCGTAATGATATTTTGGGCATTGATCTCGAGTGAACCAAACCGACCTTCAGGTTGAATGGCCGTCATCGTTAAATCGGCCTTACTCGCCTCATGTAGAGTCAATAAACGCTTAATATCGACATCTGAGACCCCATCACCATAGGTCAACATAAAGGTATTATTTCCGATATAAGGTTGAACTCGCTTCACTCGGCCACCGGTCATGGTATTAATTCCCGTATCGATAAGCGTTACTTTCCAAGATTCACTCACAGAAGAATGGATGGTCGTTGTATTCGTCCCCAAATCGAAGGTTACATCACTTTGATGAAGAAAATAATTGGCAAAATATTCTTTAATGAGATATCCCTTGTACCCCAAACAGATAATGAATTCATTGAATCCAAAACCCGAGTAATGTTTCATAATATGCCAAAGAATCGGTTTTCCACCAATGTCGATCATGGGTTTTGGCTTCTGATCTGATTCCTCTGAAATACGCGTCCCCATTCCCCCAGCTAAAATGACAACCTTCATAATCCCTCCCTAGGCATTTTTCGCCATTATAGTGGATAGTTTAAGTTAAAGTCTACGTCCTCCCGAGCATCTTCTTTACATCCCCTACCTTGACGCGACTATGAACATCATCATTGATGAGTACGACAGGGGCTAATCCACAAGCACCAATACAACGAGTACTTTCGAGAGAAAACTTCCCATCTACTGAGGTCTCGCCCATCTTTATACCTAGTCGTTTCTCAAATTCGGCCACAACATCCCCTGCTCCTTTTACATAACAAGCCGTTCCGAGGCAGACATTGATCCGAGTCTCTCCTTTTGGTTTGAGATGAAAATAATGATAAAACGTGGCAACACCGTATATACGTGAGGTCGCGATCTGCATTTTAACCGAAATGAAATCCATGGCCTCTGTCGACAGATAGCCAAAAAGCTCTTGGGTTTTATGCAGAACGGGCAGAAGATGACGCCGTCGATGATTGTCCGATGTCACCTGCTCGATGTAAGCGGACAGTTCTTGATATCGAGGGTCGTCCGGTGTAACACAATTTACTTTTTGTTCGGTTTTGCCAGATCGACAAATGCCACGAGGCATCTTCTCTTCATAATGCGTGTGAAGCCATTCATGCGCCTTCCAAGAACCATATCGTTCCAAAGCTTGCTCGTATAACTTGTTAACATCTTGATTTTCATGAGACCGACGTTTAACACTAAGTTCATCGGCAGAATAAAGAGCTTGCGCTCGTTTTTTAAGAAGATCCTTATCGAGCGGAATATTCTCCGTTCCAGCATAGGGTTGTCCACCTCCACCAACACATCCACCCAGACATCCCATGATCTCGATAAAATGATAGGGAACACCCAAACGTACACTTTCAAGTAGATCTTGAGCATGTCCAAGACTTGAGGCCACGGCAACACGAATTTTTGTGCCAGCGATATCAACTTCTGCGACTTTAACCGAGTCTATTGCCTCACGAACAGGTTTAAACTCGATACCGGGTAACTCAGTGCCCGTTAACAGAAAATGAGCTGTTCGAAGCGCCGCTTCCATAACGCCACCTGTTGCACCAAAAATTGTACCCGCCCCCGTTGACTCACCCAAGGGGTGATCAAATTCTCCATCAGGAAGATGGACAAGATCTATCCCCGCGGATTTGATCATCCATATCAACTCTCGTGTTGTAATGGACGCATCGACATAACGATGACCTTCGGGGGTTTCATTGCTATCGCGTAGTGATTCGTCTTTCTTCGCCGTACAACACATCGCGGCAACCGAAAATATCTTAGCGGGATCTTTGCCGATCTTTTCCGAAAAATATCGTTTGATCAAACTTCCCATCATGGACATCGGCGACATACAGGTAGAAAGATTAGGTAAAAGTTCAGGATAAAATTGCTCAGAGAACTTAACCCAAGCCGCTGAACAAGACGTGATCATCGGAAGATTGACGTTTTCTTTTATACGATGAGCTAATTCGGAGGCTTCTTCTAAAATCGTTAGGTCTGCACCAAACTGAGTATCAAAAACATAATTAAAACCGAGTCGACGAAGTGCAGTAACTATTTTTCGCTCAAGATTGAGACCAACAGGTAAACCGAATCCTTCGCCAATGGCCGCACGAACGGACGGAGCGAATTGCACCACGGTCGTGATCTCAGGGTCAGCAAGCGCTTTCCAAACGGAATTGGTGTAATCCTTTTCAAGAAAAGCCGCTGTAGGACAGACATTGATACACTGCCCACATGACGAACACACTGATTCCCCGAAAGGTTTTTCAAAGGCAGGAACAACCGCGGATTGAAACCCACGGTGAGCGATATCAATACAGCTTATGCCCTGAATTTCGTTACAAACTCGAACGCAGCGACCACATAGTATGCATTTCTCAGGGTCACGAACTACTGACTTAGAAGAATCATCCTTTTTGTAGCGTTTTTTCTCACCCTTAAAAAGCTTGTCTCGAACGCCTGTAGCATAGGCTAATCGTTGTAGCTCACAATTATGGTCGCGTTCACAGGTATGACATTCATCAGGATGATTATCGAGGATCAGTTCAACAATATCACGGCGTGCCTGATGGATCTGTGGCGAATGGGTTGTCACCTCCATGCCTTCTGTCACGGGCTGAGAGCAGGATGCGACATAATCGTTGCGACCTTTCACTTCGACGATACAAACACGGCAAGCCCCTTCTATAGATAAGTAAGGGTGATAGCAGAGTGAGGGGACCTTAACCCCAATTTGCTTGGCTGCTTCTAGGATCGTCGTTCCTTTTTTGACTTCAACGTCTACATTATCAATTTTACACTTAATGGTTTCGCTCATGGTTTACTCCCTAATGATAGCTTCGAACTTGCACGAACTAAAACAGGCTCCGCAATGGATGCAATCAGCCTGATTAATTGAATGGGGCGACTTCTTTTCACCCGAAATACAGGAGACAGGACAATTCGTTTTACAAAGACCACAGCCGATGCACTTGCCATCAATAATGGTATAGGTTAAAAGATTTTTACATTTTTTTGTTGGACATTTCTTATCAAAGATATGGGCCTCGTATTCGTGCCTAAAATGTTTAATGGTACTCAATACAGGGTTCGGAGAGGCTTTTCCTAGACCGCATAAAGATGATTTTTGAATCATCGTACCCAATCGCAATAATTTATCGATATCATCAGGTTGCCCTGCGCCTTCCGTGATGCGAATAAGTATCTCAAGCATACGCTTTGTTCCCTCTCGACAAGGGGTACATTTTCCGCAGGATTCGTTTTGCGTAAAATCAAGGAAAAATTTAGCTATATCGACCATACACGTGGACTCGTCCATGACGATCATCCCGCCTGATCCCATGATCGATCCGGCTGCCATTAACGAGTTATAGTCGATCGGGGTATCCAAATACTGAGAAGGGAGACACCCCCCTGACGGTCCTCCCGTTTGAACGGCCTTAAAGGCTTTGTCATCACGAATGCCACCGCCAATATCAAAAATAATTTCGCGCAAGGTCGTGCCCATCTGAACCTCAACTAGCCCCGTATTACGAACGGCACCAGCAAGTGCAAAGACTTTAGTGCCTTTGCTTTGCTCTGTTCCCATCGAAGCAAAGTGGGCAGCTCCATCTAAAATAATAACAGGTATATTCGCCCATGTTTCAACATTGTTGATAACCGTTGGTTTATCGAACAATCCCTTTTCCGTTGGGAAGGGAGGGCGAGGTTTAGGCATACCGCGCTTGCCTTCTATCGAGGCGATGAGGGCTGTTTCTTCACCACATACAAAAGCACCCGCTCCTAAGCGAAGTTCAATGTCAAATGAAAAATCAGAGCCAAGAATATTTTTTCCTAAAAAATTTCGCTCTCTAGCTTGAGCTATCGCGATCTGAAGACGTTTGATAGCAAGCGGATATTCCGCCCGAATATAAACGATACCTTTTGAGGCGCCAACCGCATAACCACCAATGATCATGCCTTCGATGACGGTATTGGGATCCCCTTCGATGGCAGAACGATCCATAAACGCTCCAGGATCCCCTTCATCCGCATTACAGATCATATATTTTTGATCGCCTACAGCATCATGTCCACTTTGCCATTTAATGCCAGTAGGGAACCCACCACCGCCTCGACCGCGTAGGCCCGAACGTTTGATCTCATCGATGACTTGTTGGGGAGAAAAAACCGTTAATACTTTAGCAAGTGCTTCATACCCACGATAGGCGAGATAATCATCTATGGATTCAGGATCGATAACACCACAATTACGAAGGGTTATACGATACTGCTTCCCAAAAAAATCAACATCTCCGAACTGAGGGAAAAAAGAATTGGCAATTTGATCGCGATGGAATAGAAGACGCGTCACCCATCGGCGGTTTTTGATATGCTCCGATAAGATCTCGGCGATATCATCCTTTTGGACCCTTGCATAGGTGATATTGTCCGGATGGATAACCATAAGCGGTCCTTCTTCACAATAGCCAAGACAAGCAGATTTGGTCACTTTGACTTGATCCTCTAAGCCTTGTCGTTGTATCTCATGCAAAATAATATCGATCAACTCATTGTTAAGTTGAAGACATTTGGAACCTGAACAGACCGATATAGCGTATTTATAATCTTTTTTCATAATGCCCACTCCGTAATAACGCGATGATTGATAACATGTTCTTCAACAACTTTTCGGATCTTTTCGGGTGTCATTTCAAAATATTT
>CAIUCY010000052.1 GCA_903897765.1 uncultured Candidatus Marinamargulisbacteria bacterium | reverse complement strand
GAAAAAGTCCCTTTTTTGATATATGTAAGCATGTGCAGCAATAAGATAGGCGGCTATCGATGCTGAGGTGTTTTGCTTGTCTGATTCTAAGTTTTGCCCTAGTTTTGCAAAAGCAGGTCCTAATTCAGCCAACGAACCAAGAGCTTTTCTATTATCTTTAGGCTCCTCATGATCTTTATGAGTACTTGTGGGGATCAGTTTATTGTCAGAAAAGGCTTTATGCATGCCTTTTTCTATAACATCCTTAATGATAGTTAGAATAACCGGTTGAATAGATTTAGTATCACGAACGTCTCTTAACAATTCGCTGTAGAGATCTTTATATACGGAACTTAAAGTATTCAGTTTGTTTTCGGGAACAGCTACTATTTTATGATACATCATTTTATCTCCGGTAAATGCTTGATTCCGATTTATTAATTACCCTGAAGCTCGCTAATATATTCTTCGATCGAATGGATGGCTTTTTCTTTCATAAGGTCATATCTTTTCAATTTCTTCGGATCAGTTACGTCAAATTTTTCATAGGCATTTAATAATGCTTCAATCTTTTTATGTATTGACTCTAACTTCTCCCAATCAGGTACGAGCATTTTAAAGAATGCAGCAACAAGCCTATTTTCCGTAAGAACTGTCTTAAAAAAACTGCTATAGGCTGAAGTGTCTGTTTTAGAAAGGAGTGTTTTAATTCCAATCAATTTCTCTGGGGTTACACTCATTGAGGCCCCGTAATTAGCTAGTAAAATTGGCCAGATCGATTCGCCTGCTACATCTCCACAAATACCTACTAACTTGTTCTTTGAGGCAAATCCTTGTGTTCTAGATTCGGAAAGCAAGTAAGCAATAATGAGTAATTTTGCTGGGTTGAAAGAAGACGACTTTTCTAATTTATTACTATCGTTGTTGAATCGATTTTCTCGAAGAGCCCCTTCAAAGAGGTCATTGGTTCCGATACTAGCAAAATCAACCGTTTTGTAAATACGCGGGATATTAATTACTGCTTTGGGCGTTTCGATCATTGCGCCTATTTTAACGTCGGGTATTTTATTTATATCAAATTCTGATCCTAACATTTTCTGGATTGTACCAACTATTGATTGGAATAGAATAATATCATTAGGTGTTTCAACCATTGGAGCCATGATCTTCACTTCTTTACATCCCGCTTGAATTGCGGCTCTCAGGATCGCCTCGATCTGTGTCTCATACACTTCCACATTTTCTTTTTTCGACCATATTTCAGCAAAAGTTCTTCCCGATCCATGGAGATACTTTAACGCTTTGTCGTTAGGGTTCGTATCAAAAACTCTCCAGGTTATGGGTTTTCCTTTATATTGTTCAAATATTTGTAAGTATTTTTGATGTTGAGTTTCAACGGTGGGTCCTTCCTCATCAAAGAGTAGTTCCGTGCGGACGAGACCAGCCCCTCTACGAAACTGAAGGATGTTATCATTGATATTTGTAATAAAATCGGGAATATTTACAAACAATTGAAAGGGTTTTCCATTTGGCGTAATATCAGGGCTCTCAAATATTTTGAATTCATTCAGCTGGGACAGCGTTCTCGTTTGTTGTGATTTAAGGAGATCAGCAATTTGATTCTGAGTTGGATTTAAAACAGAGTGGGGTTTGTTGGAGACAGTATTTATTATCAATCCCTCGATGGGATTTGATCCCAACGAGAAAATCTCGTCTTCAGGGGAAACCGCTAATATAGGAATCCCTGCACCACGAGCGATCATACTCGCATGATCATTTGCTTTATTAGTCTCACTTTCTGTTCCTTTATTTTCAGTAACAATACCCACAATATTTTCCATATAGAACAAAATATTATCAGGGATATTCCTTCCAACAAGAATACAGTTTGCGTTCGTTGCTTTCAGTTCTTCGATCCAGTTTTTTTCTTTAACACCTAGTTCCGACAATATTTGTTTGCAAAAGGTAGTAAAGATGTCTTGTGTTTTTTCCGCTAAAGCTTTATCGCCCTTCTGCCCATTTGAAATAAGAAGTTTTAAGTGGTTATCACATACCCATTGATGAAATACCTTTGCAACGTTAACTGCATCTTTTTTCTCATAATCTGCATCAATTGCATTATTGAAACTCTCAGGATCGATCTCAAATTCAAGATATAATTCATATGATAGAAGAAGGCGAGATAGTTCCTTGTCCTGAGACTCTTCTGCTTTGACTTTTAGTTTCTCAACTTCGGCAGTTAGCTTATCGATGGCATCTTTATATGTTTGCTTTGCCTTAATAATTGAAACTTGAGAATCGGGTATTTCCAGTTTTTCAAAGGGCATATGATCACTAATGAATATAATATTAGGTGAATAGCAAATACCCTGAGTTAATCCTATCGTAGGGTTTTGTTCGGAGCGTATGTCCATTGCAATTATTTTCTTTCTCATCGTATTAAATTCTTCGTACACTTTTCCCCAAAATCTCAAAAGAAACCGCATATTGGAAAAAAACGATGGATGTGGTGCGGGTTCGTTTGCTAAATGAGTAAGGTTGACTGATGATAATTAAAAGGATATATTTTAATTATCATGTATATCCGAAGTATAGATTTACAAGAAGGCTATTCGGAATCCCTGTTTTTATGGGGGCCGAGGCAAACAGGGAAGTCCACCTTGCTCGCGAACCTTTTCCCAAACTCCATTAAATACGACTTATTGTTATCAGCAGAGTTCAATCGTTTAGCCAAGAACCCTGATCTACTTAAAGAAGAACTGATGGCGATACCCGAAGAAAAGCTTGCCAAACTACAGCCCATTATTTTGGATGAAGTCCAAAAGATCCCTGCG
>CAIUCY010000051.1 GCA_903897765.1 uncultured Candidatus Marinamargulisbacteria bacterium | reverse complement strand
TGTGTTTTTTGGTGTAAATGAAATCCCTTTGTCCTCTTTGCGATTGCGTTCACGTGTAATGGCAAGGACCAGTTGAAGATAAAAAAAGTCTTCCATGACCAAACGTCGTTTAGCTTGGCGATACGAGTTCTCGTCGGCAGGATAATGGAAAAACCAGATCGCCTTTGCAAGGGGCAATAAATTAAAGGCTTCTAGGACTGAGGGCGGAAAAGGTTCCGGCAATAGTTTAAGTTCTTGGCGCAAACAAAGATCAACGATATTTCGGAGTTGTTTTTGATAGACTCCATTAGTTAAGGGATATATTGGAATAATTCGGCCTGTATTGTCTTTCTCAAGCCACTCATGCTGAGAGACTTTGATGATCTTAGTCCCTGAAACGGGATCACGTTCGATCTTCCCACTCACGAACAAACTTGATCCAATTTTGAAGAGTTTCATCAAATAAGCCTGATTAAACCAAAGGGCCATGATCTTGTTTTGACCATCATCAAGCAACACTTTGGTCAGATGATACTTGCCACGGGTGGATTCGCGTATCTGGACGATCTTGCCCACGGTAAACTGATCTTTGCCGATCTCAAGCTTTGCAATGGGAGGGATCTTTCGGCGATCCTCCCAACCGGTAGGGAAAAAAGCCAACACATCTTTGGTATCAACGAGGCCCAGTTTTTGAAGCTTTTTAGCGAGAGCGGCGCCAACGCCTTTGATATATTGGATCTCCACTATGAGGTGGTGGGCTCCGAAAGGCCTAGGGCATCGTTAAGGATTTTGCTCAACTCATCGGACAAAACCTTAGGGACTTTGATCGTAAAAAACGTCTCGGCTTCGGAGGCAGTTTCAAGATTTAACCAATCCGTATGTTTAAACGCATATTTAAAAGCAGAACGCGTAACCTTGCGGCTCACCTCATCGGTCTGACGCCGAAGGGTTTGTTGCATATCTTTTAAAAGTTCTTCATCGTTAGCCAACACGGAATTATCTTTAGCTACAACCTCTGTTAACTCATGTTCATCTTCAGCTTGCTTGTCCTCGATCAGATCGTTGGCGACCGATTGAGAGGCCGCAGCGACCTCAGCCAAGCCACCTAGGGGCGGTTGTCCTACACTGACAGGAGAGGCAAGCGGATCGGCGGGATTGGTTGTAATATTTTGAATAAGGGGCATGCCTTGCATCCCTTGGGGAGGGATCGCAGAGGGGGGTAGTGGCGCAGGGGGCGGCGTGGCTTCAGCAACCTGAGGCGCAGGCGGCGGTGACACATTTGATAAGGGTGACGGTTGCGAAGCGATGCCTGAAATATCCATACTGACTATCTTACACAAGCAACACCAAGATTGCCAAGAAAAATGAAACAAAAGTTAGGGCTGGCAATCATATTTACTGAGGGATAATTGCTGAATCCCCATCATTGATCGTATCGGGCGCAACAAGTTGCTTCAATGCCGACTTTTCCTCTAAACTAATAGGTAAATTTTCAATAAATACATTAGGTGAATTATAATCTTTCTTTGACTTACTCCAACATTCATCTAAAGGAGCGCATAAGAAATTATAATTATTTGATTTAAATATAGTGGTTAATTCTTTGTACTCGGCGTCGGTCATTCTGCCCTCAAACTCAAGCGTTCCCAACATCGAATTAGTAAAAGCCGAATTCAAAGTTTCAAAAAAGTATTCTCTTGGCCCTAACTCCGCTAAGCGTTCACCATGGTCAAACCCAAAGGCATCTTGATCAATTTTATTAGAATAACCGAATACTACCATAAGGGCATTCCATTCTATGTCTTTGATTCGGTTTGAGCCAATAATTCGCAACTTTCTGTCAATAATATTCAACCGAAATCGTGGAAACTTTCGTTGGAACTCTGTAAACTTGTTGACTTTACCGGTTTTCGGATCAGGAAGCACCATAAATTGTGATAAGCTAATCTCCTTCGGTATCGTTACTGACGCACCCTCAAAAGGTTTTAGCGTATATTTATGGGGGTACCTTTCTAAAAATCCAGAAAAATCACAATATTTCGGCACACCTTCTATAGAATACTTATTGAACAAGATGTCTAAATTTGCGCCTTCGGGTAAAGTCTCAACCATCTTCAATTCTTTAAGGTCATCGATTTGTTTATTTTCTATCTCTTTCGGCGTCCCTAGATGGGTATTTCTTGAATATAATTCATGAAAAAGAGCTGCGAGTTTAATAAAATTAACTCCTTGTAAGGATTCGCAGTCTAGTAATACCGGCATACCATTTAAACCAACAACAGCTTTTCCTTTATATTCGAGATGCTTTTCGTTAAACGATTGGACTCGAGATTTGCCCTCAATATAATTTTTTTCATTTTTATAGACCTTGTGGCTCCCTAGCCCGTGTTCATTATATTCATGCTGTTTTTTAGTGCGAACCTGGATTTCAATCATGCCTCCATTTTCACCGAAAGGAACGAGTAAATGAAAATCGACATAACCATTATCCTTGCGAATGACGTTTGTGGTTTCCTTATTTGAGGTTTCATCAATAAGTCCTTGTTCCAAATACTTTTCGAGAAGTGTATTAAGGTTATTGTTTTTTGGCCCACCATAAAAACAAAAAGCCTTTTTTGTCGATCCATCGGGTTTAGTTATTGTTGATTCTTTATCGACACCAAATTCTTTAAGTAAATAATTAATTAATTTTCCCAAGCTTACTTCATCTTCTACAACAAATCTTACCGCAAAAAGATCCGTAGGGTTATTCACTGGAATGAGATTCACTTTAAGCTTTTTTAGATAGCTATAAACATCCTTAACACGCCCGTTAAACTCAAATTTTATATTAAGTGTCTTAACTTTTTCAGAGATATCGTTCATCCAAGCTGTAAGGAATTCCTGACTGTTTGTATACTCAGCTCCAAAAACTGATTTCACATATCGCATAAATGCAGAATACTGATGTTTATCAACAAGTCGGCTGACAAATACCAACAGCTCCTTAGCATACATGGTCAAAACGTCATTTTCTCCAAGACTAAACCCCTGAACCATTTTTGCTAGGGTTGAAAAATATAGCAGATGATTTTTCTCTTTTAGTCGATCGGGGTCATGTCGAATAATACTCATCGCATCCGCCACATAGAGCATAAACTCTTCCATGTTCTCATATTTATTAAAAAGTGAACCCTCCAATACAGCAAAAGCCACTTCAGGGTGATCCTTCAAGTTTGACATAACCGAATCAATCCATTGCCGATTATCTTGGTAATTCTGAACAATCGATTTGATCGATATTTTTAATTTAAGTTCCAACCCTTCAAATTCTCTTTGAATAATATCGTTAGGATTTTTCGCCCCATGCAATAGTGTCGCCAACACATACGGCATTGCCCTTTCAGTTGAAGCAATATCTGAATATTCGACCAAGGTGCTGAGAAGATTTATGAAGCATGATGTCGTATCAAGATAATGAGCAACCTTGTTTTTTGTAATATCAGTGTCATTTTTTAGCAAATTAACAATAAATTGATATCGAGGATCCTGCTCGATCTTATTTAGGAAACGATCGGCATAGATTGGTTCGTTTTCATTTAAAGCAATCAGTTTATTCATAGCCATACTTATTAGCTGCCCTTTTAACGGCTAGCCAAAACATGATGTTTTATCTATGAGAATGTATTGAGACTACAAGGCTTGTTCGCTGGCCTCTGAGATGCAGTAAGGTTCGGTGATATCGTTAAAGGATTAGTCTTTAAAGGGGTTTATTAGTTCAATGCCAATCTTTTTGAAATCCGCCATATTCCGTGTCACTAGGGCAAAGTTATTCACTTTTGCAGTCGCTGCTATTATCGAATCAATAAGTTTAATGGAATAGTTGCTTCTTAACTCAATCGACGCTTCAACGATTTCTTCGTTCAAATCAAATAGTGTCGCTTCATTGATAAATTCCAAGGCTTGTTTGCGTTCAAATGGAGAAAAGTGCCTAAACCCAAGAAACTCGATTTTATTGAGAATAGAGATATTGAAGTGATTTTTAAGCATTGACTCAATTTCAGGCAATGTCGACGTTGGTATATCATTATTCAAAAAATATATCAAAATGTTTGTATCAAGCAAATACATTACAGACGATCTCTTTCCCTTGAAAGTTCATCTAGTTTTGATTGAATATCGATTATCTTTGTAATCCCCTTGAACTGTTTAGGCTGAAAGGCTGTGTTCTTCTTTTTGCCAAATGATTCAGAAAGGGCAGGCAAAATAACAACTTCAAGTTTTGAGCCAAAATTATCGGGTATCGTAATGTTTCTGAACTCATTTCGATTAACAACAAGTCTTAATGCGTTCATCTTTATTCACCATCCTTATCCACCTATAATACGCCAACTCAATCATTCGATAAAGATGCGAATATAATTTAGCTACAATGCTTGTTCGCTGGCCTCTGAGATGCAGTATGGTTCGGTGATATCAGGGCTGATCACCGACTCGGCAGCGATGATATCGTCTTTATCAGGAGTTAGATGCTTAAATTGTCGAACAAGCAGTATCGTTGTAAATACAAGTGCTGTCATATCTGATAAGGGCATCGATAGCCAAACCCCGTTGATCCCAAAATAATGGGGTAAGATCAACAAAAGCGGAACGAAGAAAATCACTTGCCGAGACAAATTCAGGAACATGGATTGCGGTGCCTTCCCAATCGCCGTGAAGAAATTTGCGCCAAGGATCAAATAGCCTACAAAAGGCATCATCGCCAAATATATCCTCATCCCATGAGTGCCTATCGCGACAAGCTCTTTATCTTGGCTGAACATTTGAATGAAAAAATGCGGGAACAGCTGAACGATGATCGACATGACGATGGCATGTATCGAGGCGATCGTAACAGAGATCAAAAAAGCTTTTTTGAGCCGATCGATCTTTTTGGCCCCATAATTATAGCCAATAATGGGTTGAGCGCCTTGACTAAGCCCTATGATAGGCATGACAAGGAACATGGTTACAGGGAAAATAGCCCCTAGCGCTGCCACGCCCATATCACCACTGAGGGCGAATAACTGTTTGTTCAAAACTAATATCACCAAACTTGAACCCAACTGAAGGGTAAAGGGCGCAAGGCCGATGGAAAGGATTTTTTTGACAATATCTTTGCGAAGACGCAAATTGCGAAAACGTAACCGAATCGTCGTCTTTTTGCTTCTAAAAAAAGACAGAACCCAAATAGCCGAACACCCTTGAGCGATAGCCGTCGCAAAGGCTGATCCACGAATACCCCATTTAAAAAAACCGATGAAAACGATCAATAAGAGTATATTGATCAACGCATTCATCAGCATGGTCATCATGCCAAATTTAGGATTTCCAGAAGCCGACATGCTGCCATTCAGCCCAAAACCAATAAACTGGAATACCGAGAACGCCATAATGATCTGGATAAATTGTTTCGCATAAACGAGGGATTGCGACTTTGCCCCTAAAACCTGTAATAACGGGTCTAAGAAAAATAGTCCGATGGTGGTGGTTAAAAACGCGACGATCAAAAGCAAGGTGAACGCATTACCTAAGGCAACTTCGGCTTCTTCCTTTTTTTGTTGACCGAGTTTAATAGAGATGGTTGCCCCTGTACCGATACCAATAAGCATACCAAACGCCATCATAATGATAGCTAGTGGAAAAGTGAGGGAAATCCCTGTGATCGCGAGGGGACCAACAACCTGCCCCACAAAGATACGATCGACCACACTATACATGGAAATGACCATCATGCCGATGATGGCGGGAACAGAAAACTGCATTAGCAACTTACCGATCGGCTCTTCGCCTAAACGTTTTTCATTCTTTCTCATAGTAGGGGCTATTATATACTAAGACTGAGCGAAGTCGAAGCATACATGACTCCTATGCCCGCGTCAGGAAGTATCCATCAACGGATGCTGCCCCAGCAGAAAGCAAGGTTTGTTTGATTTCTCGATATGTCGCGCCCGTTGTATAAATATCATCGACGATGAGTATGTTCACCCCTTTAACCCTTTCTGGTGCTTTGAGAGAT
>CAIUCY010000050.1 GCA_903897765.1 uncultured Candidatus Marinamargulisbacteria bacterium | reverse complement strand
CCTTCGTCATAGGGACTAGAGTTGACAATGGAAGGATTCTCAAGTGCAGCCTCATTAACCTCTACAACTCGGCCACTCACTGGAATATATAAATTACTAACGGTTTTAACAGACTCAATGACACCTACCTGATCCATTTGTGTACAATCATCCCCTATAATAGGCAATTCGATAAAGACAATATCACCAAGCGCATCTTGGGCATAATCGGTGATCCCAATAATGGCATTATTCCCCTCAACACGAACCCACTCGTGCTCGTCGGAATAATAAAGACTGGGTGCTATTAAAGTCATGAAGTCAATCCCCTTTCACTTGCTACTACTGATTCGTACGGTAACTATATCAAACGGTTGCCTCTTTGTTAATACCCTTTTTGATGAAGGGCAACTTAATGATCGTGGCCTCATAAGACTTATCTCGAACCCTAACCGATACACGTCGGTCACTGGGGATATCTCGTTGGGTCATGAACATCGCGATGGGTTTTCCCAACGTGGGACTATACGTACCACTTGTCACCACACCATACTCAAGAACCTCAGTACCTTGACGAGGAATAACCTTTTCCTCCAAAACAATGCCAAAGAGTTTTCGTCTATGCGATGACTGGGATAAAAAGGTTTTACCAATAAAGTCACCTTTATCAAGCTTAACGATCCATCCATACCCCAGATCAAACGGCGTAACCATTCCATAGATCTCATGACCATACAGTGGCAAACCTGCCTCAATACGCAGCGTATCTCGAGCGCCTAACCCGACAGGCGAAGCCCCCTTTTCTATGAACAAACGCCATAATTTGACAACATCATCATCATGAACAAATACCTCATAGCCAAACTCACCCGTATACCCCGTTCGACTAACCAACACGTCCACACCCGCCAATTTGGCATACATGACATTAAAGCTTCCCCCCACCCATTGGGTATCGAGAAGGGGCTCTAGCATGGACTTAGCTTCGGGACCCTGTAAAGCCAAAATATTGAGATCATTATGGATAGTCAGATGAACCGAAAAATTGTTTTTGTGGAGTTGCATCCAAGCAACGATCTTGTCTTTATTACTACAATTAACCACCAAACGATACCGAGATCCCAGACGGGTCACGATCATGTCGTCGAGGACACGCCCTTTTTCATCAAGCATCATGGTGTACTGAGATTGAAAGGGCTCCAGTCGACTCACATCGTTAACGGTCAAATACTGTAGATATTGAAGACTTTGGGTCCCCTCTACATCAATAACACCCATATGCGAGACATCAAAGAGTCCCGCTTTTTGACGAACAGCGTTATGTTCCTCGATGATCCCTTTATAGGATACGGGCATACTCCAATCGGCGAAATTAACCATTTTGGCACCAAGCGCTTTGTGCTCTGCATATAGAGTTGTTTGATTCACTTACAAAACCTCTTTCAATGCCGTGATAAATGCATCGTTTTCATCAGGAAGGCCCACTGTCACACGAATGGCTTGTGGAAAACCGAACCCATCCATGGCTCTAATAATAACACCTTTTTTGAGGAGTTGCTCAAAGAGTTTGCTTGCAGACTGCCCAATATCTATAAAAATAAAATTCGCATAGCTCTTAATAGGCAATAACCCCAGGGCTGATAGCTCTTCCATTAGACGAGCCTTTTCAGAATCGACCAGTGAGCGGACTTCAGTCGTCCATGATGTTTGCTCTAGCATTAACAGAGCCGCCTCTTGGGCAAATCGATTAATGTTAAAGGGTTGACGAGCCTTGTTAAGTGCCTCAATGATCGCTGGCGATGCCATCCCATAGCCTAAACGACACCCCGCAAGTGACCACATTTTGGAAAAGGTCCGAAGCACGATAAGATTGTCATAACGACTAATCAATGTCCGCCCATCAGGGTAAACAGAACCATCGGGTGCCGTTGATCCGACAGCGAACTCGAAATACGCCTCATCAAGCACCACCAAGACATTAGCAGGAACCTTTTGCATAAAGGACTCTAGCGCAGATGACGAGAAAATCGTCCCCGTCGGATTATTTGGATTACAGAGAAAAATAACTCTTGTGAGGGGTGTTATCGCCAAAGCAAAAGCATTCAAGTCATAAGTAAGATCATTTAAAGGGATGGTTTTGATCGGCGCATTAACGACATGGGCGGAAAAGGCATACTCCGAGAAAGTACCCTCTGAGACAAGCGCTTCTTTGTCAGGGCCTAGAAAGGCCAAGGCGATAAGCAGCAGCAGTTCATCCGATCCGTTGCCAAAGATAAGCTGTGACCCTTCAAGCTGATACCGATCAGCCAAGACTTGACGGAGCTTAAAAACGGCTCCATCGGGGTAAAGGAACAGTTCACTGATCTTGGTTGAAAGTTCCGACTGAACCGAAGCGGGAAGCCCGATATTATTTTCGTTACTGGCTAGTTTGATCACGCGTGATAGACCGAGTTCGCGCTGAACATCTTCGATGGGCTTACCCGGAATGTACGGCTGAATACGCTCGATATTGGGATTTACGTCAATCGCCATAATAGGGCCATTATCGCATAAAATGAGGGGAAGGTGGAACACCCGACCTCAGCCTTATATTGATATGGCACATCTACTTGTATCGATTTATCCGGGGGCTCTTAGCCGCCCCCTTACCCCGCCAAGTCAGTGATGAAGACTCGGCTCGTTTCGCTTGTGAAAAGACAAAAAAGCCCTAAAAGCAGGGTTCTTTTTTGTCCTTTCTAGGCTCAATCTCACCTCAAACATTCATCACTGACAATACATCTATACAAACGGCTTAAGGTTTTGAACCGACAAGCGTTCCGTCTGGAAGTGTAAATTTACCAACAAACCCATCGGGATGATGTGCTACTTCAATTGACCATTCACGCCCTGTTTTTGTCACCATTCGACCATCATCACTTGCTTTAAAAGTTATGCGGACATCTCCAGCCTTCAGAAGATCTGCAGCAAGAGTTTGTTTGGGTGAGTATCCTTTGAGAAGCGCTGTTGTTGCGAATTGTTCACCGTTATCGGCGCCACCTTTTTGGGTTCCTTTCCAGCTAAATACATCGGGAGTTTCAATTGCTTTTTCAAAATACAACCTGTTGCAATATTCACCAGTGGCTAATCTGGTGTAAAGATCTAGTTTTATTTGGGGCATTTTCGGCGCAACTTTTCCGATAACAAAATTTGCGCCTTTGACAAACCCAATAAGTGCATTTGTTGATAATTTATCGTACATGCGATCAATTTCATTCATTGCCCGAATGAACTTACGTTCTAGTTTGCCAACTTTTCTGCCTTCCACGATTCCTAACGCTACTACTTTATTAAACATATTAACCCTCCTAAATTATATTTTTAGCTTCTCCCCACTTACGGATTGTTCAAACATGGGAAATGTCTGATCCAATCTATTGAATATATCGGAGGGTTTTTAAAAAAATCCCGCTTTTGGAGAAAATAATCTAAATTTTATTAATGGATTCATCGGGAAGCGCTTAGTGGAAAGGGTTTAGGGGTGGCCGCGCGATTAAATGTTTATCCCATCGTCAAATGGGGCATAGTATGACTATGAACAGTAACCTTCAGTTTAGAATCACTGGAAGTGACGGAATTAAACCTTTGATCAGAACATCTTATGACTCCATCAACTTTCAAGGATTCAATCAAATGGATTACGGGAGCGTAAAACAAAACTACCAATATCATCATATTTACGACATACTCTCCTTGCCCACTAATTTCACCAATAATGATTTTGAAACTGCCATTAAATCCTTTCAAGGCTTAAATAGTATTCCTGCCAATGGAATATTAGGAAAAGCCACCTTTGAAGCGATTATGTCTAAGAACTTAAAGACACGGGGATCGACGGTTCCCTCGATCCTCACCAATCAACCAATTGGTCAAGGAGATATTCGACAGGTCGACCCAACACAAATAAAGACCGCGTCAACAACCGCTCCTGAAAAAGATGTTTTGGAAGGATATTCAAAACAAGAGGAACCCTATTTAAAAGCAATCCTCTCAACGATAGGTAAAATTGAGAACTATAAAGAAGCTTCGGATCAGGGATACAAATCCTTGGTTGGTGGCGGGCAATTTGACAGCTACTACGACCATCCCCGTATAAGCGTACACGTAAAAATTCATGGAAAAACGATTTCCTCGACCTGTGCAGGTCGACATCAAATCCGTGCAAAAAACTGGGACTTTTTAATAAAGAAATACCGTGATTTCTTTGTGAAAGACAATAATGGGCATATTTGGTTTTCCCCTGAAAACCAAGATATTGCCGCCTTGCTCCTTATCACAAAAGTCCGAGGCCTAACACCAAAAGTTCTTCAAAAAATAATAAATTCAGGCGATACAAAGCAAATTTTCAGGCTGTTAAGGAATGAGTGGGCATCTCTACCCGGGAACAGATACAATCAAAACCCGAGAAGTATGGAAGAAGTTCTTAAAATCTATAACTATTATTTAGAGATTGAAAAAGCCAAAGCATGTCAGCCTCCCTCCCCGAATGTTTAACCCCTCAAAAAACAGGGCATTCTCTAAGTAATATGGGACTTGCCGAACTTAATATTAATCCGATAAACACAAACGCTAAAGCTCAAAGCAAAAGCGATCAGCAACGTTTTGAAGACGCTATCATCAATTACAGCAACACCACAGGACGCACTCCACCCAACAAGGCTGATATTAAAGACGCTGCTACCTTGCTCCAAAAAGGAACGCTGACCCTGAAAGATCTCGCAAAAAGTCTTTTCCTTAGTCAAAACAGTCAGGATATCGAAATGTTATCGCAAATCGTCAAACAAACCGGACTGATGAACGAACCCCTCGCTACCCCTCAAGGTCAGATCAAACCCAACGCATCCTTTAATCCGATAAACAACAAAAACCCGAATACCCCGTCTAGTGAGAATCCACTGGGGATGCAAAACTTAAATATCACCAACACACGGGTTGAAAATCAAGTCCTTTTAGGGCATATCATCAATCTCATCAAAACCGGTTCCTCTAAGCAGGCCTATGAAGCCGCCTCTGGAGACCCTGACCTCTTCAATTCAATACTAGAAACCTTTAGCAAACAAAATCAATCCAACCAAACTCAACTCCGAGGTATGCTTGGGTTTCTGGCAGCGATGAACAGTAATGCCAGTGCCCATAAACCTGAAGTACTTTCACAAGTTAGACGGCTTTTCGGAAAGATCCAAGAAGAACTTGATGAACTCGAAGAAACCGACAGTGACGAGTCGACGCTTTCTGCGCAGGCCAAGTTGTTCATTGGGAATTTGCAGAAGTTATCGAGTCAGCTGAAACAATACGAGGGGGAATGGCCTAAAGATATGGAAGAAGCATATAAACAATTATCGAATTTATTGGGGATCGATCAATGACTAACGAGATCCAACACCGCGCCCTTGTAGGTGAAATTCAGCGTCTCATCCAGATGTATAATGTTCTGCCAAATGATGTCAGACTTGAGATCCTCCGCTTTCTAAAAACTCCTGAAATGATAACCAACTTTAACTTCAAATCGGCCAATAAATGGATATCAAAAAACGAATCCCCCATGCGGATTATTAATTATTACGTGGTGTAGTATAATGCCGCCATTATGAGCGGCAAAAAAATCCTCTTTGTATTTGGTACGCGACCTGAAGCCATAAAGATGGCCCCCTTAGTCAAAGCGCTTCAAGCCGATACGTTCTTTGATGTTAAGGTTGTGGTCACGGCTCAACATCGCTATATGCTTGATCAAGTATTATCGCTTTTTGAGATCATCCCCAATATCGACCTTAACCTGATGAAGCCAAATCAAGATCTAACCGATATTACAGCAGCCGTTCTGACCCAGTTACGTGGGGTATATCAGGATATACAACCCGACATTATTCTTGTTCATGGTGACACGACCACTAGCCTAGCGGCCGCACTCGCCGCATTTTATGCACGTATCCCCGTCGGCCATGTCGAGGCAGGGCTTCGAACCTTTGATCTTTCATCACCCTACCCCGAAGAAATGAATCGTCAACTTACTGATCGCATCACCACCTATCATTTTGCGCCAACCCAAGCCAACCTTGATAATCTTATGAAAGAAAACATCGACATTCATCACGCGATCATCACCGGTAACACGGTTATCGACGCCTTAAAATGGGTTATCGATAAAATTGAACGCGAGCCATCATTAAAAGAGCAGCTTAATCAAAAACTCGTCGATGCAGGATACCGCCTCACCCCCGCCCCCTCTCCGCAAGCAGAGAGGGGCAATGCCAAAAAAATCATCCTTATTACAGGTCATCGACGAGAGAACTTTGGCAACGGGTTTGAATCGATATGTGAGGCCATCAAATGCATCGCCTTAACAAATCCAAGCGTTGATCTGGTGTATCCTGTTCATCTTAATCCCCATGTCAGAGAACCTGTTTTTCGGCTTTTAAAAGATATCCCCAATGTTTTTCTGATCGAGCCGCTCGACTATCTCCCGTTTGTTTATTTAATGCATCACGCCACACTTGTCCTGACCGACAGTGGGGGCATTCAAGAAGAAGCTCCGGGCTTTGGCATACCAGTATTGGTCATGCGTGACACGACCGAGCGCCCCGAAGGCATTACTGCAGGGACGGTTAAGCTTGTTGGAACGAACAAAGAAATCATCACTCAAGCCGTCAATGAGCTCCTAAACAATACAGCCGCGTATACCCAGATGGCAAAAGCCGTGAACCCATATGGAGATGGACATTCTAGCCAAATCATACTTAACTATTTGAAGGAGAATCTATGACACTAATCACCACCTTCCTCACAGCCATTGGCCTTTCTATGGATGCTTTTGCTGTAGCGATAACCGAAGGGATGTCTATTCGTAAACGGATGCTATCCTCCGCAATTTTGTTCGGGTTGTTCTTTGGGGTCTTTCAGGCCTTGATGCCGATGCTTGGATGGTTCGCGGGTAATATCCTTCATGCGTTTCCGATAGCGAAATGGGATCATTGGATCGCCTTTATTCTCCTTGCGCTTATCGGCGCTAAGATGATCAAAGAATCCACCGACACCAAACCTATTGCCCGCGAACATCGCCATGGACTGCGACTGATGGTGGGGCTTTCCATTGCAACCAGCATCGATGCCCTAGCCGTTGGGGTTGGTCTTTCTTTTCTAAATGTTAATATAATCGCAACTGCTCTTATTATAGGGTGCATCACCTTCGCCTTTTCGTTTGCGGGCATCTATTTAGGTCGTTTGATCGGGAGTTTTCTAGCCAATAGGGCTGAACTCATAGGCGGCCTCGTTTTGATCGCGATCGGATTGAAAATTCTGTTCGAACATAGCGTTTAAAGCCCCCTGCTTGCCGGTTGTTCGCTTTCATATTACAATAAGCGCATATTAAGGGGTTGTTAGCCGTGATGGAAAAATACATCGAAAAAGCAAAGACCCTTCTTGAGGCATTGCCTTACATTCAACAATTTTCTGGTAAAACCGTTGTCATTAAATACGGTGGCAGTGCGATGGAAGATGAAAAACTTAAGCGATCCGTCGCTACCGATATCGTTTTACTAAAATTTGTCGGCATCAACCCTGTCGTGGTCCATGGTGGCGGCCTTGAGATCAACGAATGGCTTGATAAATTGAATATCAAAAGCCACTTTATTGACGGTCAACGTGTCACCACCCCCGAGGCTATGGATGTCATCGAAATGGTTTTAACCGGACGAGTCAATAAAAGCCTTGTTAACCTTATTAATCAAGCGGGGGGCAAAGCGGTTGGGTTGAGTGGTAAAGACGCCAATCTTATTTTGGCTCAGCAACACCCCAATACTGAGCTAGGCCTTGTCGGCAAAGTCAAATCGATCAACCCTGATATTATCAATCAACTATTAAATGATGGCTATATTCCTGTCATCTCAACCGTTGGGGTTGATGAAAAGGGTCAAGTCTACAATATAAACGCAGACGTTGCAGCTGGCGATATTGCTATAGCCCTTCAAGCCGAAAAACTGATCGCACTCTCGAATGTAAGTGGCATTCTGGACAAAGACAAACAGCTGATCAAACAAGTATCTTCCTTACAGATCCAAACCATGATCGAGAACGGAACCATCACCGGAGGAATGATCCCTAAAGTAGAATCGCTTCTCCGCGCGATCAATTCGGGTGTTCGTAATGTACATGTCATTAGTGGTGAAACCGAACACTCCATCCTTCTTGAGCTTTTCACCGATTTTGGTATTGGCACGATGATAAAGGCAGGATCATGGTAAAAAAAGACTTTCTTAGCCTTGAGGGGTTCACCAAGAACCAACTGGACCAACTCATCAAAGAGGCCATAGTCCTTAAAGATGAGCGTTCAAAAGGACTCCTTCGCGATACGCTTAAAGGCAAATCCATCGCCATGCTCTTTGAAAAACCATCAACACGTACCCTTGTCTCTTTTGACGTGGGGATTTATGAACTCGGTGGCCATACGGTCACCCTTCCCTCAAGTTCTTTGGGTGGGCGAGAAGCTTTTGAGGATATCGCGAACACGTTAAACCGTTATGTGGACGCAATCATCATTCGAACTTTTCATCAAGATAGCCTAGAAAGATTTTCCAAGGCAGCCAATGTCCCAGTCATTAATGCCCTTT
The DNA here is from genome assembly GCA_903897765.1 of uncultured Candidatus Marinamargulisbacteria bacterium. Taxonomy (GTDB): domain Bacteria; phylum Margulisbacteria; class Riflemargulisbacteria; order GWF2-35-9; family GWF2-35-9; genus CAIWAN01. The sequence continues at coordinate 7,818 of CAIUCY010000050.1, read as the reverse complement.
CAGACAAATTCCATCCCTGCCAAATTTTGGCAGACTATCAGGCCATCATCGAGCATAAAGGACAAGGGCATTTAAAGGTCGCCTATCTCGGAGATGGGTTCAATATCGCCAATTCGCTCCTTCAACTTTGCAGCATTGTCGGGTATGACCTTTATATCGCAACCCCTATCGGTTACGAACCTCATAAAGACCATGTCGAAGCTGCAAAAGTTGCCGCCAGAAATACAGGATCAAAGATCATCATCTCGAATAACCCATACGAAGCGGTTCAAGGGGCTGACATTATTTATACTGACACGTGGACGTCGATGGGGCTTGAGGAAGAATCCCATGTTCGTATCCCTTTATTCCAACATTACCAAGTTAATTCGCACCTTCTTGTGGAAGCCAAACCCGATGCGAAAGTGATGCATTGTTTACCCGCCCATCGGGGGCAAGAGATCACCAATGAGGTGATCGACGGGGAACAGTCCGTTGTGTTTGACCAAGCCGAAAACCGCCTCCATGCTCAAAAAGCGATCCTAATTAGTTTGTTTAAGTAGTTGAGATATACTTTACGCCCGATAATCCAGAAAAATGAGCATCTTGCGTCCAAATGCTTGCACCATGAACATAGCCAGTAGCAAGCACAATACTATCAGCCATTGGTAGTTTATTTTTAATACTCAATTCGGCAGCATATAATGCGATCTGGCTCGTTGCATCAACAACATGCCCTTGTTGCATTTGGGCGCAAACCGTTGTTGCGAGTTCATCGCCTCTTTCGAGGTAGATTTTTTTATAAACTTCATAAAGACAAAGAGTGGGAACGATCAGATTTTGAGTATCAAGAATAATCGATTCAAAAAAAGATGCATTATTGGCGTTTGCAAAATATTCGATCCAACCACAGGAATCGACCAAATTCATAATCGATCGTCATCTCGAGAAAGAGTGGTATCCATCCCCGACAAAATACCTTTCATCGTAGCTAAATTTCGCTCAGGAACAAGCTCAATACGCCCCGGAAGAGACAACATGATCAACCGCTCCCCTACTTTTAAATTTAACGAATCCCGAAGCAACTTAGGAATCGAGATTTGATATTTGGATGAGAGTTTCACTGCCGTCATTTTACAGACTCCTTATCGATAATCGATGAGTAAAATTATAATGCGCTTTAATTTAACTGTCTAGTGCACACTAGTGTCCGGTCTTTTTGATAGGGGATAAAACAACACCTCAAGGTGAAGACCTTTATCGGAACTTCAAAAAATGCTGTTTTTACTCAGATTTGGATTGCACTCATTGTTTACTTGATTGCGTGGTACTTCAAACATCAAACCTCGAGGAACTGAAATAATTGGTCAAATCGTTTCCGCGAATATTATAGGAATTATTGACGCGAGGGGATCCCTGTCAGATAAAGAAATATGCACCAAGATATTAAGAAGAGTTACTCAATTAATGAACAACAACGGCCCTTCTACCCGAGAAACAATTAAACGAATGTGTTTAGAGAACGTTAAAAACTTTTTCCCGAGCTATTATGATTTCATGGACACGTCCATCGACATATAAACATAACCGACCAGCCTCTATAACGTTGGGACGCGTTTAAACCATTTCATCCAAATTTTTGTCTTGATCTCATCCGTTAAATAATAGGCAACAGGAACCACAACCAGCGTCAAGATGGTTGCGAAGGCGAGCCCAAAAATAACGGCGTTGGACATGCTCGCCCACCACTCTGAGGCTTCAGAATGGGTCACCCACTGCCATTTATGAAAGTCATAGGAAATACCCGTCGACATAGGCAGTAGCCCCAAAATGGCAGCGATAGCCGTCAGCATCACAGGGCGAAATCGTATTTTAGACGCTTCTATACAGGCATCTCGCTTAGAGTAGCCGTCCTTGCGAAGAATGACCAGAAAATCGAGCAAGATGATCCCATTCTTTACCACCAGTCCGGCCAACGTAATGACCGCGACCCCTGTCATAATGATACAAAAGGGCGTCCCCGTAAGGATCAGTCCCCAGAAGAGTCCGATAAAGGAGAGCAAGATCGTCCCCAAAATAATAAACGGAATAATAAACGAATGGAATTGGGTTACCAATATAATAAAGATAATAAAGACCGTCACTAAAAACGCACTACCAAGAAAGGAGGAAGCCTCTTGTTGCGCCTCTTCTTCTCCGCCCTTTAAGTAGGTATAACCATCTGGCAACGTGATCTGGCTTTTGACGAGAGCCAGAGCCTCTTTACGCTTGAGCATATTATTCTCGCCTTTTTCCACTTCGGATGTCACCTCGATCACACGGTCATATTCTTTATGCTGAATGTAACCAATTCCCTCAGTGAAGCGTATCGTTGCAAAGACTTTCAGAGGGACATTCACACCTTTGAACGTTGGGACCACGATATTCTCAACATCTTCCACACTTCGACGGCTTTCCTTAGGATAACGAAGCACAATATCATATTCATCGTTACTCGATTTATCGCGAAACACCGAGACTTTAGAGCCATAAATAGCCGTTCGTATCGCCGAGGCCGCGGCAGCCGTATTAATCCCCAGCAAGGCCATTTTCCCTCGATCCAGATCGACACGCAGCTCTGAAAGCCCTTCTTCATAATCGTCTTTTATATTAACTAACCCCGGTATTTGGTGAAGCGTTTTCTGTACCTTATCCGAAAGCAATCGGAGTCGGTCAAAATCCTCACCCGTAATTTTGAACGAGATGGCTGCACCTCGAGGGGGGCCACCTTCTGGCTTAGTTATTTCGAACGTCGCACCTGGAACGACTTTCAACTCTTCACGAATTTCCTTGATCGTTTCTCTCGGATCAAAGTTCGGTGGCAAAACATCGATACCACGTTCTTTGAAATCGAGAACAATTTGTGCTTTGTTAGGATTAGTCTGACCCGACGACATCCCCCCTGTTTGCCCACCGATGTTAGCCGAAAAGTCGCGTATCGTATCATACTTCAGCAGTCTTTTTTCCACTTGCAACGCCATTTTATCGGTGTCTTCGAGTAAGGCTCCTGGCGGCATGGTGATGGAAACATATGCTTGTTTGGGGGTGATATCAGGAAAGAATATGGGCGGCTTACCAAGTACTTTATAAGCAAAGAATGACGCAATAAACAAAGCAAATACCAAGATCAAGGTACGTCCTGGATGGTCGAGCGCTTTCTCAAGCATCAAATGATATAACTCCATGATACGATCGAAAAAACTAGGATTGTCTAATTGATGTTGGGTCTTCTCGATCTTTTCTTCAAGCTTCATTGTGCGTGCGGCAATGACCGGATTGACCAACAACGCCACCACCAAGGAAGACGTCATGGTTATTAAGACGGTCTTTGGCATATTCCCCATAAATTGCCCCATGATCCCCGGCCAAAACAATAAAGGCAAAAAGGACGCCATTGTCGTCAGGGTTGAGGTAATAACTGGCACAGCCACCTGCTTGGCAGCTTGAAATGCGGCTTTTCGACGTTCTACGCCCTTTTCCATCAGACGGTAAGTATTCTCAATGACAACGATCGCGTCATCAGCCAACATTCCCGATACTAAAACGAGCGAAAACAGCACGATCATGTTCAGCGTAAAGCCTAGCTGACCAAAAACAACAAAAGAGATAAAAAGCGAAAAGGGGATCGACAACGCCACAATAAATGCGGTTCGAAAACCTAAACTAAAAAAGAGAACAAGCATCACGAGCAAAAACCCAGAGAAAATGCTGTTTTCAAGGTCACTTAGCATGAATTTGATCGTTTTGGACTGATCGCTCATAAACCCTATCTTAAGCCCCTTAATATGTCGTTTATTATTAAAGGCAGCGGCGTGATCTTTGACCGACTGGGAAAGTTTTAACAAGTTGGTCCCACTTCGTTTGGTCAGGGAGATCATAATATTGGGTTGTCCATCATACCGAGACATGCTTTTTTGATCACTAAACCCATCGCGAATTGAAGCGATATCACGCAAATAAATGGGGGTTCCTTTGTCACTTTTAACAATGATGGTTTGCAAGTCCTCAACGGTATTAAATTCACCTGGAACCCGAATACTATAACGAGACGCACCTAAATCCATATTCCCACCCGGAATATTAATGTTCTCGCCTTGTATTGCCTTATTGATGTCGCTAAAGGCAAGTCCCTTTTCCTGCATCTTCTCAGGGCTGACGATAATTTGGATCTCTCGATCTTGACCACCAATAATATTAACGTCCAAAATCCCATCCACTTTTTCAAGTTCCTTTTTCAAGTCATCCGCCACCGTCTTAAGCTGTACTAGATCCAGACGACCATAAAGCACCACATAAATAAAAGGAAATTCTTCAAAACTGAACTCTTTAACGGTTGGGGGTGAAGGCAGATCTTTGGGAAGATCAGGCGCAGCGGTATCGACTTTATCTTTCACCTTCTGAAGAGCCTGCTCAATATCCACATCTGGATTAAACTCGATGAAGATGCTAGACATACTATCCGCGGATGTAGAACTGATATGCTTAATTCCCTTTAAGGTTTTGAGTTTTCGCTCAATAGGATTGGTCACCAACGATTCCATATCTTTTGGAGATACCCCTAAATACATCGTATTAACGAACACATAGGGGACTTTAATATCGGGAAAGGTTTCTCGGGGGAATGAAAAATAGGACTTCATGCCAAATATAGCCATTACCGTCATAACGAGTAGCACGGTAACATAGTTCTTGATGGCTAATTTAATAAGATTCATTTATGGCTTTACCGAAACACGTGTCCCATCCGAAACAAATTTATATCCATCGACAATGATAACATCACCACTAACTAGACCACTCTCGATGCGGGCACGATCCTCTAATACATCCCCAACAGCTACGGTTCGCTTAACCGCTTTATCTCCAGACAAAACAAAAACGTACGTTTCACCATCGGTTGATTTTTGGATAAGATCAAAAGGAACGACGACCGCGTACGGATACGTTGTCGACTTAATTTTCAGATCCCCTATCATCCCACCCTTCATATTGGAGGAAGGATTAAGGAACTGAACTTTTACAGGGAATGTTTTATTGTCCTGATTGCCTTGAAGGCCAACTTGCGCGACCTTACCAGCAAATATTCGTCCTTGAATCGAGCTAATTTGCAGCTCAGCCATATCACCGATATTGATGCGGCCAACATTTTTCTCACTGAGCCCCACTTCGATCTCGATCAGCTTTGGGTTTACTACACGTACCACCGGATGACCTGGGGCTACAAACGCGTACAGATCAACATATTTTTCGGCAACGACCCCATCGATCGGACAAATGACCGAAGCATATTTGAGGTTGATAGAAGCCAGTCGCAGCCCTGACTGAGCCACTGTAAATTGAGTGCGTGCCGCTTCAAATTGAGTATCTGATATAAGATCCTTTTGGGCTAATTGCTTTTGGCGATCATAATTACTTTTGGCCATATCATAATTTGCCTGTGCCTGACGCAAACTGGCCTCCGCCATCTCAGGGTTTATTTTTGCAAGAACCTGTCCTTTTCGAACAACTTGCCCGATCTCAGCATTTAAATAAGTGATCTCCCCCGCAGATTTCGCACTAAGAATGTAGTCTTCTTTCGCTTTTACCGTAGCTACGGTTTGAATAACAGCTGTAAAAGGTTGAGGGGTCAAAGCCGCCACACGTACTGGAACAACCTCTTCTCGGATCGAGTCAACTTTTTGGGATAAGGTCATTTGCGGAGGGGGTTGATGTGTCGCCTTTTGTATGACAGTCGCAACGATGGATACCAAAACAATAAAAGCTATAAATCCAATGGTTTTTTTATTCATAAGCCTGCTTCCTTTTTAATATAGGGAATTAATGTTCCATTCGCTTTCATCCACTTCAATGCAAGCCCAGCATACTCGATCTTCGCTTCAACCAGTTTTTTCTTGGCAGTTAAAAGCTGGGTATGCGCATCAAGCAGTTCAAGGTTTGTCACTTCGCCAAGAACATATCGACTATTCATTAATTCATAGGCATCCGCGTTCGCTTGAACTTCTTCACTGATAGCATCTATCTTATCATAAGTCGCCTTTAGGCTAAGTTGAAGGGAATCAAGGTCATTGGCGATCGACCTTTTGAGTTGTTCGAGTTGTTTGCGCATTTGTGCTGCCGTATTATCGGTCTCTTTGACTTTGCCTTCTGTCGTACCGAAATCCATAAACGACCAACTGGCATTAACCCCAAGCAACCAGTCACGATTTGAGTCGTTAAAATTAAACCCTGTTGTACCCTGATACCCATAGGACCCCACGAACATGACGCTCGGCAAACCTGACCATCGGGCAATATCCACGTTCGCATCCATGAGTTTAACCGTATTTTTCAGTTGCACATAATCATAACGCTTTTCAAGCACAGTCGAGACCTCGACCTTGGAGGGAACGGGGAAATTTTTATATAGAGTTTCGATAATCTGACCATCCACCGAACGTGACGGCAAGGGGGCATTAACCAACATTTCAAGCGTATTATATTGCCCCTCTATCGCATTTCGGAGGTCGATGATCGAGACGTTCAATCCAGCCAAATTTGCTTTGGTTCGAAGCACATCGATACGAGTCGCGAGGCCATTCTTTTGGAGTTCAACAACTTTATCATATAGGCCCTGTAATTGCTTTTTGGATTCGATCAGGACATCGAGGTTTTTTTGAGTTTGAATGATCGAAAAGGCCAAATTTAAAATACCCAGATACGTGTCCTCTTTAGCCGCGTTATACTGAGCCTGCGCGGCCACAAGTCCGTAATCGCTTACACCAATGGCCGTAAGCGCACTTCCGTTCCAAAGGATCTGATTGAGTTGGAGTTTTTCCGTGTAAGCGTCCATAAGTGAGGGGGCACCAAGAGAGCGCAGGCTATAACTATCCATCCGATTATAGCCTCCCGTCAAGGTTAGTTTCGGCCAAATAGTAGACCAAGCCTGATCTGTTTGAGCTTGAGCAACACCGAGCTTATTTTGAGCGATCTGAATTTGAAGGCTATTTTGATCCGCCAATTTGACCAAATCCATAACGGGAACCAAGGTTTCGGCAAAAACAACACAGCCAAGAAGTACGAACACCTTGAGCAGTTTCATAGGGTCAAAATGTACACCTTTTGCGCATGATAGACAACTACCAATAACATAATAAACACGACTAATTTCCACTGTCGAATGGATGCCTGAGAAATAACGGATTGAAGAATTGTTTCGACTCATCCCCCAGCCCCTTCTCTGCTAGCAAAGAAGGGGGGCCAATAACAAACGAATATTTTTCAAATAACAACTGGAACAAACACGAACATCGAGGGATAATACCCTTTAGTCATGACACTTAACACCATCATTCTCGCGGCGGGTATGGGTATGAACGTGGAATGTACTTCGCCCATGATATAATCGTACAAATGCCAAGAATTCTTCATTGGAATGGGTATGTTTTTTTCTTTTTTTCGAATGAAGGTTTGCCTTTAGAGAGATGTCATATTCATGTTAGAAAAGAGAAATATATTGCCAAATTTTGGATGGAACCCTCCATTGCCCTTGCCTCTTCTTGGGGATTTTCTTCCAAAGAGTTAAATGCTATTGAAAAATATATTGTCAAGAATTCTGATTTAATAAGGAGCAAATGGGATGACAATTTTAACTAAAGAAATCACTGCGACGAATGTTTGGTTTGATCCTACGAATTTATGGGTATCTCTTGCCGACGGACGTCAATTAGCCGTGCCCTTAACCTATTTTCCTCGTTTATTAAAAGCTACCCCCAAGGAACGAAGTCGTTTCATTATCAGTGGGGGTGGCGTGGGTATCCATTG
>CAIUCY010000049.1 GCA_903897765.1 uncultured Candidatus Marinamargulisbacteria bacterium | reverse complement strand
CGAGGATGCATGGGGGAGTTGATTTTATACCCCGTACTGTCAGGGCTTAGAAATTGGAATTGCGCGATGTTCCATTTTGCTGTTCCACTGACTGTAATAATAATCATATAAAAATGAAAAAGACAATTATGTAACAAATATGATTAATCAACCTCGTCTACAATGGGCCCATTCGGAGTTTTTCCCATATTGCTCATGAATTCTGACATATCTGGCATTCCACCACTACCACCTCCTGGTGGAGGAGCTCCACCACTTTGATAGAACTTTGTCATAATTGGCATTGATGTTTTATTTGCTTCGTCGTACTTTTCCTTGAACTCCTCTTTAGACGCGAGTTGATTGGAATCAATCCACGACAATCCTTCCGTCACCAAATCTTTAATTATTTTCTTATCTTCATCTTCAAGTTTCACATCTTTTCCATCAACAATAGAACTTTTTAGGTTATATAGATAATTCTCATACTCATTCTTTGCCTCTATCCTTTCTCGATTAGCGTCATCTTCTTTTTTATGTTCTTCCGCTTCTTTAACGAGACGCTCGATATCTTCTTTCGAAAGACGCCCCTTGTCGCTATTAATAGTGATATTTTTCTTAGCTCCGCTTCCAGTTTCCTCTGCTGTGACATTCAAAATACCGGATGAATCAATGTCAAGTGAAACGACAATCTTGGGTACACCTCGAGGGGCTGGGGGAATACCACTCAGTTCAAATGAACCCAATAATGTGTTATGTACCGTCATACCACGTTCCCCCTCATATATCTTGATCGTAACTGCAGGTTGATTATCAGCAAATGTCGAAAATGTTTGGCTCTTCTTTACAGGAATTGTAGTATTACGTGGAATAATGACCGTGCTAACTCCTCCTGCTGTCTCGATACCGAGTGACAGTGGACAAACATCAAGAAGTAGAAGGTCTTTAATAGCATCGTCTTTACTTCCACTCAATATTGCTCCTTGAATCGCCGCTCCTGCAGCTACGACTTCGTCAGGATTGACGGATCGATTGAGTTCTTTACCATTGAAAAAATCAGACAGAAGTTGTTGAACCTTTGGAATTCTAGTCGAACCTCCGACAAGAACGACCTCGTTAATATCGGATTTGCTCAAGCCAGAATCAATCAATGCTTTCTCTACTGAATCGATGGTCTTTTTATAAATATCTGAACACAATTCATCGAGACGTGCCCGAGTAAGGTTAGAGGTGAAATCAATCCCGTCGTACAATGAGTCTAGTTCAATTGAAGTTGACGCCGATGATGATAGATTCCGTTTAGCCTTCTCGCTAGCTACCTTTAGACGCTTAATAGCACGAGCATTATCACTGATATCCTTTTTGTATTTTCGTTGGAACTCCTGCATGAAATGTTTAACCATACGATTATCAATATCTTCTCCACCCAAGTGTGAATCACCATTTGTGGCTTTTACTTCGAAAATTCCTTCATCAACAGTCAATACAGTTACGTCGAATGTTCCACCTCCAAAATCATGGATCAATATATTTTTTTCTTGCTTACTCTTATTATCAAGACCATATGCAATAGCCGCCGCAGTTGGCTCATTAATAATGCGCAAAACATTGAGCCCCGCAATAGCCCCCGCGTCTTTAGTTGCTTGCCTCGCAGAATCATTAAAATACGCCGGGACAGTAATAATAGCATCCGTCACTTTCTCTCCCAAGAAAGTTTCAGTAATTTCTTTCATCTTTCCAAGAACCATTGCCGAAATCTCTTCGGCATAATATTTCTTGTCTTCCCCTTTATATGTTACAACGATTTGTGGCTTATCAGAACCATCATCAATAACTTTAAACGGCCACGATTTCATGTCTTCTTGAACTACACTATCACTGAACTTTCTGCCAATAAGCCGTTTGGCATCATATACAGTGTTCTTAGGATTCATAGCTGCCTGATTCTTTGCGGCATCTCCTACAAGACGTTCTGTATCAGTGAACGCAACATATGAGGGCGTAGTTCGATTACCCTGGTCATTTGGAATAATCTCAACACGTCCATTTTTCCAGATTCCCACACAACTATAAGTTGTCCCAAGATCCACAGATAGAATAGCCATCGATCCCTTTATAAATTAATAATAATGTTTATTCTTAAGTAATGTTTTATTATTTTTTTATTAACTTTTTTGATACATGGAAACTGTACAATAGAACGCAATGTTCAGTTGGTTAGTTTAATTGTTATCTACGAATCAAAATAATTCTAATTAGAAATTATAAAAATGGCAGCTTCAACATTATCAACTTTCTACGATTACTTCAGCGCTGATCCTACATCATCCTCAGACCCTTCAGCTATGATTTCTTATCAACAAAATGTCGATACAACCTTCTATCCCGATAATTCGAATGTTATGGTGACCGGACCTATTTGGCTTCCGCGTATTTATGGTAAAGATCTTACCGCTTTTGAAATTGCATCATCTGGAAAGATTGCTATTTCAGTCCAAGATGTACACTCCTTTGATTTTGATCTCAATAAAGGATGGTCTCGGAAGATGCACGCGGGATCTATGAATGTTATATCACCAGATAGTAATTATGGTCTACAAATGAAAGCAGAAAATCTTGAAGTTACACTTGATGTATTAAATCAAGATGTCGTAATTACTGGTCAAAGCAACGTCAATATTCAAACCAATACTGACAGTATTTATTTGGCTTCCGCATGCAATACGGTCTTAAGTGCCAATAATGATGTTGATGCGACATCTATTACAGGCGATGTTAATATTAATGCACACAAACAACTCAGTGCATTCTCCATTACTGGGCCAGTCGCAATCTCTGCATGCAATAACTCTCTCGATTTATTCGCTGCCCAAACAATGCAACTTGTAGCCAACGACAATTTCACTCTTACTGCCAGCAACAACGTTGATGCCACATCTCTTAAAGGT
>CAIUCY010000048.1 GCA_903897765.1 uncultured Candidatus Marinamargulisbacteria bacterium | reverse complement strand
CAACCCCCGATTTTTAACTCCCTATGGGATGGCTGTGTAATAAATTCATTTATGCGGGGCTCCCCGGCGCGGACCTCACTCGCTCGGATTGTTTCACAATCCGGCTGCGTGCCACCTGCTAAATTCGACCTTCGCCTTTCAGGCTCGTTCTCATTAAGCAGCTAGCCGAACCTCGTGTTCTCGTCCGCTACAGCACATATACATATAAATCTATTATTGGAAGTTATTTGAACTGTTGAAAGTTGTTTCGATTCTCGACAGTTTTTCGCAATGCGAAAAACTGGCTCCCCGGCGCGGACTCGAACCACGGACCCGCTGGTTAACAGCCAGCTGCTCTACCGACTGAGCTACCGGGGAACATATCAAATGTGATTCCTCGAAGGGTAAACAAGCGGTCTAAGAAATGCTGCCTATACAGCGAAGTCGATACGACTGCTTGTCCGCCATAGCCTCGCGCGACGGCGGAAGCTACCGGGGAATCTCCAAATTACGAAATGTATTCTAGCAACCATTGTTGATGTTGTACAATACCTCATTAGAAGAGGGGTTCGAGCATCCGCGATCATGAGTATTTATGACATCCATTAGTTTAAAATTAAAAATACCGCTTATTTTGGCGGCCATCACTCTATTTGTCTTCATTGTTACCCTTATAATCCTTGGAGAAAATGCAGATCGAACGTTTATCATTATTTATTGGGCTATCAGTTTGTCTCTCATTCTTACGTCCTATTTCTTGGCTCGTCTCATGATACAACCCATTGTTGAAGTGATCACCTATCTCGAGCAGTATGCTCATGAAAACCCATTAAATATCCGCCCCCTTCCTCTTAAAAAAACGATCTCCAAAAAAAAGGTCAAGCGAATTGATAATATTCCTTGCACCTTTTACAAAGACAATCAAACCAATTGCTGGGAAGAATTCTTTAATGTGAAAACCATAGAAAAACGAAACCCGATGACGATTCCTTGTTTTGATTGTGTTGTGTTTAATTCCCGTGAACGCGAGGAAACAGAGAGACTTAAGATCTTTTTGAACCATTTGCTTTCCTCGATCCAGTTCCACTATCAACGAAGTAAACACTACAGCTCCTCGCTTGAAGAAACCGTCAGCGGTCGAACCAAAGAATTGCAAGAACGTTCGAGAGAGCTTCAACGTGAAACCATCAAGAGCCGCCTTATCATCGATAATATTGTGGAGGGCATGCTCGTCACTGACCCCCTGGGCAACATCATTCAAATGAACAATAACGCGAAACAACTGCTTCACATCAGTAAAGAAAGTGGATTTCTCGGCTCGATCTTAGATGTCTTGACCTTCGATGAACTCAAAACTTCTATTTCCGCTATCCTCAGTGAAATAAAAAAAGCCCCTTTTCGCTTGGTTCGTGATATTCAATTTACCTCCAAAAGCAAAGATTATGACTTGGCCATCAAAGCAGCCTTTGTTCAAGACAAAAAGACCTCGTTCGACCTTATTATTTATCTCATAGAAGATATTACCGCCGTTAAACAACTTGACCAGTTTCGTAACGATTTTTTTAACACCATTTCCCATGACTTAAAGAATCCGCTATCAAGCATCTTAGGCTTTCTGGATTTGGTTCTCCATGGACCCGAGAACGACGTGCTGGGCGAGAGACATCGCAAACTATTAAACTTCGCGCTACATTCCAGTGAAGATCTTCAACGCATGATCGCTGACCTTTCGGATCTTGTCCGATTGGAATCTAATAAAATTCAGCTCAATAAATTTCTCTTTCCTATTGGTGATTTTTTCTACGAGCTTGAAATGTTCTTTACTCCTTCTATTAACGATAAAAAAATTTCCATCACGAGTAACGTGGACCCAGAAAACCTTCTCATTACGGCCGATTTTTACCGACTCAAGCAAGTTTTTATGAATCTGATCGGAAACGCTATAAAACTTGGGGAGGGCATACACGTAAAACTCATTGCAAAAAAAGAAAACGAGAACATTCTCTTTTATATTGAAGATAACGGTCCGGGCATACCCCAAGAAAAGATCCCGTTTATTTTCGAGAAATACTCTCGACTACACAATTATAAAAACAATGCTGACGGTCTTGGCCTAGGTCTCAGTATTGTCAAATCGATTATTGGTTTGCATAATGGTAGTGTCACTGTCGAAAGTGAACTCGGAAAGGGAACTCGCTTCATCATTACACTACCAAAAGCATGATCGATTTATTTACCTATCTCTCTCTGAGCGCCGTATCGATCGGTCAGCTTTACCAGTTCTTTATTGTGGCACTGCTTTCAGTGCTCATTCTCTTCTCAACATACTTTAGTCTCAAAAAACTACCCGCAAGTCCCCATATAAAAGATCGCTTCTATGTTCTATTTGTAGGGTTTATTACCATCATTCTAAATGTTGGTTTATTTTTTATTTTCCTCTACCTCGCAAAACGAAGCGTATTTCTTCCAACCCGATGGTTGCCTGTATTCAGTTTTATTATCCGTGCGATAGAGGTTACAGCTCAAACCATTCTTGCCGTTACCTTGATCATTGCTGTCACCCATCACGCTATCGTTCGTCGAATTGTAAACACGCTTTTCACGGTTGTAGGCGCCTATATCCTGCTGATGATCGTCGCGGTAGCGTTGCCTTGGACGTCCTCTTTGGCCGAACGATGGTTGCTCGATACTAATTGGGCTCAACTGGGGGTTTATCTTACCAACCTAGCTTTGACGGGTCTTTTCTTTTTTATTAGTCGGAAAAAAGCTGACCCCTACTTAAAATCAGCCATCGCCAGTCTTTGGATCGCAAACACCTTTCAAAGCCTTTCGATTCTTTTTCCCTTTTTAATACGATTCATTATGGTTTATAACCTTCTCTTAATTTTGGGCTACTTACTCATAGAGATCTATATTTTTGACGCCATTATCCATGAACTTTCTTCGACAACACATGAGGTGGAGGGACTGAACGATCAACTTGAAGAAAAAATTAAATCTCGAACGGAAGACCTTTATACCAGTAATAAGGAGCTTTTCCATTCTAACTATATGCTCCATCAAGAAAAAGAAAAGCTGAATGCTCTCATCGAAAACCTTGAAGAAGGAATTCTAGTCAGCAATATTAGTCACACGGTTCTCATGATCAATTCAAGCGCGAAAACCTTGCTCGGCATTGAAAAGAGTGTCATCGGCGCGTCTTTGTTTGAGGTGCTTCCCGATAAATCTTATATTCAAGACATCCACCAAATTATTCTTAAAAAAGTTCGCTTCATCAGTAAGGAACTTACCCTCACTCACCCCGATCGACAGTCCAATTACATCCATTTAAGGAGTTCGCTCTCAACCGACTCAAAAGGTAATATTATTGGGATCATCACCTTGATTCGCGATATAACCAAAGAAAAGGAGCTAGAAAATCTGAAAACAGGTTTTATGCGAACCATTTCGCATGAATTAAAAACACCGCTTACAACCATACTCGGGTTTACAGAGACACTCTCCAACGAACGCCGAGGCAAACTCAATGATGACCAAAAAAATTACATAAAAATAATTTTAGATGAGGGGCTACATCTAAGTCGTCTTATTAATGATCTGCTAGAATTTACCTTGATCACTGCAAACAAGATCTCTATTCAGTTTGAAGAAGTAAGTCTTAAATCTCTGGTAGGTGAAATTCTTGAGAGCTTTCGGCCTCAAGCCGCTTTAAAAAGTATTGATCTCATTTTTGACAGCTCAACAAATCTTCCTAGTATTCAAGCCGATCGAGAAAAAATTCATCGCGCTTTTTTAAATGTCATTCATAACGCTATTCATTTTACTGAAAAGGGAAATGTAACCGTTAAATTCTTCACGGAGAAGAACAAGATCATCACCCAGATCACTGACACAGGCATCGGTATTGAAGCCAATAATATCGACAAGATCTTTGAGCGGTTTATTCAACTTGATGCTGATGGAAAAGCTGGATTCCGATCTGGACTTGGTCTTGGTCTATCTATTTCGAGAGATTTAATTGCCCTTCATGATGGAAGAATATGGGTCGAAAGTAAACAGGGTCAGGGATCTACATTTTTTATTGAACTGCCTGTTTCTCGCTAAGCGTATGTACGTAGTCTAATGCAGGGTTCGTTTCTGGGTAGTCGCTTCGGAAATGCGTTCCTCGGCTTTCTTTTCGCAACAAGGCCGCCTGAACGATCAACCTTGACACCATAAGCTGATTTCGAAGGTTCGCAGCATTAAGGCTCAATATCGTCGTACGTACCGTTTCGAACGGAGCCAACGTCATATTAATATACTCGAGGGTTTTAATGAGGGTTTTTTCTTCCCGAACGATCCCCACCTGTTCGTACATCATTTGTTTGATCCGTTTTGATTGTCGTGCTGTCCGTCCTTGGGTCGGAACATCCGTGATCAAGGGAATGGCTGTTTTTCGAAACACTTTCGATTCGGTTTTTTGATCGGCGATATCCCGAGCAACTCGATGACCAAAAACCAAGCATTCCAGCAATGAATTGCTCGCCAATCGGTTCGCGCCATGGATCCCAGTAGAAGCAACTTCACCACACGCATACAAGCTTGGGAGCGTTGTTTGTCCCTCGGGTGTGGTTGTAATCCCACCGATCATGTAATGAGCCACGGGGCCAACTGGGATCAGATCCTTTGTGGCATCGAGGCCTTTATCTAAGCAGGTTGTATAAATCCCAGGGAATCTGACCGGGAATTGAGGGCCAATAGGTCGGCAATCTAAAAATATAGTATGACCTTTTGCCACATGAGAGGCTAAAGCCCGTGCCACTTCATCCCGAGAAGCTAACTCTCCCCGTGGGTCATAATCAAATAAGAACCGAGCGGCCGTTTCATCCACAACATGCGCTCCCTCGCCTCGAACAGATTCAGAGATAAGGAAATATCGTCGTTTACCTCGACCAAAGTCGATGGCCGTTGGATGGAACTGAATAAACTCCATGTCTCGTACTTCCGCCCCCGCATCAAAAGCAGCAACAACCCCATCCCCAATGGCCCCACTCCAATTCGTACTTTTCGAATAAACGGCCGAAGCACCCCCTGTTGCCAAAACCGTTGAATGAGCCTGAACACAGGTAATGTGCTCATTTTCACTTAAGATATACGCACCCCGACATATACCCTCTTGGATCATCAACGAAGACAGGTGATGATTCTCAAGTACCGTTACATTGTTTTGGCGACGAACATGGTGGATCAGGTTTTGTTCCAAAAACCGCCCCGTCTCATCCTGAATATGAAGCACGCGTCGACGTGAATGGGCGCCCTCTTTTAGTAATTCCAATCCACCCGAGGTTAAGCGAGTAAACGGAACTCCCAACTCTAGCAAATGTTCAAGTAAGACAGGGCCTTCACTGACCAAAATATCAACGGCGGCTTCGTCAGACAAACGACAACCTGTTTTTAGTGTATCCTGTTTATGCATTTCTACATTATCTTCTTTTGCAACAGCCATGGCGATGCCACCTTGTGCATAGTAGCTATTCCCGCCCTGTAGGCGTGATTTCGTAACAATCGTCACAGAAAGATGTTTGGGGCAGCTGAGGGCACAATACAAACCAGCTATACCCGAACCTATAATAAGAATATCTGTTTTAATATGTTCCATGCTTCTTTCGTCTTTCGGGAATTGACTTTAATCTTAAGCCGCTATCAACAAAGCTAGCGCTAACGAAAAGCCCACAATAGCATGAACCATATTCGGCAACATCTTGATCCCGATAAACGCAGGGACAAACAATGTCACGGTCACTCTCGATCGTTCCTTTAGCCAATCGACAAGGACAAGACCGATATCCGTATCGGGATTGATTGAGAGCAAGTCCCTCCAACAATTCTTTTGATAACGATGAATTTGGATTGATCATAATCGACGTTAGCTTAGGAATTTCGACCATTAAGTTGAACGCTTTAACTCAGAGATTTGTTCGGGTTGAAAACCACGGATACTATAGCGATCATCCACAACCAATGTCGGAAAAGATCCATTTGAATTCCATCTCTCCATATCGGCCACAACGGCTTCTTGCTGACCGTTTTTTAGTAAGTCTACATCGACATAATCAAAGTCAAGACTCAGATCATTTAATAATTGTTTAGTTTTTTTGCACCACCCACAGGTACTGAGAGCATATAGAAATAATGAATGGTCGTTCATTTGAACACTTAACTTTCTTATACTAAAAAACTGGCGGAGGGTGAGAGATTCGAACTCTCGCGGCGGTATAACCACCCTACAGGTTTAGCAAACCCGCCCCTTCAGCCTCTTGGGTAACCCTCCAAAACAAGACATTCATGGTATTGGCTGAATGTTTAGCAATCATATCGACCTATGGCCGTTTTTACAAGAAAAAGTTTACGTCTCCGGAGAATCCTTAACCCATTCTTTTAAACGTTCTAATTTTTCGGGGCCTTCGATAACATGATCAACATTAAATCGAGCCAAGAGCCCCTTTGAATTAAAGGTTGATATGTCTGACTTTAATAACTGAAGTGAAGAAATCACGGCATCGATTTGAGGGATTAACGCGTCCTTATTCATTAACGCAACCATCGTTCCCCAAAGAGGGTCGGAGTGAGCCACTCGGGTCGTATCCAAAAACCCTGTCGAGGCGACCTCTTTAAGAGATGGCTCATCCTTTAAGTACAGATTAAACAACGTATTCGCCAGAATATAGGGCAAATGAGAGATTGCAGCGACACGTTGATCGTGATCTTCTGCAGAAAGTTCACAAACCGTAGCGTCAAGATCAGCAACAAACCGTTGAAGAAGTAAAGTAGATTGCTTGCGAACCTCATCACTTGGATAGCAAAGAATAAAGGGCTTGCCGCTAAAGAGATCTTTCTGAAAATTTTCGAGTCCCGTTTTCTCAGACCCCGCCATGGGATGGCCCCCAACAAACAGTGTCTTTTTGAGATATTTTGACTTAATATCGTCTATGATATGTTTTTTGACACTACCCACATCGATCACTAGAGTTTGGCTTGATAAAAAAGTGTCAATATGGACAATGGTCGAAACGATTAATTCAAGCGGTACAGCGACAACAACAAGGTCTACTTGAAGCGCAGATCGACAAACCTCTAAATATCCAGCATCGATCAAATTTTGTTCATAAGCCAAATCGAGCGTTTTTTGTCGTCTTGCAACGCCCGTAACATGGTGTCCCTTGGATTTAAGTTGCCATGCCATAGAGGCACCGATCAACCCTAACCCGATAATACAGACCTTCACCCTGAAACTCCCGCGTCTGAGAGCAAATCTTTTCTCAGATGAAGGGCTTCGCCCATATAAACCGGATTTAAAACATCATTATCTTCAGCGTTATAGTGTATAAGAACACGGATACACCGAGGCAATGACCCCGGAACTTCAATTTCCTTAAAACACATCAAGGGAATATTTGTCCATCCCATTTGCCTCGCTGCAACGGCGGGAAACTCAGCATTAAGATCAGCCGTGAGGGAAAACAAAACACTCGCGATCCGAGTCAGATCGAGGTCGTTTCGATGATGCATTTCTCGAAGCAACACTTCGGTTTGATCAAGAATATCCTCTCGAGTATTCTGGTCAACCGAAATGGCTCCACGTATTCCTCTAAGCATGAATTAATCTTAGCTTAATTTTTTCGGTTCGTATACGAGCATAACATCATCACCATATCGACGAACGGTAATCAACTTCAGAGTTGATACCTGTGACAAAGGGTGATCCCAGTTTCCTGAAAACCCATGCTTTGCCTCTTTGTCTGCCAAAATTTTTGGCGCCTGAAAAACGATATAACGATTAATCCGACCTGATCGCTCGAATGCTTGAGCAACACCACCCCCACCCTCAACTAAAACGCTCCATATGCCCTGTTTTGAAAGCAATACTAATAACTCATCTATATTAAATTGTTCATCAATCAGATCTAGACCTAAAACAACAGCCCCTAATGTCTGGAGTATTTTTGCTTTCTCGCTGTCATGATGACTTGATTGAGTTATAATAAATGTTTGACCCACACCCTTAAATAGAGCGGCATCAAGAGGGCTTTCTAACTGGGGATCGAGTATTATTCTGATAGGCTGCTTTTTTTTAGGATCGCGAACCGTTAAAGAGGGATCATCCGCAAGAACGGTACCGATCCCTACTAACACAGCATCATGTTCACGTCGGAGTTTTTGAACGAATTGACGAGAGTGCTCATTTGTTATCCATTTACTTGTTCCATAACGGTCCGCGATCATCCCATCAATGGTCATTCCAAGTTTTAGCGTAACATACGGGTAACCAGTTAAAATGCTGGTATTAAAATAGCGATTCTGTTCTTTCGCTTGTTTTAAAAGTACCCCCGAATGCACATTGATGCCCGCATCTAAAAGAATTTTTTTTGAATCACATTGTCTTACCTTTGGGTTGGGGTCTGTTTGAGAAAATACAACGCGTAGTAGACCCGCCTCAATAATAGCTTGGGTACACGGGGGCGTAGATCCCCAATGACAACAAGGTTCTAACGTCACATATATCGTAGCACCGCGTGCACGTTCGCCTGCCTCAGTGATAGCAATCACTTCGGCATGAGCTGTTCCTTGTTTTTTATGATAACCGGTCGAGATCAACTGGCCATCTTTGACGATGACAGCGCCAACAAGAGGATTGGGCGCAACATTTCCCCAAGCACGTCGGGCAAGTCTAAGCGCCAACTTCATCCAAAGCTCATCTTGATGAGCGTCGATCATTGAAAGGATTTTAAAGCCTTTATCGTGGCGGCCATATCCTTGCTATTAAAAACCGCTGAACCGGCAACCAACACATCCACACCAGCATCAACTAGCTGCTTGGCGTTCACTTCCGTAACACCTCCATCAACCTGTATCTCAACAGCCAACTGACGCCGTAGGATCTCATGCTGAAGTGCTCGAATTTTATCTAACGTATACGGAATAAAGTATTGCCCACCGAACCCTGGGTTAACACTCATAACAAGAACTTGGTCAACAATTGAAAGAACAGGGAATACCCACTCTATAGGTGTTGCCGGATTAACAACAACGGAAGGTTTGGCTCCTAGGCTGCGAACTAAACTGAGTGCTCGATCTAAATGAACCGTTGACTCAACATGTACGGAAATAATGTCTGCCCCGATCTCGATCCAATGAGGAATATATTTCTCAGGCTCCAAAATCATGAGATGAACATCAAGGGGACAGGTTGTTATTTGGCGAATATTTTTAAAAACAACAGGGCCAAACGTCATGTTGGGGACAAAACGACCATCCATGACATCGATATGAAGATAATCCGCCCCCGCCTTATCAAGCGCTCTTACGGCATCGGCTAAGTCATTAAAATTTGCAGACAATAACGAGGGGGCAACCTTAACCATGATTTCATAATCTCACCATTTTTGGTTCTTTTCAAGCAACCCAAGGGTCTTCAGATAGTTTTGATACCTAAAGCTAAAGATCTCTCCTCGCTCTAATGACTGTTTTACCGCACAATCCGGCTCATGAATATGTCGACAATTTGGAAATCGACACTGCGTGGACTCTTTTAACACATCGCCATAAAAGTGTTGAGTTGATCGTATGGTGTATCCTGTTGGATCAACCATCGAGAACCCAGGCGTATCAACAACTTGAGCCGAGGCCTGAAGACAATAATGTAGGCTCGCTTGCTTTGTGGTTTGACGGCCTCTTTGATTCTTTTTGGACACATAACCGGTCAAAGCATCACTTTCAGGAACAAGGGCTCTAAGTAGCGTGGACTTACCCACCCCTGATTGCCCGGCCAACATCACGGTTTTATGGTCGATCAACGTAAACACCGACAAAAGTTCCTTTCCTGATGTTCGAAGTGCCTCTAAATAAAGGGCTGACACACCTAATCGCTCATAGTGCTCAAATAAGCTCGCCGAAACCTCATCCATAAGATCTGTTTTATTTACAATCAGAGTCACGGGAACCCCATTCATTTGCCAATAATGAAGGAATTGGTCAATAACCCAAACATCCGGCTGAGGTTCTTTTGCTGCGACCATATAGAGAATACGGTCAACATTGGCAACTCGAGGATGGGGAATTAAGTTGGTGCGAGGAAGAACCTCGATTATTTGAGCTTGCTGTTCGTCCATCTCAACCACAACACGATCACCCGGAAAAAGTGACTTGGCAGACTTCCTTTTATGACAAATTACAGGTTGGAGGATGTCAGGAAAAGCGACCTCAAAGAGGGTGTTAAAAACGCGAAGAACTTTTCCAGTTAGAATATCCAAAAGTTAAAGAAGCAGATCTTTCGCCGCCGCAAGCTCATTATTAAAATAAACCTCAATCCGTGACCCCACAATTTGTTCAACTTCAAAATAGAGTTCTTTGCCAGGGAGAACCGATTCATCGTAGAGAACATCCCGATCTGTTCCGCGAATAGAAATGATCTTTAATTGAGTTTTATTTACCGCGTCAATAACCTTCAAGTCGATCTTGGCGAGAACCTTTGGACTTTCTGGGCCGACAGGACTAAGGGTGATCGAGACAGGGTATCCCCTTGAAAGCCAAAGTCGTATCACCGTATTTTCTTGAAAGAAGGCTCCAGCTTGTGGGTCTTGTGAGACAATTTTACCATCCTCAAATTCTGAAGAATAGCTCTCTCCCGCTTTTTGTATCTGATAAGGCTTGTCTTTTAAAAGCTCCATCACTTCCTCTACCGTTTTCCCTCGAAAATCAGGAACTTCACCTGAATCTGGGCCCATACTCAAAATATAGCCAATTT
>CAIUCY010000047.1 GCA_903897765.1 uncultured Candidatus Marinamargulisbacteria bacterium | reverse complement strand
TATTTAAGTTATTACAAGGAAAACTATATTGATCCAGTTACTGACAACGCCCATAAACGAGAACCATGGCAAATGGATTATGTTATTTGTCATCAAGATGGACGTCCTCTTAAATCGATTAAAACAACCTTTAATAAGCAAATGGCTAAGTGTGGGATAAAGGGGGTTACTCCACATACTCTTCGACACACTTTTGCGAGCATAGGGTATATGGCGGGGATAAGTATCCACACGCTCCAGTCTTTTATGGGGCATCAGGATATGAGAACGACTCAAGGTTACACTCAAGTGCATAACGACTATGAGCGTGAACAAATGGAAAGGTTTACCCCGTTTTTCAAACAGGCGTGCGGGGCTGTTACCAATGTGTTACCAAATCGAAAAGTAGCATAATCCTCCTGAACACAGAATTGTCCGCAAACCGCCTAGCTGTTATACTATTAGCAGTCAGGCCGATGTAGCTCAGATGGTAGAGCAAACGATTCGTAATCGTTAGGTCGGCGGTTCGATTCCGCCCATCGGCTCCAGTTTTTATCTTAACGCCCCTCTTCAAATATGCGATAATGACGACATGGCTCAGATCATTAATCTTACCCATGCAAGACAACTTGATGTTAATTGGTCCTCGATAAATCGGGAGGATCCTTCATCGTATCCTGTTCGTCAATTGCTGCTGCAACTCGTTGAGTTAAAAGACTTTAAAGAAAAAGTAGTCCAGTTGATCAGCCATCACCTTGATAATAATAATGTTGATATTTTGTGCTACTTGGTAGAGCAGTACTACCCAGAACTTCTTCCCCTTTTACTTAAAGGCACCCATATCTTGTATATACAAAAACGTATCGAGAACTGTCGCCGTTACATACAAGGCGAAACCATTGACCCATATCTCTTTGCTTTCCCTCAAATGAAAGTCGATGAAAAAGATTCTCGTGTACAATTTTTGATCTCTGTTTTAACATATGTTGAGATGCTTGATAAAGACCATCAAACCGTGGCAGAACTACTGGATACCCCCATTGCTCAATACGAACAAATGGTTCATTTTATCGCTTATTTTCCTCATGAGAAGATTCCGGTGCTTCTTGAAAAATTATCTTATGTTAATAAAGAATCCTTTGCAAAGTTGACGATCTCGCCTATTGGTCAATTCAAAACCCCCTTAGCCATGGAGTCACTTCAAAACTTGCTAGCCTATTGGCGTGGGCGAAATGATGATGTGGTGACCCTCATTCACAAGACGATGCAAAAGCTGGTTTTTAATAATCCACCTCTTGTTAGCTGACAACACCTTTAAAATCACGTGCTAGCTCTCTACTGATCGTTCTTGCTTTGATGGTGTCACGCTTATCAACTGTTCGTTTACCTTTGCCCAGTCCCAATTCGAGCTTAACAAATTGACGACGAAAAAATAGGTTTAACGGGACAATGGTCAACCCCTTTTCTTGTGCCTTTCCCATGAGGCGATTGATCTCAGATTTTTTGAGAAGAAGTTTGCGCTCACGAGTGGCTTCCGCTGCGAATTGAGCGCTTTTATCATAGGCTTGAACGTTCATGTTGTGAATCCATGCTTCGCCTCCCTTGATGCTGATAAAAGCCTCCGAAATATTAACGTGTCCATTACGAATAGATTTGACTTCATTGCCTTGCAACACAAGACCCGCTTCGGCTTTTTCTAGGATCTCATAATTAAAAAATGCTTTTCGATTTTGTGCGATGGACATAACGAGACCATTATAGCATCTGAACGAATACTTCGACGTGAGGGGTGTTCGGAAAGAAATCGAATGGAAGGACTTGATTTATCTTATATCCCGCATCGATAAAAGATCGAAGATTATAGGCTAGATTCTCAAAACCGCAAGCGACGTAAATAATTTGTCGAGGCTTTAAGGCCGCTACCCGTGCGCATGTTTTTTTGTCGGTTCCAGATCGAGGAGGGTCAAGAATGATGGTGTCAAATTGTGGGGCGTCATAGCGAAGGCGTTGTTCCTCTCCGGAGCCAATAAAATATAGGTTTGCTAGTCGTTCACGGACACGACCTGAGGTAAAGGATAGATTGTAGACATTATTTATAGCCGCGTTATCAGCCGCGGACATTATGGCAGACTCGACGACTTCGATGCCAAAGACAGACTGGGCTTTGTCCGCAATATAGCAACTAATGGTGCCCGCACCGCAAAATAGATCGAGTACGTTCTCACCTGATCGAATGCACGAGCGAATGTGTTCATAGAGTAATGTTGCTGCGGCCGTATTGACTTGAAAGAACGAGTTCGAGGGGAGTTTAAATCGACAATGTCCTATTTGATCAAATAAATAGTCCTGTCCATAGGCAAGTGCTTGATGATTCAGTAAAACGGCATCAGCGATCTCAGGTTGATTAGACCCAATGACCCCTGCGATATTGATGTGATCTTTTAATGTTTCAGCAAGAGAGGCAGCAAGGGCTTGGCTGTTTTCCTTAGCGATAAGGATCAAAAGTTTATTCTTTTCTAAAAAGGAATCACGAATAATTAAATATCGTAGGAGGCCTTCATGGGTCTTTTTTTGATAGGCAGGGTAGTCATGATGATCGGCCCATTCTCGGATATGTTCAAGTAGTTCGCCATTTTCTTCGGGGGAAAGCACGCATTTGCGTACATTTACGAAACGGTTAAATTGTCCCTTTTCATGGAACCCAAGGCCGACTTTCCCATTCTCATCGGTAAAAAACGTCATTTCAACTTTGTTTCGGTAATGGAATCGAAGGGGCGAGGGGACAATAGGATCAATGACGCAATCGAAGCGATTCAATTCTTTTTTTACCCGATCTTGCTTGAGGATGAGCTGTTCAGTGTAAGGTATATCATATAACTTGCAACCACCACATAATCCAAAGTGGTCGCAAACCTTACTCTCGTCTTGATTTGGAATAAAATGCTTGTAAGTCGTCACAGGTCTTAGTATAATGCCTTATCCGCAATGACAGAAGACCAAATCGAATTACCTATTAGTGCCAACGAGGATATCCTTCCCTATCTCGATAGTAGTGACATTATCACTTACTCGAATGCAGTGGATATTATCCTTTCATCGGCTTGTCGTAACCAATGTACGTATTGTAGTTTTGGCGGCAGGCAAAAAGATCTGGTTGTGCCTTATTCCACCATTAAAGTCTTTAAAGCGGCTCGAAAAGCAGGTGCCAGGGAAGCCAATATCGTTTCGGGTGAACGCCCAGATCGGTTCCACGGTATTCGAGCGAAGTTTGATGTCTGGGGTTTTAACAGTTACATCGAGTACATCTACACCATCAGTGAACTCGCTTTTCTCGAAGGGCTTTTGGTTAACTTGAATGTCGGCTATCTTTCTTTGTCCGAAATGAAGTACCTGTCCGATATTGTGGCAACGGTTGAATGTAATCTCGAAAGTCTGCGTACCGATTTTATGGACGAGAATCAAGTCCATCAGTTCGCTCCCAGTAAAGATCCTCAAATACGAATTAAATTTTTAGAAAACGCGGGCAAGTTGAATCTTCCTGTGATAACAGGCTTATTGGTCGGCATAGGAGAAACACCGGAAGATCGTATTGATACGCTGATGAAAATAAAGGAAATTCACGAAGAGTACGGGAATGTCCAATTGGTTCGTATTGTTCCTTGCCTCCCAGTTGATGTAAATACGGTTCTCACTCCTGGCAGCGATCTTTATCAGCACACCTTAGAGACCATTCGTATTGCTAGGGAGCTTCTTCCCAATGAGGTTGATATTACCACGACCGTGAATGCTTTCCCTGATGTGATGACCTTGATCGAACATGGCGTGACGGATCTCGGCGAAATTCGTGTCTATGGACGTGACTGTATTCACACAGCCTTGCCTTTCCGCCCCCTTGAAGAATATCAACAAGTCATTGAGGATCATCAATATCGCTTTTTAAAGCGTCTGCCCATTAAGAATGGCTATATTCTCGTGCAAAAGTACTCCAAAAAATTAGGCCAATTCTTAGACAAATATAAAGTCCGGCTCAAAGAATCCACTAAAGACGACAAGTTCACCTTAGTCGCGCTTTAACAATCTCCATTTCGTGTTGCGTATCGTTTGTTTACAATGAATGCTAATTCGTTCCAAAGAACTTGGTGATGCGATAATCGCCAGCATTACTGTTTCGTAGCCACGTTGCGAACTCTCCTCGTTGAAGAGGCTCGTAAAGATTGATGCTATCCCCTGAGATCATGCCATGTTCCGCAAACCACGTGACGAGCTTCGCGTCTGGATTTTGTGACGAAATGTTTCGAACATGGGTAGAGTCGGTCAGGGTTTCAAAGACATTTAGACCTAATACCTTCGTCATGAGTAGCATCGCGTCTTTACGTGTTAACACTTTGTTATCGTTATGGGTTTCGATCCAATGTTCTTTAAGAGCTTTTTGTGCGATGGCTTTCCACCAAGCGGGGCTGTCAGAGTCTATGTTCGGTATCTTAATTTCTTTTAAACGAGCTAACCATAATAGCGCTGCTGCTTGAGTGAGCGGAGAGGTTGGTTTGAAGTAGGGTGTTGAGTCGAGTATTCCAAGGGTTGCCAACTGATCGATGTCATCATTATTGGTGTCTCGATATAGGTGGATACGAATAATGGTTAAGGGATAGGTCATCTCTGCATTTTTTCGTTTATCAACCAGCCTGAAATGATTTTTGCCTACGATTAAAGTCCCGTAGATCATGAATTTTCCATTTTTTTGTAATTTGACTGGTTGTTGATCTTGAGCCGTATCACTAAATAAAGCCAGTTCACTATAACGATTTGCATTTCCGCTGAATAGAAATTTATCCTCTTGTGTGCTGCTAATATTTGACTTAGGAGATTCAAGCCTAACAATCGGGTCGTTGATCACTAGCTCGCTTGCATTATTGACAAGATCGCGTGCCGTAATCGTCCACTCATGATCGACATCATTCCTATTAAGTGATCCATGATATTTCCCTTCAAGACGAGGGATCGTTTGTGATGACATTTTGTCGGTTCGAATTTGAGGATCATCGGCTAGAATCTTTGAGAATGATAACGTGTAGCGAATGTTGTCACTTACGATCCATGCTTTTAACGTGATCTCTGGCAGACTGTCGTCTTGATAGATATATACCGGACTTCCTGCAATACTTGGGCGTTCGCGTCGAATATCCGAGGCCCATGCCGTTATTTTATTATTACCTGGGATGAGAGGAATATTTGTGCTCCATTGACCATTCTCATTGCTTTGGGTCCGAATACGATCTTGCTCATTCACTTGTAACCAAACGGTATTCTTGGGTTCAGCCCAACCTTGTAAAGTCACTGTTTTCTTATTCGTTGCTCTTGGATAGTCCTCTATCATGGGGATGCGAAGATGATCTTGTTCACGGATGGTGATCCCTGCATAAGCGCAGACCGCATAGGCCGGATCAAGGGGGATTTGTGTGGCAAGGTCTATAGAGAACGCAATATTCTGCGGGAGAATACCCACTAATTGGTCATAATTTAATCCTGAACCGAAGGTTAAAAATCGACTTTCAAGTCCTCCACGAAAAGACCACATTTCATTCATGGCATATTGGATGCCGCCTCGTATTGATTTGCCATCCCAGTCAACCAAGATATCCAGTGGGTTTGAATGGCTTGAAATGCCGCCTCTCCATGTATATTGTCCTTCCGTTGAATCCATAACAAGCCCAAAGCCTAAAGAATCCCATGCGCTTGGCTGAACATGGAGGCCTAATTGATAAAACAGGGAGCTTCCTGCGGAGAAATCATATTGCTGATAGCCTACACTGGTTCCTAAACCTACTCGTCGAGACCAAAGGATATCCTCCCAAGTTGTTCCAGCGGACCATCGCCATTGTGAAATGCTAGCGCCAAATGATCCATTTTGTCGGATCCTTTCATCAATAAGCTGCGTGATCGGAATATCCATAAGGCTTTGCCGATAATAACTAAGTTGATGTGTGATCGAGCCTATAGGAAGTGTCCATTGGAAATGTTGATTTACGATGGACTGCTCCAGACTGGCTTGATAGAAAGAGACACCCCATTTTGAGGTTCTCCCCAATAATCCTGGATTGAGATAACTTGCCGCTGTTGCATCAGACCATGCTATTCCTGCACCGCCCATAGCGCCGATTTGAGGATGGAGATAAGCCGTTGTGATATCCCAGTCAACGCCATATCCACATAGACACGCTAAGAGAAGGATGTGGATCCGTAGGACATTACTCCACAACGAATTTTGTAAGGGCCGTCGCTTGGTTGCCACTCCCGATCTCCTTCGCTATCAATTTGATAAGATACATTCCTCTTGGGATAAAATTCCCATCCAACTGGGTTCCATTAAAACTCATCATCTGATATCCGAACGTAGGGTAGGTTACTTGGTTTTTCCAGATCAACTGTCCAAGGCTATTGAGAATGTAAGCAGTAACAACGGTGGGGCCTCTGCTTAACAAAAACCCCATTTGTAGAGGATTATTGATCAGATCTGAGCCACGGAAAAGACTTGGGTAGGGTAAAAAATCTTGAATAAAAAGGGATGTATTTGTTTTGTAGGTAATATTAGCTTGTGGCAGGATGTTGCCCGCAATATCTTGAGGAATAAGGGTGATGCTTCCCGTTGGCCCTGATAATGGCCCGACCCAGATCGATCCGCTTTTACGGTCTTGGCTATAGTGGGTGATGTATTGATCGCTAATGGCGTTGAGGGTAACATTCTTGTAAAGAATGGCTGTTTTGCTAAGATCTATTCCTTGTCCTGCGTCTGTAAGCCAAATAATAATGGCATCGCCCTCATTGATGATCTCACCATTTCGAAAATTATAGGTAATGCCCAAAGATTCACGTTCTAGGCTTTTTATATAATTTTGATTTTCTAGATAAAAAATATTATAGGTTGGAATGAGAATTCTTGTTGTTTGATTGCCAGTTACTAAAGGTACCCAGTTTTGGGCTTGTTGTTGACGACGAGTCAATAAAATCTTTTGACCTTTCCAAATATAAGATAATGCAGCATCAATACGGAGGTTTCCTTGTTCTACCGTAATATGGGGAGAAGCGACAATGTCAAAGGAAATGGAGTGGCCTGGGCCGAGTAGAACGGGAAGGTTAAGCGTGGTGAATCGAAACTCATTAGTGACATTACGGCTACTCAACTTGGTTTGGTAGAACTGTGGTGATAGATCGGTGATGGTTACGGTGATAGCAAAAGGATTGTTCACTTGATAAGAAAGCCAGATGCGAGGATCTTGAGTATTAACAACTATGGATGGGCTGACGCTAAGTAGTGAAACGATAAGATTTGTGGTTTGAATTTGGATTTGTGTGTCAAAACGGGGTTGAGGAAAAATGCCCGCAATGATCATGTCGCTTGCAGCGGAATTGCCACTACTGACATTTCCACTACTGACGATCATATTGCTGGAGATGGATATATTTGACTTGCCGAATGATAAGTTCAGAACATCGGATAAAACGATGCTAGCAGGAATAGCCTGACCGATATCGAGGAATAAAGAGTAAAAGTGATTATTTCCTACCGTTGGGACATTTTTGATCTGAAGATTTATTTGAGATGGAGATCTGAATATAGTGTAATCATCATGTAGGATATCTCCTATATCCCAAACTCCGTTGTCGTTGATGTCTTCGACTAAACTGACTCGTTTTATACCCATGTCATCGCCCGTAAAAAGGGACAGATTGTTAGATAGAGTGATGTCGACCGAGGCATTTGTCCCAACATAGGTTTTATATAATTGGAACTTAAGAACGGGGAGTTCTGTAGCGCCCATAACGGACTGTGTAATTAGTAAATTTGTGGTGATCCATATGAAATTTGCAGTACCGACAGTGAGGCTACCTGTTGGACCGTTCACTAAGGGGCCGTACAGATTGTGATACCCATTTTGTAGCCCATCGGAATAATCCGCACTTGTTAGACGTGCCGTCGCAAAACTTTGTGCGGGGACTGCACCACCCGTTGTATAGGTTAAAAAATACGTTTTGTCAGTTCCATAGCCGGAATATAGTCCAAGGGGTTCGTTAAGGTAAATAAAGATCGAGGGGGTTGGGGGTTGGGGGTTGGGGGCAACATAGGAATAGACCCCATAGATGGCACTTGAGACTGTGCGGTCTTGGGGATCCCAAATATTATTTGTGTTTATTTCTTGATAGATATGTACGGCGTCTATTCTTCTTTGTGAATAATTATTTAAAAAGGGAAGATCACCTGCATTGTCGATCTGGATCTTGTTGAGGGTTGAGGTCGTAAAATAGGATCGTGCCGTCCATCCATAAAGCGGGACTTCCATCCCACCTATGACGGTAGTGTCTACCGAAATGGCGGTGGGGATCAATTTTAGGCCGGCAAACTTTATATCGCGAGAGGGAAGTATACTTTGAATATGGAGGGGAAGCCCAGATTTGATGCCGATACCTTGGCAATTTATCGCGGAAATGTGAAGGGTAATACCACTTTGCATAGTGATGTCAGGTGTGAATTCAACGAAAACAGAATGTGTTGTGTTCACTTCAAAATCGCCGGTAGGAAGGGTCAGAGATAGCAACCCTATTTTGTTGTTGAAGGTTGTAATGTTCAAAGGTAGGGTATCGAGAAAGATACTCCAGTACCCTATTAGGTTGGGCTCATTAGATTGAATGTCCATTGAAAGAAGAAACTGTTTAGTATTTTCAAACAAGGGTTGGCAGTTGATGGTTAGGACACCTATAGCGGTTCCTTGATTAAAAAATATCAAGTCAGATGTAGCAATAAATTCAGCTTTAAACCCTGTAATATCGAATGCTTTTGCCAATAAAGCCCCTTCGCTTATTGTTAGGACAACGGGGCAGTCGACATAGCTTGTGCCTAAACGAATCCTCGCGTTGACAGGGTTGAGGGTAACAATGAACTGCAACTCCCCTGCATCAGCGGTAGATGCAATATCGGCTGCGAGAATATAGTTATAAGTTGTGCCAATACCGGAGAGTAATTGATTCAGATTATTTAGTGTGGTTCTCCCATTGATGACAGGTGACATGCTAAAGGCATATTGTTGTTGATCAAGCATGGTATCGTTATTATTAATGTCTCGATAAAGTGTTAGACGTATTTGTTCAGGATGAGCGGCTTTAGAGAAATCAAGCACCAAACTATCGAGTACAACCGTATCATAAGTAGCAGTTCCTTGTTTCCCTATTGCGAATCGGAAAAGAATGTTTTTTTGAGACCCTTGAGGAAGCCAATAATTGACGGTGACGGGATTGACTAAAATCACTAAATTAGATGAATTGATGAGAAGCGTCCCTGTCCCTGCGACCACATCTGTACTGGGAAGTGCATAATAAAGAGAAAGGGGTAAGGGGGATATGGGTAAGCTAACAGAATTAAGTGCAACATTGATGCTGGCCCCTAATCCAACATTGGACGTTTGAGCCCATGCAAGCGTGTAACTAAGCGTTGTATTGAGGTCTGGCCAATAGGTTGGCAAGGGGAATGTCATGGTTGAGGTGATGTTATAAGTGGCTTTATAGTTGACGGAATCAGCATTATCCCATATGACCAAACTTCCCAGTTGACTTAATGAGGCTTGATTTGTGAAAACCGATAACGCTAGATTGGCTAATACGGTTGGATTGTAATCATTGATAGGCTTGAAATCCATGATCATGATCGGATGAGTTAATCCATCCGCAGTGACCACCATGTATCGGGAATAAGTAAAGTTACTCTGTATCCCTGATATGAATATGGACTTTTGTCCGGTAAAGATATTAACCGTAAGTGGCCCGGAAGTGTCTTCTATCGCGGCAGAATTGATGGATATTTTAAAAGAAGTAAGGGTTAAATTATACGTTGGCGACACATTGAGTGCTATATAGAATGAGGTTAACGTTGAAAGGGAATATCCGAGAGGGGAATAGGTCACATCTATTGTTGATAGACCACCCTCTGTAAAAGGGGATTGTGTGCCTTTGAGCGAAACCCAAGACCCACTTCCTGCGACCCCACTGTATCGAAACACCTCAAAGGATACGTTTGTTGTATCAATATTTCCTGAAACTAGGATGGATAATGACTTGAAATTAATATTGGTTCCCGCGGGATCGATATCAAACTGAAAAATAGGATTATTCTGCCTTCCTTGAGGAAGGGATTGTGGGGGATTATTGATATTCGGTGTTGGGGTGTTGACAATAGATATATCGCCCAACGCGATGGAACCGATAAGAAAAAGACAAAAAATTAGGGCAAATTTTTTAAACACGGTAACCCCCAAAATGGATGTCACCATCTTACAATAAGTGTCCTGCTGTCACAATGTATTAAAGGGTTTTGACGGTTATTATATTTCAGCGTATTGTTTAAATATGATCAGGGTTCTGGTGGTTCTTTTTCTATGTTCGTTTCTCTTCGCCATGGGAGAAAAAATTGACTATAGCGTTGATGAGCTTAGCCATATCCCTTTTAAGCAACGAGCCAGTGCCGCGGTGGGGATGTTTTCTAAATCTATCCCTCACTGGAAGGATGAAAGTCGTCTAAAGGGTAGTATCGAACATGATAAGCCCCCCACTCTCAATATCTTAGCTATAAAGAAACTAAAAAAACTGGCTGTGGTCGATCTGGATATGGGGATACGCTCTATGAGTGATAGACCGATGAATGTCGATTGGCATGAATGGGATATGCTTTCCTCGCAATGCTTGCAAGCGGTGGGGGGTGCCCTTAAATTGAGTGGGTTTAGTGTCTCAACCCAAGATGTTGTCATACGCCTCCTTCAGATCGAGCCGGATTGGACACCTGACGAGACGATAACCCCATCCTCTGAGATCAACTTTCATGCGAGCGGTGGGGCGTGGATGACATGGCAAACATGGATAGATAAACCTGTCTTTGCAAAAGATCGTGCCCTTCGTTTGATGGACACCTTAGGTGTTGATGGTCTTGTTTGGGTGTCGAATCGGATATTACTTGTCCGCAACACTTCGCAGCAAGCTATCTTTTCGGCTTGGCCCTTGTCTTATGGTGAATGGTGGCAAAATGAGTTTGCGGGTCAGCCAAAATGGACACAACTTGGCATTGAAATGACGGTCGTAACGCGAAAGGGCTTGGCCTCGGATCGACTAGTGGCGTGGAGCGCGTCGACAAAAGGGGACTGGAGTTGTCCGGCTATTATGATGAACAAAGGAATTGGCGCCGCAAAGCAGGATTATGGATTCAAACTTTCCTATAGTCGTTACCCTATTTTGGCGAGCTTTCGTATTATCCTCGAAACCATGGCCGCTATACTGAGAGCGGATTCGTTGAAATAGTAAATCCATTTTCCCTTGCTATCTTGGCAAACCTTAGTATTATTTAGAGTAGATAACGTATGGGGGTTTCGATATGTTGCGACAGTTTTATGTAGGCGCCACGGGAATGGCTTCTTTCGAGAAGATCATGACCAATATTACCAATAATGTTTCCAACTCAAAAACAGTGGGGTATAAATCAACCCGCACTGAGCTTGAGAATTTATTCCCGCAAGTTTTAGCCAAAGCTGTTGAGAAGCAAGACGGGACATCGGCTCCAGCCAATCTTGAACTTGGTTCGGGTGTTCGGATCGTATCGACACCCAAAGATTTTCGGCAAGGTGCGATCTCGGTCACTAATAACGAGTTCGACATTGCCATCAATGGTGAAGGGTTTTTAACCTTTAAAACAGCCAATGGTGAGATCGCGTATAGTCGAGCAGGAAATTTAAATCGGGATAGTGATGGCAGTGTTGTTGATCCCAATGGGAATATCCTTCAACCTCAGATCAGTATTCCTCAAAACACGGATAAGGTTCGTATCGCTTCGGATGGCAATGTTTATGTGACGCTTAATCAAGAGACGCAAGAGCGCGTTATAGGTCAAATTCAATTGGCCAAATTCATGAATCCAGCTGGGCTTGAGAGTATTGGCGGCAATTTATTCCGGCAAACCACGTCGTCAGGTGACCCTGTAATAGGGCTTCCTGGTCAGGATAACTTTGGAACTATTTCTCAGTTTTCACTAGAGTCGAGTAATGTAGATATCATTGGTGAGATGATGGAGATGGTGATCACTCAACGCGCGTTTGATATCATAACCAAAGCCATTCAAGCGGGTGAAGGTATGATGAAATCTGCTGCTGATATCGCTCGGGCATAGTGGTAAATAAACGCAGGGTCTTCAATTATTGGATTATATTTCTATTATTCCCCTATTCAATATCAACCCTCATCAATATTCCTGTTGTCAAAGGCGAACTTTATCCTGGGCAAATGATCACATCAGAAAATTGGATCTGGGGTACCCTTCCCAATAATAAACTAACTCGATTTATGATCCAAGACCCATTCCAAATGAAAGGGATGCTTTCGCGATATATCAAGAAATCAGGTGATATTTTTTATCAGGGAGACGTCACTATCCCTGATGTTATTCATAATCAAGACAAATTGACATTGACAGTCCGAACAGGGCAAGTTCAGGTCTCAGTACCCGGAATCGCATTGAAAAATGGAGCCTTGGGGTGTACAATCAAAGTGCTTAATCCGGCGACGCAAAAAATCCTTGATGCGGTCATTATCGATAGCCGAAATGTGGAGGTTATATACAACTAATGTTTCTTTCAATGTGTAAATCTAAAATTCATCGTGTAACGGTTTCAGATACAAATATTAATTATGAGGGAAGCATAACGATCGACACCCAATTAATGGAATTGGCTGGTATTGTTGAGTATGAACAGGTTCATGTTGTGAATGTTAACAATGGCAACCGCTTTGAAACATACGTGTTGAAGGGAAATAAAGGTGATATTATTCTTAATGGTGCTGCTGCGAGGCTTGCTGTAAAAGGGGATAAAGTCATTATTATCGCTTATGGATATTTGAAACAGAAAAAAGCCGAAGGGCATTTGCCGCGGATCGTTTTGGTTAACGATAAGAACGAACCTATGACTAAAAAATAGTTACTGTTTGCATGTTTTAAGCTGGGTTCCGGCGAAGTGACGCGGCGCAACGTTATTTAGTCGAGCATAAACGGGGGTTATAGTGAAGCGAATCGTGTTGATATCGATCATTTGTTCCCTAGTTTTTGGTGGGTCGCTTTGGAGGGATGATACTCCTTCCCCGTATTCACCTGGTGTCGCACGCAAAGAAGGTGACATCATCCTTATCCGTATCGATGAAAGTAATACGGCCACTCAAAAAGCACAAACGGATCTCGCTAAAAACTCGCAAATCGATGGGAATATTAGTTGGACGGACGTCGCTCAAGCGATCAGTAATCCACAATCTACGTCGGGTAAAGCAGGGCTAACCGCAAGAAATTCATTTCAGGGAAGTGGAACGACGGGGCGAAGTAGTCGGTTACAAGGCCTTCTTACCGCTCAGATCTATAAAATAGATGGAAATCAGTTTTATATTCGCGGGACAAAGTCTATTATGATAAACAATGAGGATGAGGAAATAAGTATCGAGGGGAAAGTTAGGGAAGAAGATCTGCAACCTGATAACTCGATCGCTTCTTCGCTCATTTCGGAAGCTGTGTTAAAGATCAAAGGATATGGTCAAGTGGCCACTGAGCAAGAACGGGGTTTCTTCGCAAGACTTTTGCAGTGGCTATTCTAATATCCGAGAAGGGTTCTACAAAATACTATGTTTGCTAGGCTTATTGTTGTTCTATCTTTTCTTTCCGTTATGGTCTTTAGCATAGAGGCTCGTCTTAAAGATATTACTTATTTGGAGGATGCCCGTTCAAATCAAGTCATGGGGTATGGCATCATAGTAGGACTTAAAAATAGTGGAGATAGTGCCTCTGTGGGTATGACCTACAAATCAATGCAAAATATGCTGAAGAAAATGGGCGTTCCGTCCGATCTCGTCGATGTGAAAAGTCGCAATGCTGCGTCAGTCATGGTTACGGCAGAACTTCCCCCCTTTAATAAGCCTGGAAAACGAGTTGATGTCTATGTTGCCTCAGCTGGAGATGCAACGTCTTTGCGGGGAGGAACCCTTCTCATGACGCCGCTTTACGGCGTAGATGGGAAGACCTATGTTACGGCCCAAGGAAATATGGTTGTCGGGGGACTTGGGATTGAGGCCGGTGAACTTAAATATCAACGTAATGAACTAAATCGTGGTGTTATTCCCAATGGGGGTATCGTCGAAAAAGAGATCCCCGTGATCCTTCAGAATGATGGGGTGTTAACCCTATTATTAAATTACCCCGACTTTATCACTGCGGCTCGAATTAGTCTTGCCATTGAGCAATCGGGTATAGCGTATACCGATAATTATGACGCTGCAAAAGTTAAGGTTCGTTTAACGGAAAGTGCAAGAAACGATATGGTCAGTTTTATCGCAAAGTTGATGGATGTCCGTGTTATCCCTGATACCACGGCTAAAATTGTCATCTCAGAGCGAACAGGAACCATCGTTATTGGTGAGAAGGTTCAGATCGCCCCCGTTGCCATTAATTTTGGAGATATTGACATTCGTATCGATCGTGATTCGCATGATAACCTTAACCTCAACGTGACAGAGAAATCATCACAGTTTAAAATGGTGAAGAGTGGAAATACCTTATCGGATCTTGTAAAGTCTCTCAATGCCTTAGGGACTAAGCCATCGACGATGATAGGTATTCTTCAGGCGATAAAGTCCGCGGGAGCGATAACCGCAGAGATCGAGGTGATTTAATGGGGAGTACGGTTAGTCCAATAACATTTTTTGGATCCTCAAGCATGATCGACCAGTCGACGCCTTTGACACCCCTTACGAATAGTGTAGACGCTAAACAGGCTTTTATGAAAATGTTGCTTGAAAAGGTTTTTTTGAATGGATTTCAAGCATCGAACACGCTCGATACCAATGAAGATGAAAATGCAGACAACGAATTTTCTGTCTTTGATAATAATACGGGGATGTCTATCGTCAATGATATGTTCCGTCAACAATTATCTGATCAGATAATACAAAGTGATGCCTTAAATCTGGGAAGTATCGGTGGAACGAAACCATAATGAGCCAAATCGAAATAAAAGAATTTAATCCTCATCTTCGTGCGATCGAAACAGAATCAAGTCGTGACAATGTTCCGCCTGATCGTTTAGAGGAATTCATGAATTTGATCCGAACGATAGTAGCCTCGATCTATTCGGGGCACAGTCTTCCCCCAGGCATAGAATTTGATGATCTCATGGGGTTTGGTTATGAAGGGTTGGTCAAGGCCTGGCGTAATTACAAAAACGATAAGGGAGCTTTGTTCAAGACCTATGCAACCTATCGAATTCGTGGGGAAATTCTTGATTATATCCGAAAAGAATGGAAAGCTAGAAACCCCAACTACCTACGAAAATTGGATCGCGAAAAAATAGAAGAGCGTATGCTTGATATGGCACGTATGACCCTCGATGAATTGGGGGCAACGGCGTCCGAAGAAGAACGGGATGTTGCCCTTCAATTAAGCATTACAAATACGGCTGTTGTTTATCTGCTTTCTCTTGAAAGTATGGAGAATTTGAGCGATGCTTTACAACGGGCTGAAACTGATATTAGTGATGAAATTTTGGGTCGTCTTGAGCGAAGTAACGAACGAGTCTCATTATTCGATGCCCTCTCTGAGCTTGATGAACATGAGAGACGAGTGATCAAAATGTGTTATTACGAAAATAAGAGTCAAGTTGATATTGCCAAGATACTGAATTTATCAAAGAGTAAGGTTAATCGTCTTCACATGCGTATATTAAGTAAATTAAAACATAAGGTTGCTGGGAAAATGAATAAAGTATGGGTACTATAAATGGACTTTGATGGCGTTATTTATGGTCAGACATTTGATAATTTAGAGAATGCTATCCATTCTGCTTCGATGAGGCAGACAAAAATCGCACAAAATATCGCTAATATCGAATCGGATAATTATCAAAAGAATTCAAACTTCGCAGATGTACTTGAAACGGCTAAAACAAAGCAAGAAAGTAAGAATGGTGCTACAGCTGTTAGGTTTAATGCTAAACAAGAACTCGAAAACGCTCAAAACAAACAGACTTTGATCGACAATGAGCTTTCTAAATTGGCCGAGAATAATCTTAAGATCACGTCCTATTCTCAGCTTTTGTCTTCAAAACTGAAAATTCTTCGTAAGGTTGTTACTTTAGGAAAGGGATAAAATGAGAGGTCTTCTCATTATCGTGGGTTTTATTTTCTCATTTTCGTATTCTGATGTTTTTGATGTGATCCAAACGAGTGAATCTGCCATGAATGTTCAGCAAAAAAAATTGAATGTCATTGCAGAAAATATTGCCAATATAAGTTCAACAAAGACAAAAGA
This sequence comes from uncultured Candidatus Marinamargulisbacteria bacterium, assembly GCA_903897765.1. GTDB lineage: Bacteria > Margulisbacteria > Riflemargulisbacteria > GWF2-35-9 > GWF2-35-9 > CAIWAN01. The sequence continues at coordinate 3,913 of CAIUCY010000047.1, read as the reverse complement.
TGGAGCTGATTATTTCCAAAAATCGGTCATTATTAAAACAGATAGAAAAACAAATCGTCCCTATGTTTCATCCATTGAAGCTCGTCCTACTACCGTGATGAAGATTTATGATCCAACAAATCCTGATGCCGATGAGAACGGCTATGTCTATGAGGCCGATAATTCGCTGAGTAATGAATTGGTCGATCTAGCGATGACTCGTCGATTATATGATGCAAATGCCGCCGTTTTTAATTCTGCTAAATCAGTTGCCCAAACCCTTATGAATCTGGGAAAATAGGACATATAATGCCAGAAACAAGCGCCGCTCAAAATTTAATCAATGTCTTAAAGAGTGCCCCACTTCAAAAGGTTGTTGATCCGACTGCGTTGTCTGTTCAGCCTAATATATTTAAGACAGCCTTGGATAAGGCCGTTTCGAACCTAAATGCTATTAGTGCTCAGGAAGTGAATGCAGAGAAGCTGATCAGTGATTATATTCAGGGAAAAGCAGGACTCGATGAAGTAATGATAGAAATAGAGAAAGCCAATCTATCCATCAATTTGGCGCTGACGGTGATCAACACGAGCGTTCAAACCTTCAAAGAAATCATGCAGATGCCGGTATAAGGTGAAGCATGGTTGAAGTCGACGAAAATGAAGCCATTGATGCCTCTGAAGAATCCCGTTCAAATCCTTTAGTTGATTTTTTCAGCAATAGGACGGTTCAGATATTAGCTGGCGTTGGTGTTGCGCTTATTATTATACTTATTGCGGTGGGTTTCGTGGTGAGAAGTGGGAGTACCCCGAAGTCAAAGCCTTCCCAAGAAGAGATCAATATCAATGCAGCCAAGAAGTATAAATATGATCTTGTTTTTGTGCAAGTAACGCCCGTTGATGCTGCTCAGATCAGAGAAGCCCTTAGTTTTGAAAGGATACCCTTTAGATCTATCAAAGAAGGTCGTGGTATCAATATCTCAATCGCCAAAGAATTTGCTGAGGAAGCTCGAATAAAGATGTCTCAGTTGGGGCTTCCTGAGGGAGGTGCAGTTGGGTTTGAGATCTTTGACAAAGCCCAAAGTCTAGGGGCCACAGATTTTGACAAGCGGATCCAATACGTTCGAGCAGTTAGTGGCGAACTATCACGAACGATTTCACATATGCAAGGAATCGCTGCTGCGCGTGTCCAAATTGTTATCCCCGAACAGAAGGCCTTTGGCGATCGTATCCCTGGGAGTGCGTCTGTTATCTTGGTTTTGAAAAATGGTTTTTCCATCTCAGATAAACAGGTTAAGGGGATCATGCATCTTATTGCTTCATCGGTCGAAGATATTGCCCCAGAGAACGTCACTGTCGTCGATAATAAAGGGGCTATCCTTTCAGATCGTATTAAGGCTGACATTTTGAATGGTTCAACTGTTGGACGGATAGATATGTTAGCTGCGGAGGGTGATGACAAACGATCTCCTCTTGAGTTGATGATCCGTTTTCGAAATCAACTTTTGAAAAATTATGAATTAACCTATTCTAATAAGGTGAAACAAGTCATGGCTACCTTGTACCCCATGGGGAGCTATTTAGTTTTTGTTAATGTTGAGCTGAAAGAATCGGAAAAAGAGGCATCTCCCTACAGTCTAAGTAAAATTGATGTGGCTATTCTTATTGATGAAAAAAATCCCTCGATTAAACTTACAACCGAACTCAAAAATTCAACCTTTATGCTTATCGCTTCTACCATCGGATACAAAGAGGGACGGGATTCTATTGTTATTGAAAAGGGACCCTTTGTTAATATCGATTCAGACAAAGAAACTTCAAAAGTGAAAGGCATCGTTTCCTTGTTTAATCCAGTAAAAGCTATACAGGGCAAGAAAACAACGAAACCTTATATCTTTAGATATATTTATGTTTTTGTGTTAGTCACACTCATTTTTATTTTTATTCTCCTGCGATATTATAATTCCCCATCAAAACCGGAGGGTGTTGAAGATGAGTTGCCTGAGGATACGTTTGAGGATTTTTCTAACACCCAAAATAATGAGGGAACCCTTGCGATTGAAAAATTTCAACTTTATTTTCAAAATAATGAAAACAGAGTGTTAAGTAAAATTACGGATTGGCTTAACAATGACCTATAATCATTTAGAGAAAACGGCTGTCGTTCTCAATTTAATGGGGGAATCCTTTGCCGAATCGATCCTTAGTAAGTTACCTCGTGAGATTGTTGAGCGAATTCAACAGGAGGTGATCCCTCTTATGGATCAAGTTCAAATGCCCAGCGATATTGATGCTTTTGTGTTTGATGAAATTGTTCGAGACAATGTTGCTGCACAGCCTATTGATATCGTCAATATTGACAACTTTTCAGAAACCCCCGCTATAAGCCTGAATACTTGGGATCCCCTTGGGTGCGATGATGAAACCCTTTTAAATCTTGTTGATGTCGATGTTGCGATTAACGTGTTAATTGCAGAAAATCGAGCATTTCAAAGTATTTTATTAGGTTTTTTCCCTGAGCCGAAACAAACATTGCTTTTGGAGAAACTTAAACAACGAAAAATGCAACTTCCCAATAGAGTTGTATCTACCGCTATAATGGAAAAAATGGAATCGTCCATGAAACAGTCCTTCCTTGCAAAGCTTCGCGTAGAAGCGAGTCAAAATTTGCGTCGTGAGTAAACTTCTTAAAAAGAGTCAGGTAAAATGGGTGGACAACACTTCCCAAATCGCTGCGACTCCACCTGTCACTTCTAATGCGTTTCGTGTTGAGTTAAAAGTTCCCCACGAAAAGATCGAACAAGCTGTGATCCGTATGCGGGAGGAACTGGTGGTGGATGTCGATAGAATGAAGGGTGAACTTTCCCTGAAAATGAAAGAGATCGATGAAGAACGGCAACGCTTACAAGAACAGCAGGAACGGATCCTTACGGATTCGAAGTCTGAGCTAGAACAATGTCGACTTGAGGTTTACGAATCAGCAAAACAGGATGGACATCAGAGAGGGTTTGATGAGGGTTTTTCTGAAGGTCGAGACCAAGGGCAAAAAGAGTTTAATTCCATTAAAGAGGATTTTATCCATCACACAAAGGAGATCTTCTACAAAATTCAAGAACTTAACGAATATAAGCAGGCTATTTTTGAAAAAACAGAACCTTATCTTATATCATTAATCGAAACCATTGTAAAAAAAGTCATTACGGTTGAGATGAGCATTCACCCTGATCTTATTTTAGATGTGATCAGAGAAGCCGCCGTTCGAATTAGCGATGTTCCGCATTTAAAAATCAATGTGCATCCTCAACATGCTCAATATCTTAAAGAGAAAAAAGATGTATTGCGGAATAAGCTTGATATCGTGGCTAATATAGAGATCATCTCCAATGAGTCGCTTCATCCTGGCGGATGTCAATTAGAGGCCGATTATGGCCTTGTGGACGCTAGTGTTGAAATTAAGATGATCAGTCTATTAGAGTTGCTTAATAAAGTTTATGATAGTCGTCATATAGACGTACCCTTAACTGTTCCTGTGCAAGAATTGTTGAAAGAAGAGAATCCTGAGGACGATGATGCCCTTTTCACCACGGATGATGACAGCTTGTCGTTTTCAGAGACGGATGTTAATCATGAAGATTTTGCTTTTTTAACTGAGGATGATGAGGATTCTGATGAAGATGTCGATGATGATATGGACGACGATATAGATGATTCAAATGATGACTTTAGCGATAACGATGAAGATGAGACAGTCGGAACGGATGAAGATGATTTTGACTTCTCAAATATTGAACAATGAGTGATATCCCCTCTGTAGATCTTTCGGATTATCAAGATGCAGTTAAGAAAGCGCCAAACCTAGCAAAAGTTGTCGGCCGAGTTACTGAAGTAGTCGGTCTTATCATTGAGGCTCATTTGCAAGGGGTGTCTGTTGGCGAAG
>CAIUCY010000046.1 GCA_903897765.1 uncultured Candidatus Marinamargulisbacteria bacterium | reverse complement strand
TGGACAGGATCACAGTTTCAGCCAAGGCTAAAACAAAAGGAGGCACAAAATGGGACAGCAAAGCAGTGCAGTGTGTGTGGCAGGATCGGCCCAAGCGGCGCGGCCTGTCCGGCGTAGCTTGCAGAGCGTAGACGGAGGGCAAGCGCAGAAGTTAATTGGCGTCATCGGTTCTCGGTCTTTACCGCTTCAATATGCCGAGCATGTTGGGGCTGTCGTTGAGGATATCTTGCGGCGCAAGAATCAGATCGCTAGTGGTGGTGCGGTGGGTACGGACGAATATTGTTTGGCATATCTGGTTCATATTGGCGAGGCGGACAAGGGCACGGTGTACAGTCCGTGGAGCACCTATGAGGGTTTCCCTGTCAAAGTCCGTGTTCTTTCTCGGCAGTTCAAAGAATATGGTGGTTCTATAGTTTGGGGCAATTTGCGCGGACAAGAAGAATATGCCGTGGTTCGTGCGGGGTTGCTTGCGCGCAATATGCGCCTGATTGATGCCGTTACGGGGATTGTTGCTTTTCTGCATGGCGATAGCAATGGCACGTTGTTCACGCTCCGCAAGGCACTGGGACAGCATTTGCCCGTGGTTATCTTTTGTATCGACAGGCGTTTGCCTGAGTTCCCCAATATTAAATGGAAACCACTTCGGTGTGGCGGTTGTTGGGACGGTGCATACAAAGCGGTGTACTTACGCTAGGAGGACAGCCATGATTTACACTCGGATGTTACTACGATATTTGAGACATTGTGAGTATTGGGGAAAGATTCCCTTCATTGATGATTTCATTGATTGGGCGGCCAGGACGGCCGCCCTCATGCGCGCGCCCCACCCACGCCAGCGGCGTCCTGCCACTGGCTCACGATACAGCGCAGAAAGGACCTATCATGACCGACCTATTTAAAGTCGCCCTCTACATTCGGGTATCTACCGAGCGTCAGGCTAACGAAGGCGACTCGCTCGAAGAGCAAGAAACCGAGTTGAAGAAGTATTGCGACTTCCGGCAGTTCAGCATTCACCAAATCTATATTGAGCGGGGCAAGTCCGGTGGCAACACCAACCGGCCCGAATATCAGAAGCTGGTGAAGGACATCAAACAACGCAAGATTAACGCTGTGGTGGTCAAGAAGCTAGACCGGCTCAGCCGGTCACTGCTCGACTTTGAAAACTTGATGCGGATGATGAATGAAAACGATGTGGAGTTTATTAGCATCAAAGAGAACTTCGATACCACAACTGCCATGGGCAAAGCTATGCTTCGGGTTGCGTTGGTCTTTGCCCAGTTGGAGCGGGAGCAAACGTCAGAGCGGATCGCCGACGTTATGGGACATCGAGCTAGTCTGGGCATCTACAACGGCGGCGTCCGCCCGTTGGGCTATTCAGTGGTGAACAAAGAACTGGTTCCCTTCAAAAAGGAAAAGGTTATTGTTGAACATCTTTTCCAGACCTTTCTGGAAACCCGCTCGACGGTTGCCGTTGCGAAAGCCCTCAACGAGGCAGGCTTTGCCGATCAGAACAACAAGCCTTTTGAGAAACGTCAGGTTCATTGGATTCTGCAAAACCCACTCTACACAGGCAAAATCCGTTGGAAAGGGAATTGCTTTGAGGGTATTCACCCGCCGATCATTACCCCACAAACCTTTGAAAAAGTGCAGGCGATCTTCAAACTAAAAACCTTTACCAAAACAAAAGGAGCCGCCCATGCTTTGCTCATCAAGCGGTTGTTTTGTGCCCAGTGCGGCTCCCCGATGGCACCAACCTTTGGGCGGAACAGGAACAAAGTGAAATACTTTTACTACCGATGCACCGGCTCGAAAGACAAGGACAAGTCCTGCCCTCAAGCCTATTTCAGCTTTATCAAACTAGAGGGCCGAGTCACAGAGATCCTACTTTCCCTGTCTGAAGAAAAATCCTTCAGCCCCTTGGAAAACAAACTCCTCAAACACAATACCCGAATCAATGCCCAGATCACCGAGCAAGAAAAAGCCTTGCACCATCTGGAGTCCAGCCTGAATGAGATCAAAGCCAAAAAAGAAAAGTATCTCGATGGGCTATTATCCAGCAAGTTTTCAAGCAAAGAGCGCGAATTCATCAATGCCAAACTCTTAGAATTGGAGGGGGAAGAAAAAAAGATCAAAAATGCCATGATGAAACAGGAGCTATCCATCAACCAAACAAAAGAAGATCGAATTAATATTTCTGAGACGAAGAAACAGTTCATCGGCTATCGGTCGAACTACCCCTTCGCCGATGAACAAACTCATCGTATCCACATCGCTACGATCATCGACCGCATCCAATGTGCAAAAGATTCTCTTCAAATCCAGTTCAGCAGATTACCTTGCAAGGAGGATTTCCCCATGAGCCCTTAATGGGTTTATTCGGGTGTTCTGCTTTTTGAGGCGTTTCACGCCTCCAAAACATAGAACACGACCCTTTCTATTCTCTGCCACAAAAATCGGCTGACAAGCCGATATGACGGCTTAAAACGTGTTAGCGTAGAGGGGAAGTTTGGTGCACCCTTAGGTATTCCTAGAGAACTTTCATTTTTTAAGTAGACCGGCTTTTTTCAGAACGTAGGGTTTGGTTTTGGATTCCATTTGTTACTCTAGAATCATCATTCGATATGTGTTTGCTTTGCGGTTGGAGAAGTCCGGTGGTTGTGGCGGATCTCGGGTAACTTGAACCAATCCTTTTGCTTCGAGCTCCAAGAGTCCCGTTGAGATCGTGTCGCCACTGATGCCGTAGAGCTTGCCCAGGTCTTCTTGGGATCTGAACCACTCGGGATACTTGGTGGACTTCGATGCCTCCAGCAAACAGATCAGATATAGATACTTCGCCTTCATTGAAAGCCCTGTCATGTACTTGTCTGCGTAGAGCTTGTCTGGGATAAGGAAACCTTGGCCAACTCTGATGGAGATGAACTTCTTGTCGTAACCGACCAGCTTGCTCTTGGCGAGTTGCTCAATATTCTGATGGACTCGTTCGTAGTAATACTGGCTGGCGTTGTTGTACCCGCCAAGATCAGCCGGCGTCTTGTAGCCCATTGCTTTAGCCAGCTTTTCATAGTCCACCCAGAACGTATGTTTGCCGGCTTCCTTGGCTTCTCTCAGTAACAGCAAGTAGAGATCGAGTTGCTTGTCAGCCTGCGAAGACAATAACTTTCGGCCGTTTCCTTTCACCGTGAGAAACGTGGTCGCGATCGGCACACCGTCCTCTTTCTGGCCGAAGATATCTCCGGTCTGGATCGCGACGTCATTAATATAGGCATTCAGAGACGCGGCGTCCGGCAGCGATTCATAGAAACTCGTGGCTTCATAGTTGTCGAGTATCGCTGCCTTCGACCAGTTAGTACTTCCAGAGAAAACATATCGCCCATCAATCACAACGGCTTTGAGATGAAGCAGTCGGGTCGAAGTATCAAAGTGGACATCAACTCCGCTGCTCTGAAGTTTTTTGTAGGCGATCGTGTTTTCTTTGTACTTGCCGTCTTCTAAGACCACTTTGACCCGATAAAATGAGAAAGACGGTCTCCCCAAGAGCAAATGAGCTCTGACATAATGTCGGCTAAGCTTGAAAGGAGACCGGGCGGCATGTGTTAGGGAGTTGCCCCTAACCTGCAACCAAAGGATACGAAAAATCTGTAATTTCGTAAAGGTAGTATTGAACGATCAATCTCCACCTTGACGAAATTCCATCTTTTTCAGATTCCAGCAGTTACGCAGGTTAAGGACAAAATTAGGCCCATAAAAAGGAGGTCAATGTGATGAGGACTCCTTTCTAAGTTAATCAAAACAGGAGGAGACCGCAACAATGTATGACCACTATATCGCCCTCGATTGGGCCAAAGCAAATATGGCTATCGCACGAATGACCCAGCATGACGACAAAATCAGAGACAACAAAGACGTCCCTGCGGACATTGAAGATCTCAAGGCTTATCTGAGTCTATTGAGAGGAAAGACAATCTTGACCTTCGAAGAAACAACGTCGGCTCATTGGCTATACACCGAACTTTGCACCATGGTCACGGAGATTCTCGTCTGCAATCCACATCGCAATCATCTGCTCAGTGAAGGTGGTAAAAACGACAAGATCGATGCCGCCAAACTGGTTCGCTTGCTCAAGGCCAATATGTTGAAGCCGGTCTTTCATTCCGGCGATTTCTTTTTTCACCTGCGCAAATTAACAAGTGGTTATGAAGATCTCGTTAAGGTTGGCGTCCGAACCAAGAATCAAAAAAGTGCCTTGTTTCGCGCGCTTGGAGTCTCGAAGGAAGCTGATGTTAGCAGTAAATATGATGTCTTTGTTTTTAACGGACAGCAGACGTTGATTGACTGTTACGAGACAGAAAAGAAACGATATGAACGTGAGTTTTCCATGCTCCGACGGTCAAATCCACTCATCAAGAATTTGGCAACCGTTCCTGGTATAGGCCCCATCAATGCCGTCAAATTGGCGGCCATCGTTGTGGATGCAAACCGGTTCAAAAGCAAAAGTGCCTGGCTCAGTTATTGTGGCTTGGTCCGACTAGAAAAGATGAGCGGTGGCCGCAGCTACGGAACCCGAATGCCTATGTATTGTCGCACGATGAAAAACATCTTCAAAACAGCGGCCCTTGCCACCATTCAGAATGGATATGACAATTGCTTTCGGGATTATTATCAGCACCTGATTACTGAGAAAAACTATCCTTCGCATAACGCACGGCATTCTGTTGCCAGGCGTATTGCGGTCATTACGTTAGGTGTGTTTCGGCGCAACAAACCTTTTCAAGATAACTGGAGGTGTGATAGCGACAATATCTCTTAATGGATAGGCTTGTACCTTATGCATCCTTGTCATTGATCAACAGAAACAAGATGCCCAGGTTCACAGGTGAGGGAGAGAGCCCAAGGCGTCCGTTTACATTTTCCTTTGGAATAATAGTACATTGACCCGATTGCCCCCCCTCTACGTCTTGGAATTTATGGTAGCCCTCCGCCGGGTGCGGATGAGAGCCCAGATAGACGCATTGAGACTACTACCCATAAAGAAAACTAAAGCAATTGTTTGAAATGTTGATTCAATTAAGGATGAGTATCCCATATCGTTAAGGTATGAGCATTTTATATTGTTAGCCCCACGGTGTCTGTGGGGGATCCCTTCTGTCAAAAAAGCTGAAAATGCTTTAGCAGGACTTCTTTTCTTTCTTGACAGACTTTCTCATAGACGGACGCCGCGTTGATGAGCTTTGATAACCTCAGCAACTAAGTCGTTCACAGGATTGTCTTTGTTGTCGTCCATAATGATGAAGTACATGGCAATGTTGACCGACTCTTTGGCCGACGAAATATGTTTCTTAACGACGTCATAGTAATCCCGGCCAATGAGCATCTGAGCGTTCGCGAGCCCCACAACCCACAAGAGGACAATAACGTTCAGTAGTGTTTTAGTTGCCATCGTCTTCTAAGTATAACCGAGCGACACCCCGTATCCAAACCCGGCCGCCTTCGCACTTCGCGCTCGGCGACCTAGACTGTTCAACATATTCCGGCTGTCATCTTCTAAGCCCTTCGAAGTTACTATCCGTTTTCAAAGGAACTTCCCCCATCGGCTGACCGTCTCGAAACCCAGCCGGCTTCTCCGCCCGAGGCGGATCGCTGACTTAGACTTTCCGTGGGCGACCGGCTTCCCGTCTCCGCTCTTCGAGCTACGCCGCGGCAAGCCGTTTCCTGACACCGCCCTGACTTCGCCAGTTCTCAGTTTACACTGAGCCAGCCGAAGTGCAGACCTGCTTTTCAACAAAGCCGCCACCTACCCGACAACTTCCCGCCAAGAGGAGTGCCCGCCTGAGTCGAGTAGAGATACCTAGCAACCACAACCTCCACCATCATTTGGCGTCTCCTCGGTAGGAACAGCCCCAAACGCGCCAAAGTGAACAGATTTATCACCAGACACCTTAAAGTGTTCGCCAAAACGCGTATCACCCACCATGGCCGCAGTGTTACCACAGACAAGCATCGGCTTTCCAGTAAAGAACCGATGATGGTCATCAAGATCAAAGAAGTGGGGATGCCCCGAAATGGTTCCTTTATAGGTTGCGACTTGCCCGTAGTCTTCACAAATATCTTCTAAGTCCAACTTAAATGCCCGAACGGTCATGGAATAATAATCTACCATTCCAATTTTGGCTTCAATCTCTGGATTATTGATAGGACTACGAACACTTTCGGTTAAACGGTAATCAGCAAATCCTACCTCTGTCATCAATCGTCGAAAATCCTCAACATACATGGCTCCAGAGAGACACTCTCCACGTAAAACAGGATCGGACTTTAAAGCATCAGGAACACGTCTTCCCGAAAAAATATCCGAGAAATAGAGTTCCCCTCCCGGCTTCAATACACGGAATATCTCTTTAAATACAGACTTTTTATCTGGCGAAAGGTTAATCACACAGTTTGACGTTATAACGTCGATGCTATTATCTGCTATCCAAATGGCCTTCAAGTCTTCAATATACCCGAGCTTAAATTCAACATTGGTTCGCTTGTATCCAAACTTTTCCATTTGCGGTTTTACATATTTATTAGCAACATCGAGTTGTTCCTTGGTCATATCAACACCAATCACATTGCCAGCTTCACCGACAATTTTTGAGAAGATATAGACATCGCGACCCGAACCACAACCAAGGTCTAGAACCGTTTTACCATTGAGAACTGGAGGAATCGGAGATCCGCATCCATAGAATTTCTCAATAATCTCGTCATCTATCTCCGTTAATATTTCTTTAATCTCAGCAGGCAAGGAGTTCGCATCACATGAACAGGTGCTTGTTTTCAAATCATCCACACTCTTAATAATCTGGCCATAATACTCTTTTAAATCATTTAACATGAACAGCTCCCTTTTCCAGTTTTCATCGTGGGTTCAATAACTCGGGTAAACAATAGCGCTGCCAAAGAGCCCCCTACAATGGGCCCCAACACGTAAACAATCAAACTCCCAGCTGGCATGGCTGACCAGCCCCACCCAGCTAGCATCGAGAATACTCTTGGCGCTAAATCTCTTGCGGGGTTCAGCCCAGCTTGAGTCAGTGGGGCAAAAACTGAAATAATAGCAGTTACGGTAAGTCCAATAAAAAATGGAACCAATGTATCGTCGGGGCGTCCTATATTACACCCTTCAGTTAAAGAAAAGATAAGGAATACAAGAACAAAGGTTCCAATAGCTTCCGCAAGAAATGCGGTTAACATGGTGACCACGATAACCCCACCTGTATTTTGAAAAAACTCGCCAAACATCTTCGCTGTTTGAATCGAGGCAGGAGTTCCCCGAACAATATGATTGAGAAGCTCAAATTGAGAAATTGAATCAGAGAATAACAGAAAGACAACCCCTGCCGCTAGAAATGCCCCCACAAATTGGGCCACAATGTATAGTGGTAATTGTCGAAGTTTCATTCTGCCTCCAACAACCATCGCGATACTAACAGCCGGATTCAAGTGCGCACAAGAAAGATGGCGTGTAGCATAGATGGCGAGGGCAACACCGATTCCCCAAATCATGGCTATTTGGAATAAGCCAACATGAGCCGAAAACAAGATCGTAACAGCCACCGACCCTATGCCAAATATAACTAATAGAAAAGTGCCAATCATCTCGCCCAGAAAGTCTCTTACCATTTATTCACCTCATCAATATGATGCTGGAATATGTGAAATTGATACACCCGATTGTCATGCTATCAATTAAGCTATAAATTATATATATGACCAAAAAGCACATCGACTGCGACCACCTCATTGGCTACCTCGGTATGGACGACGATAACGCTCAGATCATCCGTGAGTCTGGCGATGTCACGTTTGATGACCTTGTTGCTGAGGGTGTGAAGTTCGAATACTGTCCTTTTTGTGGTGAACGCTTTACTTGGAAGCACCCAGAAGCGGAATAGTTCATGGCCACCGCATTCGGAACATACTCTATAAACGCCAAGAACCAACTCGTTGTGAATAAGAATGTCGTCCTCGACGGCACATGGTCGCTTACCAAGGATCACGAGCTTTGCCTGACCTTCGACGGCACTCAAGACACCGATTTTGGTGACAAGGTCATTCTTGAAGGAACCATAAAAGGTGTCGCCGCAAATGAGCTTTCTTTTGAAGTAACCAACCGAACTGACCCTGATAAAATAAAGACAGAAACCGTTGCTCTCTCGGGTGTATGGGAAGCTGATGAAAACAATAAACTAATTTTCAAGGTAAAAAGGGAATCCGGTCGTCATGATGTCCTGACCTTCAACAATACGTGGGTCATCGATGATAAGAACCGAATTATTTATAACTATGAAAAAGCCAGCCTCATTTTCAAAAAGAAAGAAAAGACCCAACTAATTTTCAAAGGAACATGGGATATCACCAAAGAGAACCGCCTGTACTATGAACTCGGCGAGTCGTCTGATTCAGGCTTTGCCTTCAAGGTCGGAACCTCTGTACTTGAAAAGAACCAAATCAAAGGCAAGATCATGGTCGGAAAAGAAGAGAACGACATTACCATTACCGGACAGTGGAAGGTCTCGAAAGACCTTGGGCTTACGTTTGAAGTAAATTATGACAACAACCAGTTCAAGCCCATCATCTTTGGTGGGGATATTGCGTTAAATGATAAAGACAAGCTTTCCATCAAATTCGGCAACGGCATCGATGTGAAGCTTACCCAAGACATTCTAGATGGGAAAGCTGACTTCTTTACCGCAGTTCATTCTGGGAAAGATGAAGACCGGGCGGAGTGGGGCTTTGGAATTAAGTTTTAGGGTACGCAGTGAGATACGAGTAAAATCAGGAGAGGAAGAAAAAATGGCAAATGAAGCACCTTGGTATATTAAAGATTCGAAAATTGGAGAAGCATTGGAAAACTTAAAAGCTGTAAGCAATGAGTCCAGTCTTTTAGATACAAAAACAAAGGAGCTTATTAAGTTCGCTGTTGCCTCGGTATTACGATGTGAGCATTGTACAAACAGCCACCTCAAGAAAGCCCTTGCTTCGGGAGCTTCAAGGCAAGAGATAACCGAGACACTTTTGATTGTTGCAACTCAAACGGCGGCTACACAAACAAGTTGGAATAAAGAGGTTTTTGAACGGTATTTAGGGGGACGCTTACAATAGAGGAAGAGTGATATAAGACGAGTGCTATAATGAAACACATGTTGGGGCAACGTTATTTTTCAAGGTTAAGATTTCTCCTTATATTTATCTTCTCGCTGTATCTTGCCTTCGGCGTTCTGCATACTATCGAACGTAGCGCTGATCCTCAGCACGATGAAAGCCATTGTACTTTCTGTTTAACAACTCATTTCATTGCTAAATCTGATGCCCCTTCAAATGGGTTGATTCTGTCACTCGTTCTCCTATCAATCGTTGCCCCTAAATATCTTAGAATAACAACCACCCACACGTTCTCCGGTCGTTTAGACAGAGCCCCTCCCGCTTAGCATTTTCTTTCGTTTTTCGCTAAGTTACTAAATAAGGGAGGACATCTTATGATTCGCATTATTGCTTTATTAGTATTTATTAACATGGTTGTTGCCTTTGCCGAACAGCAGAGTGTATTTAATCCAGATATCGGGGTCGTTGGCGAACTCAATGTTTTAAAGAATGAAAATACTGGGGCCTATGTGCCTGCTATCGGAGAAGTGGAAATGAACTTCAGTGCTCCTGTAGACCCGTTAGGGAGTGCCGTCTTTACTATTGCTGTTGCTCAGGAAGGGACAGAGATCGAGGAAGCCTACCTAAAACTGCCTGAGATGCCAAATGGACTCATTGGACGATTCGGCCGAGTAAAAGTCAATTTCAATCATCTGAATATGCTTCATGCTCATGAATTCCCATTCTTGGGCCAAGCTAAATATTTAGAGGACTTTTTTGGTGAAGCCGGAGTGATTAAGGATGGCTTTGAGTTCGGCTCCATTCTGCCAACGTTCCTGTCCTATTCTGACCTCACATTAGGCTATTTCGGTGGGAATTCTGATAATACCTTTTCAGGAGATTATCCTCTAGCCAGCGTAAAGTGGAACAATTTTCTAGAAATAGGCGATAACAGTGGTGTGGAACTAGGTGCATCTCTATTGGATGGAACAAGCAGCCAAAATGCTCATGTCACGGTTAAAGGCATAAACTTTAGGGTTAAACAGCAAATCGGTATTCATGATTCACTTATTTGGGATAATGAGTTGCTTTACAGTAATAGCGATCAAGACTCAAGCACAAAAATTGGTGCCTTCCACTATCTTGGGTACAACATGAATAAACAAATTCAGTTTGGTATAGGAATGAATCGTTCAGACCAACCTGACGGTTCAACTTACAAAGATTTATTTGTTGCGGTGCAATACAAGGTTACCGAATTCCAGATGTATAAACTGCAATATACCCAAGAGGATAACGGCAACAACAGCATCGGTCTGAACCTGACTTACTTTATCGGGCCACATCCCGTTCATGAGTTCTAAGAAAAAAGGAGAATCAAAATGCTTAAGAAACTACTCGTTTTATTATTAGTCGGCATGCTGTGTACCTCAGGTTTCGCGGCCGAAAAAATCAAAGTCGTCACGACGCTTTCGGATTTTAAGAACTTCGCAGAGATCATCGGCGGGGATAAGGTCACCGTGACCTCATTTCTGAAGGGCTACCAAGATGCCCACCATTTTGAGATTAAACCGTCTGATATTATGAGGCTCAGTGGAGCGGACATGCTTATTATCAACGGAGCTGATTTGGACTACTGGATATCTCCGCTTATCGAGAAAAGCCGGAATCCAAACATCCGAAAGGGAACAAGCGGCTGCATTGACGCTTCACAAGGGATACCCTTGCTAGAAGTGCCAGCAACAAAGGTAGACAGGTCTATGGGGGATGTTCACCCTTATGGGAATCCTCACTACAACCTTTCACCCGCTGCGATGAGAATTGCTTTCCGTCATATTGCGGATGCCATGAGTGCTCGTTACCCAGACTATGCTGACTATTTTCAGCAGAACGCACTTGCTTATGAGAAGAAACTTGATGCCAAAATAAGTGAGTGGAAAGGTCTCCTGAAAAATAGCCAGGAAACGGGGATTGTTGTGTATCACAATAGTTGGAGTTATTTCTTTAATGAGTTTCACTTAACCGCGGCGGGATACATTGAGCCTAAACCGGGGCTTTCTCCTTCACCCACCTACTTAAATGAACTTATCCAAAAGGTTAACGCACAAAAGAAGTCAGGGGTCATTCTTAAGGAAACCTATGAAAACTCTGATATCGCCAAGTATGTTGCTTCTAAAGTTGGATATTCCGTTGAGGAAGTTCCCACCTACGTTGGGGGCACAAAAGAGGCTTCCGACTATATTTCTATGGTCGACACCATCGTTAAGACAATCGCACGGAAATAGGAGGCAGTTATGATAACAATGATGGTATTACCTTTTTTAGCCTGTTTGATTTTAACCGTAATGCATACGTACTTGGGGCAGCATGTTATTGAGCGTAACATTATCTTTATCGACCTAGCCTTGGCCCAAATGGCGGCACTCGGTGGAATAATTGCTCTCGTTATTGGGTTCCAAGAACTAAGCACGGCTTCGTATGTCATATCGCTACTCAGCACCTTCTTCGGGGCATGGCTCATCACATATTTCAATTCTCAAAGAAAAAGTATTTCATCTGAAGTCTTTATTGGGATTCTTTATGTGCTTGCGGCCTCTCTTGCTATGTTACTGATATCGAAGTCGACGGTTGAAACCGAGGTCATCAAACAAATGCTGGAGGGTAATATCCTCATTGTTTCACTAAGGGATGTGATTCATGTCCTTCTTTTGTATTCTCTTGTTGGGGTTGCTCATTTTCTTTTTAGAAAGAAGATATGGGCCGTCACAGAAAGTTACCACCAAGATCGAACAGTCAATCATGGGTGGGATTTGTTTTTTTATTTGACGTTTGGGATCGTGGTAACGTCATCTGTAAAATTGGTGGGAGTACTGTTAGTCTTCTCCTTCCTGATTATACCCGCTGCAATTTCGTTTATGTTCTCCAAACATCGGAATATACGTCTAGCGATAGGGATTGGGATCGGAACCGTTGCCTGTATGGTTGGCTTATTCCTCTCGGCGATTCTTGATTTTCCGACGGGGCCAGCGATTGTCGGCGTGTTTGGAGCCATATTCTTTAGCGCATTTATTGGTAAAATTCTTTTCTTTTCTAGGGGTACGGGTTAGCAGAAACTATTTAACGAACATCACTCTTGGCAATTTCTCGACTCCACTCAACTCAGGGCGGGCACTCTTGGCGGGCTTGTCTCGGCGTAGCTTTGCGAAGACGGAAGGTTGTCGGGTAGCTGGCGGCTTTGTTGAAAAGCCCAGGCTTCGCTCTCGCGTTGCTCGTAGCTACGCCGAGGTAAACAGGTCTGCGAAGCGATCTTGCGCTGAGCAGGGCGGTGTCAGAAAACGGGAAGCAGGTCGTCCACGGAAAGCCTAAGTCAGCGAGCGCGGGAGTGCAAAGCTGGCTGGGTTAGATGATGTTAGCGACTTGGGGAAGTTCCTTTGAAAACGTACAGCAACTTCGAAGGGCTTAGAAGATGAAAGCCGGAATATGTTGAACAGAAAATTAGGATACGGGCGGGGGGAAGAAGACGATAGCTTCTCGGTCACGGGCAGACTAGCCCAGATTTGATGCGCCTCGGGCGTAGAAAAGCTGGGCGGGTTAGAATACGGTATACTTAGAAGACGGCAAGTACAAAGAGAACACAATCGCCTACAAAAAACTAAAGAGCAGCGGGGTTGATGTCCACTTTGATACTTCGACCCGACTGCTTCATCTCAAAGCTGTTGTGATTGATGGGCGGTACGTTTTCTCTGGGAGTACAAACTGGTCGAAGGCAGCGATACTCGACAACTATGAGGCCACGAGTTTCTATGAATCGCTGCCGGACGCCGCGTCTCTCAATGCTTATATCAATGCCGTCGCGATCCAGACCGGAGACATCTTCGGCCAGAAAGAAGACGGTGTGCCGATCGCGACCACGTTTCTAACGGTGAAGGGAAACGGCAGAAAGTTATTGTCTTCACAGGCTGACAAGCAACTCGATCTCTACTTGCTGTTACTCAAAGAAGCCAAGGAAGCCGACCTTCACACGTTCTATGTCGATTATGAAAAGCTGGCCAAAGCGATGGGATACAAAGCGCCAGCCGATCTTGGCGGCTACAACAACGTCGGACAGTATTACTACGAGCGAGTTCATCAGAATATCGAGCAACTCGCCAAGAGCAAGCTGATCGGTTACGACAAGAAGTTCATCTCTATCAGAGTTGGCCAAGGGTTTGTTATCCCAGCCAAGTTCTACGCAGACAAGTACATGTCCGGCCTATCAATGAAGGCGAAGTATCTATATCTGATCTGTTTGCTAGAAGCGTCGAAGTCCACCAAGTACCCGGAGTGGTTCCGATCGCAAGAAGACCTGGGCAAACTCTACGGCATCAGTGGCGACACGATCTCTACAGGACTCTTGGAGCTGGAAGCCAAAGGATTGATTCAAGTTACCAGAGATCCGCCACAGCCACCGGACTTCTCTAACCGCAAAGCAAACACGTACCGAATGATGATTCTGAATAGCAATTGAATCTGAAACCAAATCCTACGTTCTGAAAAAAGCCGGTCTACTTAAAAAATGATGGTTCGACTAGAGTCACTAACTCTCCACCATCGAAGCCACACGAACGCGCGCGGTAATGCTATATAATATGTAATAAAATTGTAACAAAACAATGAATGAATCGTAGTACAATAGCCCTCACTAATATAAATAATGAAACCATTCAGATGAAACAACTTTCAGAGCCAAAGCATAAAAAATCCTCCTTAAAACGATATCTTATATGGCTGATTCTCATTCTACTTTTTTTTGTGTTGTTTTTATTATGGGAATACTATCGCCCCATTAATTATAAGCAAGCCCATCTTAAACTCTATTCGGACATCTATAATCCAAAAAATGGGTATTTTTCGAAATTGGGTATTCCCTATCACAGTATAGAAAAATTTATCATTGAAGCGGTTGACTATGGTCATGATGCAACATCAGAAGGGGCTGGAAGCATATTAATGATGAATGTTTTTCACGCAAAATTGACCGGAGATTGGTCTCAATTTTATAAAACGTGGAGCATGATCGATCAATACTTTATCCCCAACTCTCTCCAACAGCAAAATGCTAAATATTATTTAAGCCAGTCCCCCTCAAAATATGTTTTGTCTTTTAATGACCTTCGACAGTATCCCGCTCCATTTTCAAATAAAATTATTTCGGGTCAAGATCCCATAGAAAAAGACCTAACAAAAAAATATGGCTCTCAGCTATTTCTGATGCACTGGCTTGTTGATGCTGATAACTTTTTTGGATTTGGCAAAGGGAAACGACCTTTTTTTATTAAGAATTTTGAGCGAGGCAGCGATGAGTCCACTTGGGAGACTATTACCCACCCTTGTATTGATACATTCGGTGCAGGTAAAAAAGGATCATGCGATCTATACATCCAAGATCCTAAACCACAATGGCGATATACGTCAGCACCCGATGCTGAACTGAGGCTCATCCAGTCTATGTATTGGGCTCAGCTATTCTCAAAACAACAACATATTTCCCTCAATACATATCGCCATAATACCGAAAAGATGGGGAGTTTCCTGCGATATAGTCTCTTTGATAAATATTTTCAAAAAATTGGAGCGGGTTCTCATCCTGGCAATGGTTATGACAGTGCCCATTATTTAGTGGGTTGGATGGTCGGATGGGGGGGGGGCATCGGAAAAAGTAGCCAGCAAACTTGGTCTTGGCGCATGGGCTACCATGAGATTATGACTGGGTATCAAAACCCTATGGCAGCATTTTATTTAAGTTCATTAAAAGTCCCCATGTGGGGGGAATCCTTAAACCGTCAACTCGCATTAATATCTTGGGTTCAAAGCAAAGAAGGCATCATAGGGGGGGGCGTTATTAACGACTATAACAGGAAAAAGGGGCCTTTCCATGGCCTACACTTTAAGCAACACCCCGTTTATTCAGATCCCCTAAGCAATATCTGGGCAGGGTGGCAGTATTTTCTAATAGAACGTGTGGCTGAATATTACTATGTGTCCGGTGATGATCGAGCTCGTCGAATTTTAAGCAAATGGATATCATGGATCCGACCCAATATTCATTTTTCATTATTGGGTCGAGATGTAAAAATTCCAGCTGAAATAGAATGGAAAGGTTCCCCTGAAAACAATAATCTATCCGGTATGGTTAAAAGTTATAACTATGATGTTGGTGGAATGGCATTAGTTTCCCAAACCCTTCTACTCTGGGATAAATCTGAACAAAAATGGCATAATGAAAACCCGCGAACCACCTTTACCGCCAAGCGTATTTTGAGTCGTATGTGGAAAAAATTCTACGATGGAAAAGGTGTGACACCGCCTGAAGAACGTGCTGACTATGCTAGAACTTGGGAACAAAAGGTGACTCTTCCGACTGGAAAAAATAAGGTCATGCCATGGGGAAAACTTTTTAATGGTGAAAGTTTCCTTGCCTCGAGACCGGCCTATCCCAAAAATGAACTTCCCCCGAAAGGTCCCTATTCAAAAAATTGCCCCCCGCCCATTTATCACTATCACCGAACTTGGGCTCAGGCCTCTTTTGCAACAGCCTTAGCCTATGTGGATGTATTTGATCGACCGCTTACACATAAGCCACTTTCGATCACAAAGCTTCGCCAAGTCAAGCCATCCTAGTCATGTTGTTATGGTTTTTATTTGGTTAATAGTTTGGTGATGATCGAAAACACACCGAGAATAACCAGTACACCCAAGAGACCCCTTAATGAAGTTGAAAGAGGATCGTGCCCAAATGCGGGAAACAAAGAGTTGGTCATGATACCATTTCCGATAAGACCCTTGTTAAGGAACCCTAGCTTTTTAGCCACAAATTCCAATCCATCGGGGGACGAAGAGGCAAAATAGGACGCGGATAAAACAATAAGGATGATGACGAAATATAAAGTCTTATTTCTCACTATTAAACAAGGCCCAACCCATCATATTTCTAAGGGTTGTTACCAATATTAAGGTAATGATCATCTCGCCAATCCCAATAACGGCATGGACAGATACCATTTCGTATAAGGTGTTAACAAGAGAGTAAGTGCCAGACATGCCTAGCTCAAAGGCACATGCCAAGGAAGCAAGGATGACAGAGGCCCACGCAGCGATAGATAGGCAGATATTGGTGGCAAGGCCTGTTTTCTTGAGTAAAAGGTAGCCAAAATAACTAACGATGCAACCAAAGAATGCCATATTGATGATGTTGGCGCCTAAAACGATAAACCCTCCATCCCCGTAAAGCGTTGCTTGAACGAGCAAGACCATGGTTAGCGATAAAGCGCCTCCCCAAGGGCCGAGAAAAAGAGCAGCCAATAGCCCGCCTAACAAATGCCCGGATGTTCCGTGGGTTATAGGAAAATTAAACATTTGGGTAGCAAACACCAACGAGGTGATCATCGCCATTTTTGATAAATAGGATTTTCCCGCCTCACCGACAAATCGCTGAGCTTTTCCCGACAAGGATTTGACGCCGTTCCCTGCCCCAGCCATTGCAGGAGCTAGTCCGAGCTCTGTCACTAACGCACGAACTTTGTTTAAGGCAAGCCCCACTAGGGTAGCGGCAGCCGCACCTAATTCGGCGGCTGTTTTTGAATTCAGAAATCCATCCGGTATATGCATCACGAACCTCCAGAAATGTTCAAAGATGAGTTTAACACGAATCCCTATTCTCACTCAAACGCTGTAATTTATTGTTTAACTTTCCACTAAGAAGGGCATCATTTTAATAAAGACTTGAAAAGGGTGGGATTTTTTGATTCTTATACCGATAAATTAATAGGTTTAAGCTTAAACACCTAAGCGAAAAGGAGCTATGAGTGTCTGAAACAATTGAAAAATGTCCCAGCAATCCTTCGAAACCTAGTCGATACCAACGATATGAGAAGCTGACAGGTACAAAGTATACGGTACAGCAGGGGGATCGACTGTATTCGATCGCTAAACAGGTGATGGCAGACAATCCATTTCTAAGTGGGAACGTAAATATATACGATTTAGTTAAATATATTGCTTCTTTTCAAAGTGAGGACAAGTTTGCCCAACGAACCAAGAAGGATCCAAGCTTTATTCGCATAGGTCAAGTTCTCGTTATTCCCACTGTTGAGCAACTCACTGCCAAATTCGCTCCCGATGTAACTCCGATAGTTGCTGCCACTAAAAATGCCCCTAAAATACCCGAGACTTTGCTGAAAGTTCATCCACCAATAGACTGGTTTATTCAAAAACAACCACCAAAACAAGCAGAAGTGAAGCCAGAAACGGCTGCCCCTTTGCCCTCCGTTTCGCCTAATAATCAAAACGCTGTGAAAAAACAACTCGATGGGGTTAAGGTGGAATTCACAGAGAAAATTCAAAAAGTTAAAGAAATTATTTCTGAACTTACTCAAAGAAAAAATCTTACACAACAAGCAAGGGGCGAAAAATCACTAGCTTTAGGAAAATTGAACCTTAGACAACAAGAGCTGGCTTTCTTTGAGAAAAATGTCGATAACCTTGTCGTCCATTTTATGGGGCAAAATGATTTTGGCAAGATGGATAGTAAGGCAGCGTTTAAATGTGTCGTGGCCTATATTGATGAACAAATGAAAAAACAGGAAACGCCCTCACCTTCTCAAGACAAGGTTGTAACAAGTCAAGAGCCTGTCATCCCTGTAAAACCCCCCGTGTCTCCCACCACCTTGACGCAACCCGTGATCACAACGATAGAGACCGTTATTGCTAAGTTGAAAAAAGATATCAATGCATTAAATGTTATGGATACAGCTTTTCAAAAAGACCAAGACGATAAATATACCAAGTCACTTAATCTTTCAGCAAAGGATAAGACTCTGTTTATAGAGCGCGTTGGTCAAAGATTGCGTGAAGAAACGAGGCTGCTAGAGACTTTAACACAAGGCAACGCTGAAAAAGAGATGGTCTATATTCAACAACACGGAACGGGAAGTACTGAGCAAGTGATCGCTGACCTGTGTCAACTTTCGAAAGGGAAAGCAACGAATCAACCTGAAGGCCCGATCGACAAGCTTGTAGAGGACGTCATAACTAATACTAATACTAAATCAAGTCAAAATATAGCAGTAGCTCTGCCACCCCCCTCCCATGGTGGTACGAAAAGTGATGTTGTTACGGCAGGTGCTGCTCTGACAAATTTGATCGGAACACCAGAGAAGTCTTATGGGGTGCAAAGCAATATGGCCGGGCTTTACCTTGAGACAGAATTAGGAGCGGCAAATCCGAACCTTTCCTCCAAGTCTAAACCTATCAGTGTTCCTACTATTCAGGCGTTGAATATTTTTGATAATTACGTCTTTGCTTCTCGGTTGAACGTTATGACAAAACTTGGCGTGCTTTCACAACAAAAAGAAGCGACATTTCAGATCGCTAATGATTATACGCCGGAGAAGTGGGCGTCGCTTGATCCTAATGACATTATACCTTCAGCGGTTCCGATGTTAAAAGATGTCCTGCTTATGTCCATGTCTGATGCGGTTCTCTTCGCGAAAAGCCTTCAATACCTTGAAGCGGGCAAGCTAGGTGAGTCGGTAAAATACCTCGGTGCGCTTATTCTTTCACAAAACGCTAATCCGGCCAATCAAAAGGCTATTATTGAGCTTTATTCAGCGAAATTAAAGCAGTCACAGCAGTTAAAGGATGACATGACCGTTCAAAGCTTTATTTTTGCCCATATCGATCAATGCCCTCATTTTTTCGCAAAACCCTTGTTTGACTACTTACAAGGAGATTTAAAACAACGAAATGATGAACTTAAGATGTCAACTACATTACCTGCGGTAGATGCTGCCAATAGGGAGAAAGTTAACTTTGACGCGTTTGTAGCCGATATCGGGGGGATCAATTTTGAGGCTTATGCCGCGTATAATTTTGGTCAACAAAATGTGGACGA
This sequence comes from uncultured Candidatus Marinamargulisbacteria bacterium, assembly GCA_903897765.1. GTDB lineage: Bacteria > Margulisbacteria > Riflemargulisbacteria > GWF2-35-9 > GWF2-35-9 > CAIWAN01. The sequence continues at coordinate 1,210 of CAIUCY010000046.1, read as the reverse complement.
ATTCAAAGCAAACAATAGTTCCGCAAATAAAATTCTTTCAAACAATAAGGGGTTAATAGTTAGCCTAGCCAATAAAGAAACGTTCATGATCAAAATGACTGATGTGATTGGCAGTAATGAGTTTGACTCGTTTATTCTTTCCTTACGCAAATAATTAAATTTAAATAATCACGCGCTGCGTGTGACCAAAATGAATCCCCATACTTGCGATTTCTAGAGTTTGAGGTTAAAGGATCCTAGAATGGCGCTCTTTACAGGCGCAAGATTGATAATGCTTGGGATTTTCTTGTCTTGCCCCTGTGCCCCTTTTATAACATGAACGAGTGCTCGTGAGACTAGATTTGCCTCTCGTGTTTGTAGATCGGCTAGATCATAATTAGTATAGGGTTTATTGTTTCTTGATAAAGCAACCTTGATACTGGGTGTGTCTAAATTCTTCAAGTCATTAGCGATATCCATTGTTTTAGGGTTCTCTTTTAATTTTGCAATATTCTCGGGTGTCATGACAACAAGCCCCGAAGGAGCCGTATAGTAATTCAGGTCGAATGTGGGATATTTTTTCTGTAAGGATTGAATATCATGAGGGGATAGCGTGACCGGATTGAGAGAGCTTAGGCTCGGTATCTTGATACGAATATCATAGGTGGTCGTTTCGCCGTTTTCTTCTTCACGAGTAGTCGAGCCTTTCATTGTTATCAAAATATTATTGTATTTATCGTAACTAACATTCTGAAGGGAAAACGAATAGAGCTTTCGCTCGGTGTCATCGTTAAGAAGTTTTTTTAAATAATCGGCGATCATAAGATAATTACGAGTCGCGTCTTCGATTTTTCTCAATGGCGGGATAGTAAGATCTCGGAAAGCCCCTTCAATGTCACTCTCGTTAGGAAGTCCACGTTCTAGATCACGACTACGGACGGTCAATTTGCCCCTGTCCCCCCAAAGCCTGTTGTTTGAAGCGGTACCATCAATAGCGATCTGTTTAAGGATAAAAAAGCTTCGATGCTCTTCGGATAAAAGATTCTGCATCAACAGGTTAAGGTTCTTGAGTTGATTGTAAGAGAATGTTAAGGTTTTGTTATCGTTAGTTGTGGTGAAATCGATATGTTTGTTAAGCCAATATTGGTTTTGAAGCGAGGTCATTAATTGGGTCAGTTTTGGTTGAGGCACCCCATCGAGATCAAGAGTTTGAAGTTTATTGTCCGTTATT
>CAIUCY010000045.1 GCA_903897765.1 uncultured Candidatus Marinamargulisbacteria bacterium | reverse complement strand
CTAAAACCCATTTTATCATTCCTTTGCTGTATTTTGTAGGGTAAAATACCTGTCATAGCCTGTCGTAGAATATACTTCGACCACCCATCGCGAAACAGCAAACTCGAAGACTGCCCAAGAACAAGTTCAAGTAATCGATAATCAAGAAATGGAAGACGCGTCTCAACCGAATTAGCCATAGAAACACGATCTTCATGTCGCAAGAGATGAGGGAGTTGGTAATGAAAAAGATCGCTCCGCTGGAGCTCACCAAGATCCTTATGAATCATGGTTGCACGAAGATGCTTTGTCTTGTCAGCATATTCGTGAAAGAAATCGCGATTAAGAATGGGCTGCAATAAATGTCGTCGCCGAATAGCTCGCAACATTGGCCATGAAAAATATAAACCGTAAATCAATTGGGTTTTAAAAGACATATTTGCGTGGAGACGTGCATCAAGAAGGTCTTTAAGCACAGGAAACGGCTTCATAGACCGAATCTTAATGAAAGCATCATTGGCTCGATAGCGGTCATAGCCCAAAAGCAGCTCATCTGCACCTTGACCACTCAACACAACGGAGATATTGTGTTTGCGGATCAACCTGTAAATCAGAAAATTGGAAAAATACGACAAACCTCCAAAAGGCTCTTCCATATGCCATACAAATGATTTCCAGTCGCGGGCTAGATCCATATGTCCAGGCTGTAGCAATACCATCTTAGCTCCAGCCGTCTTAGCAGCAGCCTCTGCAAAATGCCTCTCAGAGTATCCTGGATCATCAAAATCAACATTGAAGGCATCAAGCGATGAGATTTGACCACCCATACGCTTTTGCTCACCAGCAAGACATAACAAACTTGAAGAATCAAGTCCACCTGACAGAGTAAAGCCGATGGGAACATCACTACGAAGCCTAATTCTGACAGAATCTGACAAAAGATCACGAAAGGCCTCGATAGCATGCTTATCATCCATTGAATGCATTACCGAAGGCTCCCAATAACAATTGGGGGCTATAACAACATCATCCAGATTTTCTAGACTTATTTCGAGATAGTGTGAACCTGGCAAACTATGAACGTTTTCAAAAAAGGTCTCTTGCGTGTGAGTTTCCTGGCCCCAAAGGAAGAAATCAGCCAGAATATCTCTGTTTGCATCATTACCGACCCAGGATAACTCAAGAAGCTGTTTTATCTCAGAAGCAAAGGCAAAAATACCCTTTTTAAAAGCATAGTAAAATGGCTTAATACCATAGCGGTCACGTGCACAAAAAAAAGAACCATTATGGCGATCAAATATAGTAAATGCCCACATCCCATTAAGACGAGAAAGACAGTCAGCTCCCCATTCGATAAATGCCTGAAGTATAACTTCACTGTCAGTCTGACTGCGAAAAGTTCTTCCTAATAACTTTAATTGATCCCTTACTTCGACATAATTATATACTTCACCATTATAGACCATCCAATAACGACCACTGGCATCACTCATCGGCTGATGACCTGCAAAAGTAAGATCAATAATAGAAAGACGACGGTGGCCTAACCCTGCATTCCAAAAGGTTGTATCGTTTGTTAATGAATATAAAGAAGCTTTCTCTAATATTTTCCTACTATAACTATTAAAAAACACCATTCCCTCATCATCAGGACCACGGTGAGCAACTATCGAAGTCATTGCATAAAGATCATCCTCAAGCGAGTCTAAACAAGTATTGCTTAAGATTCCTGAGATACCACACATGATAATGAGTTATATAAATGGAGAAAACGTATTATTAAAGGAAGAATAAATGTG
>CAIUCY010000044.1 GCA_903897765.1 uncultured Candidatus Marinamargulisbacteria bacterium | reverse complement strand
TTTCATTTTCGAAAATTATCGACAGTATTTCAGTTATAGCATCGAATTTTCTTTTATTAAATGAATATGATTTGAATATTGCACTATCAGGATTCACTCCTGAAAAGCAGCGACAAATCAAAATTGAAATGGCAAAACAACTATTAGGTATGCCTGTACCCAAGGTTATAAAGGCTTTGGGAATTGAGGAGAATAGAATTTGTCAGAGTCCTCTAGCTAAACTTTTTAAGGGTTCTGAGGATAAAATTACCTTAGAGAAAATAGCAGAAGCATTTAATTTATTTACTGAGCAGGCTCAAAAAGGAGTCATAATTACTTTTGCCGAAACATTCGTTTGTTTTTCACAAGGTCACCACGTTCAACTTGTATTGGATGTATTCTCTGAACTAGATAAAACAGTTGGTGCTGAAATTAAACAAGGAATCAATCATTGTTTTGGACAATTAATGTCCAAGGAAAGTATTGAATCGCTTAAAACAAAGTTTACGGGTGAAGCAATAGCCAACAATTCTAAAGTATTTGGTTATCTTATGGCTATTGACTCGCTGAGAGCGAATAATACTTATTTGATGAAAACATATTGGGATTATTTTGAATTTCAAGCAAATACAACCAATGATTCTAGTGAGCTTGGGAAATTTTCAAAAGAGATTTATACCGCTGCTGTTGAAGCAGTCGAGGTAATTCTCAAGAATTGGGTTGGCAAGATAGATAAGCAACTTGTTTCTATTCAAAAGCCTGTTGCCTCCCAAGAGAATGCTGACCGAAAACAACCAAATACTCAAAGAAATAATAGTATTAGACGTTCTCAGCTAGGTCTAATTGGTATTGCCGGATTAGAAGCATTGAAGAAAGAACTTTATGAAAAAATTATTGACCCTGTAAGACACCCCGAACAATATGAAAAATTTCTCGTATCACCAATAAATGGGCTTCTTCTAGTCGGGCCAAATGGTTGCGGCAAAACATTGGTTGCTCAAAAAACAGCCGAGGAATTAGGCTATAATTTTATTGAGATGTCACCTGCAAAGGTTGGCAGTAGTTATATTCATGGAACAGTAAAATTGTTAGAGGACACTTATCAAAAGGCAAAAGATAGTGCACCTTCTATTCTGTTCATAGATGAAGCTGGGGATCGTTATTCTCAATCTAAAAACGAGAATGATACAGCTAGAGCGGAAGAAATTTCTCAATTGCTACTTGTACTTAATAATGCAGGCCACGATGGTGTTCTTGTTATTATGGCCACAAATCGACCTGATAATCTTGATTCGAGATTAATAAGAAGTGGCCGTATTGACCTTAAAATTGAGGTGCCTTTACCAGATTTTAAAGCGAGAGTTGAGCTTTTTCAGATTTATCTTGAAGGACGCCCTTTTTCTTCCAATCTGGATTTTGCAAAGCTTGCGGAATTGACTGAAGAATATACGGGATCTGATATTGAGCTCATTGTAAACAATGCTGCCAGACAAGCTGCGAAATTTGGTAAGGAAGAAATTGATCTTGAACTATTGATAAAATGTATTTCAGAGGTCCCATCCTCCAATATTGCCTATAGGAAACAATTTCAAAATGAAACTCAACCTTGGAAACAATAGTACATTTAAGAACTTATCCCGTAAAATCCTTAATAATACGTGACCCCTGATGCTACACCTTTACCGCCAAGCCTTGATCAAGCAATTCCTGATTAAGAAATTTGCCATTGGCGACAAGGGTAGCTACTCAAGTTGTATTTTATAATAACAGATGGATGCTATAATTCGTTCATGGGATTACAAGAGTCTGAAACGGTTGAGTTAAAGAAATCGACTTCCGAGCTTAAAGAAGGAATTGAGGCCATTGTTGCCATTTTGAATAAGCATCAAAAGGGCAGCCTGTACTTTGGTGTCAGAAACGATGGAACCGTAGTTGGCCAGGATATAAGCGAAACAACGCTACGGAAAATATCTAAAACGATTTCCGATCAAATTGAGCCTCAGATTTATCCCGAAATAAGTGTTGAGATCATTCAAGGTAAGCCTTGTATCTATGTGAAATTTCAAGGCAAGGATGTTCCCTATTTTGCAGACCGACGAGCCTATATGCGTGTTGCCGATGAAAACAAGAAGCTCTCGGTTCGAGAATTAGAGCGATTGTTTGTCAAAAAGCAGGGTGTTACCTCAGCTTGGGAATCTGAAGTATCCGACCAGTCTATTCAAAAAGCCAGTGCCAGTATCGTCAAAGAATTTGTTCATCGAGCCAATGAAAGTGGCCGCATGACAGATCGTTATGATAATGCGGTCAACGTCCTATCTAAGCTAGGTGTAGCAAAAGATGATTATTTTTTGAATGCAGGACGTGTTTTGTTTTCCAATAATAATTCAATGGAAGTCCAAGCAGCCGTCTTTGCGGGTACCGACAAAATTACCTTTCTTGATATCCAAAACTATAAAGGCAACTTATTTGATCTGATTGCTAAGTGTGAAACGTATATCAAGGAGCATATCAACTGGCGGGTCGAGCTAACGGGTGGCCCGAGAATTGAAATTCCCGAGATTCCCCTCAAAGCCATCCGAGAAGCGGTCATTAACTCCCTTTGCCATCGAGACTTTACGAATCCAAAGGGGAATGAAATCGCTATTTTCAAAGATCGAGTTGAAATTTTCAACCCCGGATTATTTCCTGAAGATCATTCACCTGAGGAATATATTCAGGGAGCAGAACGAAGTATCTTGAGAAATCCGTTAATTGCCAATGCACTTTTTCTAACCAGCGATATTGAGCGATGGGGCTCTGGGATTCGTAGAATATACGAAACCTGCAAAGAGGCTGGCACAAAAGTTGCTTTCACACGCTTAAAGACAGGGTTTCTTGTAATATTTTATCGACAACTGAATATCTCTGCACAAACTTTCGAAACTTCCCAGAAAACTTCCCAGAAAACTTCCCAGAAAATACTTGAGGCGATTCGTATTCACCCACAAGTGACTATTGAAGAACTTCAGAAGATGTTAGGTATTAGTGATAGAGCCGTTAAATATCACCTAGCTAAGCTCAAAACAAAAGGATTTCTAAACCGTGTCGGCCCAGATAAGGGTGGACACTGGGAACCCCTGTAAGAAGCGACGTTAGAAAATTAGTTGGAACATACTTCCATATTCAACGCGTACAAGCTACATCAGCAAAAAATCTACACCTTTACCGCCAAGCCTTTATCAAGCAATTCCTGATTAAGAAATTTGCCATTGGCGACAAGGGTAGCTAAATTGGTTTCGTCTTTGTCGTAAAGGACATCGGCCAGATAGCGGTCGTATTTGTCTCGCCAATAGGTTTTGATCGCGATGAACGTGCAGCCCCTTAGCTGAGTTTGAACATATTCTTTGGCGTTAAGCCCCTCGGGGGTGTTCAACTCGGGCGCATCGATGCCCCTTAATCGGAGTTTCTGTGTGGAGAACATATTAAACCCCAAGTCGAGGACAGCCCAAAACGTATCGCCATCGACGACCTCAATGACAACGGCTTTGTAGGTATAATGGGGCGTCGAACCGAGGTGAATATGGGGGTGTTGCTCAAGCGTAATAGGGCTTGGCGCGGTGATATTGGCCGAAAGCGTAAAGCCGAGATCAACCATGGTTTGGCCAAGGACCGTTTCGGCGACATAAACAAAAGGTGCGGTGCGTTCGATCGATAGGGTCGGGGGTGCGGGGAGCGCGTGGGTCTTTTCGCTTCGGATCAATTTGGCTAAATCGCGAGAGCTTAAATGGTCGGAAATAGCTTGTTCTTCAAGTTGTTTACGAGCCGCTAAGTCAGGAATGGTAAGCAATACGACGTAATGAGACCATGTTAATTGTAGAGACGTCTCTACAATCTTTGGGTATGCTTCAAAGAAACGAACCGATAAATAAATACTCGATTTGTCTATTTTTAATTGTGCCGACATTTTCTGAACCATATACGTTCCATAATCAGAACGGCGATGTTTTTTCTTGAGATGGGCATTGATGTCCTTGCCCATATCCCAAAAGGCTAGCTTCTTTTTGTGCTCAAACTTTGACTCGATCCGAGCGATCAAGGCATCGAGCTCTTTGTCTTCTTCGTTGTTGGGCAACTCAGGGAGGTTCGACATAATAATAGTATACTGATATCGCAAAAGTTGCCAAGTTGCCCAAAGCTCCACTCCCCCGTTTACACATCGCCGCAAAATTTCCCCTAGCCCCTCTTTTCTAAAGAGGGGCTAGGGGAGATGGGACGTGTTTATGTATCCCAGTATCCCCAGTATTTTAATAGCTCTGTCACTCGAGAATGATCGCCTGTCCGCCTTTGGCGGGAAGCGAGATTTCCCAAGGGAAACGACGTTAGCCTTCTCGAGTGACTAGGCAGGGTGAAGGGGGCGGCCATGAGCCCCCATCGAAACAAAACATTGTCTCCACTAGTATGACAGCATTAGACATCGTGCAACCCTGAATGGTTTGTCTTGAGTTAGCGTATGACTTTCAATATAAATCAGGTATAATTTAAAAAGGAGGTGCCTCATGCCCGCAATAAGTATGTTTTTTGGGATCATCATTCGAATGTATCTAGGAAAAAAGGAACATAATCCTCCTCATTTTCATGCTTCATATCAAGATACAAAAGGAGTGTTTGATATCAATAAATGTGAAATTATTGAAGGCGATATTCCACCCAAGCAGATCAAATTAATCGAAGCTTGGGCAGAATTACATAAGGAAGAATTATTGGCCGATTGGGAATTGGCTCAAAGTAATGATTTGCCGTTCAAAATTGATCCTTTGTAAGGAATAATAATGTACCTCAGCATTAAAGCTGTCACCCCATTAGAGAATTACCTATTACGCTTAACCTTTGAAAACGGCGAGGTTCGAGAGTTCGATATGAGGAGTCAATTAGACTATGGAATATTCAGAGAGCTAAAGGATGAGCGGCTTTTCCGACAGGTCCGCGTCGGATTTGAAACCATAGAGTGGCCAAATGGCGCAGACCTAGACCCCGAACTCCTTTATGAGGAAAGCCGAGCCCCCGTTTACACATCGCCCTAAATTCCTCGATAATATGTTAAGATTGTTTCTGTTAATAAAGGAGGGTTGCCATGAACGAGCATTTTTATAAGGTGATTGTTGAACCACAAGAAGAAGGTGGTTTTACGGGGTTTGTGCCTAAACTTCCAGGATGTGTAACCGAA
>CAIUCY010000043.1 GCA_903897765.1 uncultured Candidatus Marinamargulisbacteria bacterium | reverse complement strand
TTCGGGTAGTCACCCTCGGCGACCTAGACTGTGCAACCGGTTCCGGCTGTCATCTTCTGCACCCCCAAACCAAGCGGTGCGTTTCTTTACCCGATCTTGCAACGTCGAAGTGTTGAGTTAGCCCCCCCCACTTGAGTTGAGTAAAGAAAAATTCAAACATAGCCGCGACAGTTTATGTCGTACCCGCCGACTATAATGAGAGTAAATAGGAGGCAGCCATGACAGACTATCCATCTCAGAATCTTCAAATTATCACGGTAGGCAAAAACAGTTTTTCAGACCATCTGGGAGCAAAACTCTTTACAGACACACTGTTTAATAGTCGAACCTGTATGATTGAGCGTGATGAAGACACGTTTGATTTAGCCTTTGTTCCTGACGTAGACATCGTGACCCACAAAGATCGCACCATTCTTTTGTTTGTTGATATGAGGGATGGAATGTCCTATGACAAACTTACTATCTTTCTAAAAAAGCTCAAGGCCAAAAATATCCCCGTCATTCTATACGCATCAGTCGGCACGTTGCTTTCCATGGCCAGTAGCGCTTCTGACGTTGACGAGTTTAATCGAGTCAGAGATATATCGCTAACCCTACGAGAGTCGTTATTTGCCTTATTCCTCATGCCTTTTGATTTTACGATGAGATTGATCGTTGATTGGGGCGTTCAAAAGTCAGTCAAATGCTATCCGACTGCGGCCATCCTCTTTGGACAAGATTGGTATAAAACGACGACGAAAACCCCAGAGTTGTTCGCAGATATCGCATATGTTGTTATTCAAAGTTATTCCATGAAAACGGAATCATATCAAGAACAAGCCTCGATAATTACAAAGGATTTTGTGCGGACATTAACACGACAAATAAGCCCACCAATCCGATATCTTGTTTTTGTCGCTGGAAATGAAGACTTAACGGTGAGCCAAGTTGAATACATCCTCACTCGAGCATATCCCGACGAGGACTCGATTTTTACAACAGGAACGATTTTAGATAATGCTCTCGCTGACAATATAGGGCTGATTTTAGGCTTCGCATATTCAAGAAAGGAAGAAAAATGAAAAACACACCGTTAAAACTAGCATGGTTTGCGCAACACCTCCCAATACTTCACTGGGCAGCAAATGTGAAGCACCCTCGGATCAAGAATAGCCCGTTGTTCTTCTTCGGTGTGATATCGGGGATGCTTGAAAAGGATGACTCGCATAATCCAAATTGAAGGAGGGAGATTATATATGAAAAGAAATCATACCGCATCATTTGAGAACGAAGCTTTATGTCATAAGCTTCTAGGCTACTTTAATCAAAAGGCCACTCCAATTAAGTTTATAACTATTTTGGAAATCTTTAAAATATTACATCCCAATAATCGGAAATTATTTCAGGATAGAAAGTGTGTAAGGAAAATAAAATATATCGGCGGAAAGCACGCATTCTTCAAGAAAGGCGAAATTTATGAGTCAAAAAGCTATAATGGAGCCACTTACACCGTCAATGACTATCCGCGTCGAATCGGAGATGCATATTTTGTGCGGGAGGATTGAAAAGCAGTAAGGTGAGAAGTAGTCTGAAAGTAAATATGTGGCAATATCAGGAAAAGGCCAACCAGAATATATCGTAAGGAGGAATCCTGAATATGAATATCGAGAATAAACTCGAAGCTTTTAGAATGGACGATGGTTTAAAGAATCTAACAAAAAAGTTAAATGAATTTAATCCATTTAGAATTCTTAGAATTGAGTCTTTTGAAATCCGTCACTCAAATATGCTGGCTTGGTTACTAAATCCAAAAGGGAATCATGAGCTAGGAAATGCTTTTTTGAAAAGTTTCCTATATAAGACAATAAATAACAAGGAAAATAAGCCCAAAGTTGATGCTCTAGAAGGTGGTGCCCGCATTATTAAGAATATTGGTTCACTCGACGATTATTCGGATCTCGATTATTCGGATCTCGATTATTCGGATCTAATAATTGAAAGAGAGAAATATCAAATTGATATTTTGGCAACTTCTACGAAGGGTACATTTGTATTATTGATTGAAAACAAGATCTATTCTGATGAAAGAACCAATCAACTGGAAACTTATTACAAGAAAGTGAAGGAAGCTTACAGGAAGCACATAGTCCTCCCAATATATCTAACTCTTTTTTCCGAGCCACCAAGCCACAACTCCTACTTTGTGGCTAGTTATTTGGATATTGTCGAAATATTAGATGATGAGATTAAAAAAAATAAAAATAAATCTGATAAACCGAGCTACCAGTTTATTAATGATTACAATAAAATATTGAAGGAGTTGTTGAATATGGATAAAGAAATAGATGATCTTTGTAGAGGGATCTTTGCTGAGCATAGAGATGCAATAGACCGAATTTATAGTATTGGATATAAAATTGATTTCACTTTTCCTATAGAAGAACTGAGAAAAATTGATAATATAAAGATAATTGAGAAAAAAAAAGATGTGTTTCGGTTTAGTATTCCTGATTTTCAAATGAACCCTATAATGAGACCATTTTGGGGGGAAACCCACCACGAATATCCATTCGCTTTCTTTTGTTGGGTGGGGCGAGAAAAGCCGGACTCAAAAGAATATATAATTAAGCTTTGCCTCGAGATGGAGGGGCTTAATCAGAGATCCTGTCCAGAAATGTTCGCAATTTAGCATCGTAAACTTCCCCATTAAGCGACTTCTAGTTGCTTAAATCTATCTTTGAACCGTGCCACGACGACAACAAGTGCCTCTTTCTTCATGT
>CAIUCY010000042.1 GCA_903897765.1 uncultured Candidatus Marinamargulisbacteria bacterium | reverse complement strand
CTCACTTTAAACACACCCTACCTAACTCGTTTCGTGATGGCGGCAATATTCCTGCTATTTGGACCAAGTCTAATGGTACAAAGATCAAATTGATCGGTCTCACGTATTCAAACGCTGGCGGACAGATCTTGGTCCGGACGGACTCAGAGATCTATCGAGTAGCTGATCTAAAAGGGAAGAAGTTTGGACTTTCGAAAAGAATCCTTGAAGATCGCGTTGATTTCTGGCGTATTACGGGCCATCGAGGCATACTCGTTGCAGCAGAGTTAGCTGGACTTAAACCCAACGACTTTAAAATTGTCGACCTGCCGGTCGATGGAACAGGATACGACTCACTTGAGCCAGTCGCTAGTCCTGAACTTCGTTTTAAGAACCATCACTCAAGCTCGTTGTATAAGGCAGAGGTTGAGGCGCTTTTGAGTGGTAAAGTCGATGCCATTTACTCGAATCATGGTGCTGCAGCCGTATTAACGGCGACAGGTAAAGTGAAGTCGATCGAAGACTTCAGTCGTCGCCCTGACTGGACACTACAAGTAGCGAATAGTCCTTATACGATCGCGGTTAATGAAGACCTAGCAAAGAATCAGCCCGAAGTCGTCGTGGCCTACCTAAAAGCTGCTGTAAAAGCAGGGCGATGGATCAATGAGAATCCCGAGGCTGCAGCTGAGATCTTCACAAAAGTGACCTCGTTCTCCGATCCTAAAGTGGTTGCAAAACTGCTTAAAAAACTTGACTTAGTACCCTCCTTATCAGAAAAAAATATTACGGGTATTGAGATCGAAAAAAAGTTCTTGCTTGATCATGGTTATATTAAGAATGATTTTGATGCCAGAGAATGGGCTGATGATTCGTTTTTAAAAGAGGCTCTCGCCTAAGTAAAGAATGGGAACCATCCCCTGTCTGTTATTTTTGAAGTAACAGACAGGGGAAAACAATAAACAAAGGACCGGGTATGGCAACTCAACTAGAAATTAAAAACTTAACAAAGACATTTCACTCTGGAGAGGTCCAGGTTACCGCCTTGCAAAAAGTAAACCTCAACGTTGAGAAAGGGACATTCGTCTCAATAATTGGCACGAGTGGATGCGGGAAAACAACCTTGCTTCGCATCATTGCAGGGCTTGAAAACGAGTATGAAGGCAATGCCCTACTCGACGGAAAAAATATTAAAGGCCCGAGTGTCAAAAAAGGCGTGATCTTTCAAGACCATCGACTGCTTCCTTGGCTAACGATCAAAGATAATGTGGGCTTTGGCTTTAAGAACAAAACGAAAACAACCAAACAAGAAGCCCAAATAAAAAAATATATTAATCTTGTAGGGCTAAAAGGCTTTGAGCCTGCCTATCCAAATCAACTCTCAGGGGGAATGGCACAACGCGCAGCGATCGCGAGAGCTTTGGTTAATAATCCTGAGATATTGTTGCTCGATGAACCTTTAGGGGCATTGGACGCACTGACTCGCATCTATATGCAACAAGAACTTGAAAAAATTTGGCAAAAAGAGAAACTAACGATGTTAATGGTTACCCATGATGTCGAGGAGGCGATCTATCTAAGTGATAAGATCGTGATCATGTCCGCAAGACCTGGCAAAATAAAACGTATTATTACTATCGACATGGCACGTCCTCGCGTTCGTGACAGTCTGGACTTTGTCAGGATCAAGGAAGATTTATTGAAAGAGTTCCACCTTCATTCGGAGCAGCCATTTTTCTACAGCATTTGATGGGATGAAAAGGCTTTTTCGTACGTTACGATATAAAAACTTTAGACTGTTTTTTTGGGGGCAAAGTGTATCCCTGATAGGAACGTGGATGCAGATGATCGCGGTTAGCTGGTTGGTCTATCGTCTGACCAATTCAGTGTTTTATTTGGGGCTTGTCAGTTTTATTGGCCAAATCCCCTCTTTCGCGATAGCCCCATTTCTGGGGGTTTTTGTGGATCGACATAACAAATTAACCATCATCAAAATCGCCCAAGTACTCTCAATGATACAGGCATTCACATTGGCCTATTTAGTCATATCAGGGCATATCAACGTTTATCATATTATCGGGCTTAGTTTCCTTTTGGGTCTGGTTAATTCCGTTGAACTTCCCGCTCGACAATCCTACGTCATTGACTTGATCGAAAATAAGGCGGATCTTGGAAACGCGATCGCGCTTAACTCAATGATGGTGAATATTTCAAGATTACTTGGGCCAAGTATGGCGGGGATCTTGATCGCTTTGTTTGGAGAAGGGATCTGTTTTATGCTTAACGGCATTAGTTTCCTAGCGGTGATCATCTCTCTCTTTTCTATCAAGATCGTCGCCAAGATAAAGACCGAAAAGAAAGCACATCCTATTCATGATCTCATCGAAGGGGTTCGCTATGTTTTTGGGTTTCTACCGATTCGACTTATTTTGATGACACTGGGGTTAAATAGTTTTCTAGGCGCCTTTTCCCAAACCTTATTGCCAGTTTTTGCTCGAGATGTTTTTCATGGAAACTCACAAACCATTGGATTTATGGCAGGATCAAGTGGCTTAGGGGCATTATGTGGGGCCTTTTATTTGGCCTCACGAAAATCGGTGTTGGGACTTGGAAACATCATTGCCTATGGAACATGCGTTGTTGGAGCGGGGTTGATCATCTACGCTTTCACGTCTATTTATCAGATAGCACTGCTGCTATTATTCTTTGTTGGGATAGGGTCGATGCTGCAAATGGCTGCCTGTAACACGATGATACAAACGATCGTTGACGACAATAAACGCGGGAGAGTGATGTCGTTTTATGCCATGGCTTTTATGGGGATGCCACCCTTTGGAGCATTGGTTGCAGGGATCTTAGCCGGACATTTTGGGGTTCACCTGACGGTTTTCATTAGTGGCCTCGGTTGTTTGACGAGCTTTATCTTCTTTTTCTTGAATCTAAAAAAAATTAGACAACTCATTCGTCCGATTTATATCAAGAAAGAGATCATTCGTGTTTAAAACCCTTCGTTTCAGAAATTACCGATTGTTCTTTTTTGGACAAAGCGTATCGCTGATAGGAACCTGGATGCAACGTATTACCGTCAGTTGGCTGGTATATCGGCTTACCAATTCGATGCTTTTGCTGGGCGTTGTGAGCTTTATGGGACAACTCCCTGTTTTTCTAATGACTCCTTTTTCGGGCGTTCTCGTTGACCGGTATAATAATCGACACAAAGTAATCATAGTTATGCAATGTCTGGCTATGACACAAGCCTTCATCTTTGCAGCGCTAGTCTTAACGGGCACCATACGGACCTATCATATCGTGATGCTCAGCTTTATATTAGGTGTGATCAATTCGATCGAAATGCCTGCACGACAGTCATTCATTGTCGAGCTTATCGATGACAGGAAAACGCTCAGCAGTGCTATTGCGCTTAACTCCTCGATGGTAAATGTTGCCCGTTTGGTTGGTCCTTCTTTGGCTGGGGCGATCATCGCTATCTGGGGGGAAGGCTTGTGCTTTGTTTTTAATGGTCTTAGCTATTTAGCGGTATTGATCAGTTTATTACAAATGAAATTTAAACCTAAAACTCATGTCAAAAAACATGCGCACGTTCTCCAAGATCTAAAAGAGGGGGTTGCCTACGTTTATGGCAACAAACCCATTCTATTTATCATTTCCATGTTAGCCTTTACGAGTTTGGTTTCAACATCCTATCAAACCTTGCTTCCTGTTTTTGCACGGGATATTTTTCATGGGGGCTCTCATACGGCAGGGTTTATGAGTGGAGCCCTCGGTTGTGGGGCATTGATCGGTGCGGGATATCTCGGTCATCGAAAAAAGTCCATTTCTGGCCTTGGAAATGTAATAGCCTCGGCATCCCTTCTCATGAGTCTTTCGCTGATTGCTTATTCGATCTCTCATATATTTTTGTTTTCTATTGGGCTTCTAATATTGATCGGATTGTCGTCACTTTTACAAATGGCCTCAAGCAATACCCTGATCCAAACTTTAGCCGACGATAGTAAACGGGGTCGGGTAATGTCGATCTTTATCATGGCATGGATGGGCATGACGCCCTTTGGTGCATTATTGGCTGGCGTCTTGGCTCGACATGTTGGTGCACCGCATACATTGCTCATTAGTGGATCACTTTGTCTTATCGTTTCGATTATTTTCCTCAAAGAAATGCCAAATATCAATAAAGCGATGAGTTGATGAATTTAAGTGTTTGAAGGCTATTGGATATTTATATTTGATTCTTTCATAAGAATGGTATGATTGGTGTATGAACAGACGAAACCTAATATTACCTATCAGAGCAAGGATTACACTACTGATCCTCGCGTTTAATTTGTCCTTTCCAATGATGGATAATGTGAGTAGTCCCAATCAGGCAAATCGTCTCAACCTCGATCAATTTGTAGAAAACGTCATTCTCTTAAACCCTGAGATCAAACGACTTAATGACCAAGTTCAAGCCCAACAATCGCTGCTACAAAATACCGGAGCGTTACCCGACCCCTTGTTAACCTATGAAGGGGGGCTTACAACTAAATTTAAACTGAACCAAAAGTTAAATAATCCCTTCAAAGTCAATGTCGACCTTGAATTGGCTCAAGCCGACGTGGATATCGTGGACCTTCGTTTGCTCTCCTCAATCAGAGCCCTCACCTTTCAGGCTCATCGACTCTATTCAAAACTTTGCACAATAGAATTAATGCTCGACTTAACCCGGGAGGAAATCAATGTTCTCGACAAAATGTATCAGTCAAGCCTTCGTCAGTATGAAGTTAACAAGGTTTCTCAACTCGACCCGCTTGCTATGTCGTTAATGAAGTCTGAAGTGGCCATAAAACTAGAGTTACAGCTTCAAAGTCGCCAATCGCTCCTTGCCGAAGCCTCACGACTAATGGGTGGCGCTGATCCGATCTTTTCTTTTCCTAAAATATTAGCACCTCGACCTCTCAACATTACGTTAAGTGAGCTCCAAGAAATTGCAAAAACAACAGGGAACCTCGACATATTGATCGCCCAAAAAGAAGCACAAAAAGCCCAAAAAGCGACCGAGCAGACGAACGGGGCGAGTTTGTTCGAATACGAAATCGGTGCTGGGTATGATGTGTCCAATGAAACGATCGAATGGATGGGCGGTATAACCCTGCCATGGTGGAGCCAGAAAAAAGACGAACTTTATCGTTATCAAGATACGCTCGCCTACTCCGCATTGACTCAGGTCGAGGAAATAACTCAACGGGTTCATGCTGATATTACTAGTCTCGTATATAAAATTGAATCGGCCGACAAAATATTGCCCATTTATGAGAAAGATATGATCCCCAAGGCAAAACAATCACGAAACCTCGCGATGATGTCTTATGATGCGGGGCAATTAAGTTGGAATGAATGGGTGGTCACCGAACAACGCTACTTGAATATATACAGTCAGTACTATCAGCTTTTATCAGATCGTTTATCGGACGAAGCAGATCTAGAACAATTAGTCGGTACTTGGAGGTGAGGATATTGATAAAGAAGTATGGCATTATCGTTGTTTTGGTGCTCATTATCATCGCATTGATGCTTCCTAAGAAACATACGGACGAAAGGAAAATATTATATTATAAAAACCCCATGGATCCAACCATTACCTCGCCGGTTTTTAAGCAGGACGAGATGGGTATGGATTATCTTCCCGTATATGCGGACGGAACAAAACCCACGGAACCTAAAAAAGGAATTAATATTAGCCCTGAGAACACACAACGGCTATCCATTAAAACGACAACCGTCCAAAGAATGCCTATGTCCTCTACGTTCACGGCAGCGGGTAGCGTCGCCTATGACCCCGAGCTATATGTCGCTCAAGAAGAATATATTCAAATGCTACAGACCATGCAAAGCAACGCGATGGACTCCGCTCAAATTAAACAAGCTTCTCGACAAAAGTTATTGCTAGCCGGCATGACATCAGATCAGATCGATAGGTTGGCCCTGAGCAAACAACCCGATAAAAGCCTTTATCTTCCCTCTCAGAACAGCTCAGTTTGGGTGTACTTTAATATATTCGAAAAAGACACGGGGCTTATAAGATTGGGCCAAGACGTGTCCATCTTTTCCGTGGGGCTTCCCGGCATAACCTTCTCGGGCAGAGTAGAAGGGTTTTCACCCATTATCGATCCAACAACGCGTTCGCTTAAGGCTAGGGCGCTCGTTAAAGGGGCTGCAGGTCAATTAAAGCCAGGCATGTTCGTTTCGGTAAGAGTATCGGTAGGGGGGCCGAGCATAGTGGCTGTTGACGAAGATGCCGTCTTGGATACGGGAACAAAATCCATTGTCTATCTCGAGGTTGAGGACGGACGTTTCGAAGAACACCCCGTCCAAACAGGACGACGATCTAGTGGAAAAATAGAAATTATTTCTGGGCTGAATGTGGGGGATCGCGTGGTAGAAGAAGGCAGTTTTTTTGTTGATTCTGAAAGCAAACTACAAGGGAAATAATCGTGGGACATCTCGTAGACAGTATCATTAAATTATCCGCGAAACACCGTTTAATGGTCATCAGTTTAGTCATGCTAGGACTTCTGGGTGGACTGCTCGCCATAAAAAATATTCCGTTGGATGCCATTCCCGATCTATCCGACACCCAAGTCATCGTCTACGCAAAATGGGATCGTCCCCCACAACAAATCGAAGACCAAGTCACCTACCCCGTTGTGACGGCACTACTCGGTATTCCCCATGCCAAAGACATTCGGGCTTTTTCTGATTATGGGTTTTCATATATTTATGTTATCTTCGACGAAGGCACAGATATATACTGGGCACGGTCTCGTGTCCTCGAATATTTATCACGCGTGAATGCCTCGCTACCCAGCGATGTTAAGATCGAGTTAGGCCCCGATGCGACAGGGGTCGGGTGGGTTTATGAATATGCGCTCATCGACCCAACTGGCAAACACTCTCTTCAAGAATTAACCTCCTTTCAAAACTGGCATTTAAAGTATGCTTTGCAGTCGGTGTCAGGCGTTTCCGAAGTGGCTACCATCGGCGGAATGACCAAGCAGT
>CAIUCY010000041.1 GCA_903897765.1 uncultured Candidatus Marinamargulisbacteria bacterium | reverse complement strand
GTTCTGGGACCGAAGCGGTAATGAGCGCGCTCCGTCTTGCCAGAGCCTTTACCGGACGACATAAGATCATCAAGTTTGATGGATGTTATCATGGCCACGTCGATTCGATGCTTGTCAGTGCAGGGTCAGGGTTGGCAACCCAAAATATAGCCTCTTCTGCAGGAGTCCCCCCCGAGTTTAGCGTGCATACTATCAGCATCCCTTTTAATGATAGGGAGGCTCTCGAACGTATATTCGCCAGTCAGGGTTCCGAGATCGCGGCGGTCATTATCGAGCCTGTCCCCGCAAACATGGGGGTTGTTCTGCCCGAGAACGGCTTTCTGAAGGCGCTGCGTGATATCACACGCAAACACAAAGCATTGTTGATATTTGATGAGGTGATCACTGGCTTTCGTCTCGCGTTGGGCGGGGCTCAGGCCTATTTTAATATTGAGGCCGATCTGTGTTGTTATGGCAAAATTATTGGGGGAGGCTTTCCTGTAGGTGCATTTGCTGGCTCAAAAGCCATCATGTCCCTTATTGCGCCTGTTGGGACGGTATATCAGGCAGGAACCTTATCAGGAAACCCAGTTGCCGTGTCAGCTGGCATTGCAACGCTTGAATTGCTTAGCCAATCCAATTTTCACGCCAATCTCAATGCCAAGTCGGATCGATTTGTTTCACAACTCAGGTCGGCTTTGAACAGTGCCGTTACGGTCAATGCGATAGGATCCCTCTTTACGGTATTTTTTTCTGCGCAGCCTGTCAATCACTATGCAGATGCTAGGCAGTCAGATCTCTTCGCCTTTTTAACCCATTATCAACATCTTCTTTCTCAAGGTATTTATGGCTCCCCCTCTCAGTTCGAAGCAAATTTTATCTCTGCTGCTCACACGGATGAAGAGTTGAACCGTTTAGTAAAAGCGATCGCGGACAATGTCCTTGATAAGCATGACTAAATGATGATCCAATGTGAGGGGGGGTACCCCTCCAAACCTTCTGGTTTGAAGGGGCTATCGTTTAGACTATTTTGTTTTAATGTATTTTTCGGGATTCTTTAAAAACTTTGGTTTACAGCCTAAGCAGCAAAAATAGTAGGTTTTACCTTTGTAAACGGTCGAATCTACGGCTTTGCTTTTGTCAAAAGCTTGTTTTTCTACAGGACAAATAACACGTTTGGAAGGCGTGCTGTTTTGATTGGTTTTCATTCCGCTCATATCGTGT
This sequence comes from uncultured Candidatus Marinamargulisbacteria bacterium, assembly GCA_903897765.1. GTDB lineage: Bacteria > Margulisbacteria > Riflemargulisbacteria > GWF2-35-9 > GWF2-35-9 > CAIWAN01. Next base: position 2,647 of record CAIUCY010000041.1, on the reverse strand, counting down.
GCTAACGAAAAAGAGAACAAACCGATCAATAAACCGATCGCGAGCTTATTCATTTTTAGTCACTCCTTTCTTTTTAAGTTCCCACGATTTCCATAAGAAATATACCGCAGGATAGACTAATAGTTCCATCAAGAATGATGTCAGCAACCCCCCGACCATGGGTGCTGCGATACGCTTAGTAACATCGGCCCCGATCTCTGATGACCGTGCCAACATAATAGGCATTAAGCCGATAAAAGCAGTTGCAACTGTCATTAGTTTTGGACGTATACGATGAGCGGCCCCATCAACAATGACATCCTTTAAGTCATTAAGCGATTTTAGTTTTCCCAGTTTATATTGGGCTTCATAAGCTAAGTCAAGGTACAAGAGCATGTATATTGCCATGCCAGCATCAATACCCAGAAGGGCAATGATGCCGGCCCAAACACCAATACTAAGGTGATAGCGTAATAAGAATAAAGTAATGGCTACCCCGATCAAGGAAAAGGGGACAGCCAAAAAGATAATACCCGTTTTGATCAGACTTCCCGTATTGGTACGAATTAGGAAGAAAATAATAAGGAGGGTGAGTGGAAGCACAATCTTCATGCGAGCTTTAACCCGCTCCATATATTCAAATTGACCACTGAATTGAATAGAATATCCCGCGGGTAGAACAACCGATTTTGCCAGCATCGACTTTGCTTCTTTAACATAACCGCCGATATCACGACCGGCTACGTCAATAAAGACATATCCGGCTAAACGTCCATTCTCGTTTCGTATCATGGATGGGCCCGAGGCAAGGTATACGTCTGCAACTTGTCCCAACTGAATTTGTGCGCCCAAGGGTGTTTGGATGTAGATGTCCTTGATTTTATCTGGGTTATTGCGCAGGTCGCGTGGGTATCGGATATTAACAGGAAAGCGTTCACGGCCTTCAATGGTATAGGTCACGTTTTCTCCACCGACTGCAGCGGCAACGGTCATCTGAAAATCTGCTATGGTCAATCCAAAGCGCGCCAAGTCTTCACGTCGTGGATCGATATTTAGAAAATACCCTGCAGCGGTTCGTTCAGCAAAAACACTGCGTGTTCCTTTAAGGGGACGAAGGGTTGATTCAATGGTTGCCCCGATGGCCTCAATTTCGTGGAGGTCATCGCCATATATCTTCACGCCAACAGGGGTGCGAACTCCTGTCGAAAGCATATCGATACGTGATTTAATGGGCATAGTCCATGAATTTGCCTGTCCTGGCAGCTTAAGGGCCTCGTTCATCTCGGTAACGAGCTCATCCCAGCTTATTCGAAAGAGGCCTTTTCTTCGCCATTCATGTCGGGGTTTAAGCACAATGACCGTTTCCATCATCGATAAAGGGGCTGGGTCGGTTGCCGTATCGGCACGTCCCGCTTTTCCAAATACGCTTTCGACTTCGGGAAACGATTTTATTATTTGATCTTGAGCCCTAAGAAGCTGAGTAGCGGACTGAACGGAGATGCCTGGAAGGGTGGTTGGCATATATAGGAGTGTGGATTCGTTAAGAGGGGGCATAAACTCGCTACCCAGAAAAAGAAACAGGGGCATGGAGAGGAGAAAGGCAAGTATCGCTAGGCCAATGACATGCTTTGGCTTTTCTAAAACCTTCCGAACAATGGGAGCATAAGCCGCGATCAATCGCCGGCTGAGTGGATGCTCCTGTTCACTGTGAATATTTCCGGTGAGTCTATCGTTCGAAAAAATCAGGAAGATCAAAGCTGGGGCCAAGGTAATAGCAAGTATGGCGGCAAAGAGCATGGCTAGGGTCTTGGTTACGGCGAGAGGGGTGAAGAGTCTGCCTTCTACACCTGTTAAAGTAAAGATTGGGAGGAATGCGACTGACACAACCAATAAAGAAAAGAATGACGGACGACCAACCTCGATCACAGCACGAAGCAAGATGTCTTTTTTGGGTTCCTTTTTACCATTTGCCTGCCATTGGGCGAGTCGTTTGTGTGTGTTTTCAACGACAACAATCGACGCATCAACCATGACACCTATCGCGATAGCAATGCCACCCAAACTCATGACATTCGAGGTAATCTTTAAGAAAAACATGGGAATAAAGGACAGAACGACCGCAATAGGCAGCATAATGATCGGGATAATGGCTGAGGGAAAATGAAGCAAAAATATCAAGATCACTAGGCTGACTATAAGGATTTGTTGAACCAGTTCCTTTTGAAGGGTATGGATCGCCTTTTTGATGAGGTCAGAGCGGTCATAGGTGGTTTGGATCTTTACACCGGGTGGCAACTGAACGGATCTTAAACGTTCTTTGACCCGTTCGATCACATGGAGAGCGTTTTCCTTATTGCGCATGATCACAACGCCTCCGACAGCTTCACCGGTACCGTTTAATTCGGCGATGCCTCGGCGAATATCCGGTCCTAGGGTAACGCGAGCCACATCTTTAACCCGAATAGAAACCCCGTTTTCATTAGCGCGAAGAACCACATTATTAATATCATCTCGCGATTTGAAGTACCCACCGATAGTGACCATGTATTCCTTGCCGTTCATTTCTAAAAGTCTAGCACCCATGGATTGATTCGAGGCTTTGATGGCAGAAACCACGTCATTGATGGATATTTTGTAAGCAAGGAGAGCCTCGGGGTTAATTTGGATC
>CAIUCY010000040.1 GCA_903897765.1 uncultured Candidatus Marinamargulisbacteria bacterium | reverse complement strand
TTTTCATCTAGGAGCTCTTGCGAAAGCCCTTGTCTGCTTAACATTTCGGGATGGACTCGAACGATGAGCACATCCTCGTAATAAGAACGATTAAAAATTCCGAACCGCCCACGTTCGGGTAGGCGACAGATCGTTCGCCACAGAAAATCATGTCTCAATTCCTCGGCGCTTGGCTCTTTGAAGCTAAAAACCTGACAACCCTGGGGATTCACACCAGACATGACGTGCTTGATAAGCCCATCCTTGCCCGCAGCATCCATACCCTGAATAACAAGTAATAAAGAGAACTGGCTTGAAGCATAGAGAAGATTTTGTTGAGTGCTGAGCGCCTTGATCTGCGCATCGAGGAGTTCTTTATAATGCTCTTTGGACTTATAGAATAACGTCACATCGGTTGGCCACTTTTTGAGATTGACCGTTTCTCCCAAAGGAAGCTGAAAAGTTGATGTGTCGATTTTCATCATAAGGGGGGATTATTGATCATTATTCTATATCCACTTTCTCTTGAAAAAAAGCAAGAAAATTGAATCATGGCAGAAGTTTCAGGCAATTCGATCTTTGAAATACTGCTTTACCTTCGCCTTAATTTGTCCTTCGGTCATTTTATCCACAGCTTCAACCTTCTTAAGTGTTAGTGATAAGATCTTGGCTTTTTTAATCTCTGTTTCTAGCTCTGTTTTTGCTTCACCAGGACCAAAAACATAGAGTTCATCGACATCCTTAATAGCAGAGACAACCTCTTGGTAATACTTGTGTAGTTTATTCTCAAAGCGATGCTCATGTTTCCCCTCAGAATTCGGAACCGCTGAACCGACAATATTTGACCTATTCGCCGAGGGTCTTCGAGCCCCATTTTCGAATGGTTCATGTTGCTCACGCGATATACCCGAGTCAATATTTTGAATCGTTTCTTGCTCTCCCAGAACTCTAAATATAACTGTATTTTGATGATCTATCCAAAGACCGGCGTTCGTTTTCATTTCATGCCTCCTTTATTGATCTTCATCCCTAACACGTTAATTTTACTACCGAATTTATTAATAGCTAGGGATATTTAAGGAAGCGCTCTGCGGAACCACCAAGGCCAAGTGATCCATGAAGAAGATTGATATAAATCCCCAAAAATTCCGCAGTCTTCATTGGATCACAATTTATTAAAATAAGCTTATAATTAAGTAATATTAAATCCCATAAAGGAGGCAACAATGAAAGCGATATTTCGATTTGGAGAGAACGTAGACGGTTACAACATTCCGGTATTGAATGAACGAGAAATTAGAGCCGCTGCTGGACTTTGGTTTTTAATGCTGTTTACATCAGTTATGTTCGTCAGCTTTAAAGAGAATTTCATTTTGTTCAAATTTTCCATTATTGCGTTTCTCTTAGATTTTATTATTCGAGTTCTAATTAATCCCAGATATTCTCCCTCATTGATATTGGGACGTTTGATCGTCTTTGGATACCTCACCTTCATGGCTCTTATGGTTTCAGCATTTCATGCTAATTTTAGAACGGCCCCCTACGACTTGTTTGGGATCGAACAATATTTTCAGACCAAATAAAGGACATCAACGCACCGCCAAGTTAGCCTTTGACCGTCGTTCCGAAAGAATAGCATAGGCGGTCACCGGATCGGAAATATCTTTAAGAAGTTCTTCGGTCATGCAGTCGATCGCATCAACAGTAAGTGTAGCTTCAAACTCAATAGAATGCTCTTTTAGTAGCGCAATAGCCCTACGACTAACGAGGTCGGTTTCAACCCTACGTAGTCGCATTCGAAGAATAAGGAATGCTGCGGCACGTCCGACAATCGTATCCCGAAGAAGCAAATCATGGCTCTCCCCCACTGAATGTGAGGCTAAAAACACTTCAAGTTCAAAAAGGGGATGCAGCCATTTTTTCGAACTAGAAAAGAGAACATCCTGATCGCCACACGTTGCCCCTACCGGACTAAAATAAAGTTGAAGTGTGACCCCATCGGGGAGTTTATTCACGTATTTTGGCTATGATACGCAGGAGCACGTAGCCTCCAACGGCCATGATGATCATACCAGGCACACCCATTTTCAGTGAACCGATGGCTCTTTCAAGGTTGCCCGTCATAACATAATCAAAAAGACCTCCCAAAACCTGCATAGCCACAACCATAAAAATGATCGCGGGCAAACTTATTTTCTTCAAATAATGAGCCACACTCGACGCAACGACCGCGATAAAGATCGACTTAAATAACACGCTCGGGAGCATAACCAACATAGGCATTCCCGTAAGGGCATGATTGATCAGTGGTGAAGCGATAGCAACCAATACCCCCAACAATAGTCCCTCACTATAGGCCGCAACAAGGGTAAAAAAGAAAAGGGGCAAAAAGATCATTCCCCCCTGAGGAATGGTATGGACGACCATCGGGAATATCAGATTTCCAAGGGTGAATACAACCCAAAACAAATACAATTTTATATCGCTCAACAAACGTTTCGCCGGAATAAAGGGAACGTCTAAAATAGCTTGTAATGACATGATATTCTCCTATTTACTTGTCTGGTTCAAAGATCGCTTTTACGTTTTTGAGTTCCTGCCTTATGGGTATGGACTGAGGACAATGCGTTTCACATAGGCCACATTCGATACAATTCGAGGCGCGTTGTTGGGGTTGTAGCATCCCATAAAATTCTTCCCGACCGAACATATAAAAATTATTGTATAGACTAAAACATCCGGGAATATTGACCCCTGTTGGACAAGGCATACAATAGCCACAGGCCGTACAATTAACTTTGGTTCTTTGCTGAAAAATAGACTTGGTCTGTTCAATCACCTGCTTTTCACTCACCGTAAGCGAGCTATCTGCTGCCGTCGAAGCCACCTTAATATTTTCGACGACCTGTTCCATGCAATTCATTCCACTTAACACAACAGAGACCTCGGGATGATCCCAGACCCATCTCAGCGCCCATTCGGCAGGGGTTCTTTTTATCTCGGCTTGTTCGAACACCCCTTGCACCGCCAGTGGAAGATTGGAAACCAGTTTCCCCCCTCGAAGGGGTTCCATTATCGTTACCCCTAGCCCCTTTTTCGCGGCATAGAGCAATCCCTTTTTCCCAGCCTGATAGACTTCATCCATGTAATTATACTGGATCTGACAAAATGACCAATCATACGCATCCACGATCTCATTAAAATGTTCATGCTTTTCATGAAAGGAAAACCCAGCATACTTGATGCGACCATCACGAATGGCACGATCTAAAAACGAAATGACACCGGCTTCTTTGACGTTTTTCCATAAGGTCGCATTCAGGGAATGGACTAGATAGAAGTCGATCGAATCCGTTTGCAAACGCGCTAATTGTTCATTTAAATATTTATCCATGTCTTCCGGAGCATGGATCAACCAGCTAGGAAGTTTTGTCGCGATCTTAACTTTTTGTCGATATCCATCCCGCAGAGCCCTGCCGACAAAAGGTTCACTTTGACCCGCAGACCCCATCCCCACCCCATGGTAAGGATAAGCCGTATCGATATAATTAACCCCTTCATCAATGGCATAGCGAACCAGCTTGGTCGCTAATTCCTCATCGATCTTAGAGGAATCGCCGCCTGGAAGTAAGGGAAGTCGCATGCATCCAAACCCAAGAATAGACACCTTTTCATTTGTCTTACCAAATTTTCGATAAAGCATATTTCAAGTTTAACACATACCATGCCCTTCACAAACCGTGTTTCTCTAGAAACCTCGTCAAATTATGTTAGAATAAAATTATGTTCAAGTGGTATGGGGGACTTATCTTAATATTTTCAGCTTTGACATTAGGGGCTTTAGGGCCTTACACGCTGACACCGAATCTGTTTCCATTTTTCTCCTCCGGTACAACTTTCCGCCTTGAGACTAGAGCGTTTGGCGCACTTTACCCAACGGATCGAACCTTCAAGTTTGCTCATTATCGACTCGGACTTGACCAAGTCATTAGTCCTAACTTACTTACTGTCGAACCCGCAGTCATTGGGGACATCCTACCTTACCCCAATCCAGCCATAAACGGAAATATTGTCTTGGCCTATTTGCTATCGGGCCCCATAGATGTAGAAGTCCGTATCTATTCCTTATTGGGTCGAGAGGTAAAACGAGTTTTGGCAACAAATAACACAATGGGAGGCCTTCTCGGATACAATAAACTCCCCATAAAATTGACTGCAACCAATGGCACCGAGCTATCAAATGGTATATATTTTATCCTCTTGTTTGATGCGGCAAAGAACAAGTTGCTCGGAAAAACGAAACTGGCCATAAGTAGGTAACGAATGAAAAAACAAATCCTTGTATTATGGTTGTGCGTCGCCTTTAGTTTTTCGTCGATGTATTTTGATCCCATTCAACGAGGGATTTCCCCAAAAGCCATGAGTACCGGCGGGGCGTTCCCATCAAACCCTGATGGTGCTTCTTCGGGTTATTTCAATCCTGCCCTTCTCGATTTGTATAATGTTAACCAATGTCGATTCTCCTATTTATCCGATAACGACATCCGATATATTAACCTAGCGGGTCTTGTACAAACTCCGATCGGCCCACTTATGTTGGGTGTGGCAAACATAGACGTAGCGGATGTCCCCTCGACTTATCTTGATAGTAATGGGGTTGTTCAAAAAGGTCCTCAAATTCAAAATGCCAACACCCTTATTACGGGAGCAACCTCCTTTAAATTATTTAAAGCTCCCATTGGGATTGCTCTAAAAGTTTACACGGGAGGGCTTGATACCAACAACTCTCTTGGAATAAACGCAAATATTGGAACCTATTTTAAGCCAATGAAAAATGTACTCGTCAGCACCTATGTTGTTAATGCGCTTCCATTATTGAACGAAGTGAACTGGTCTTCGGGGCGAAGTGAGTACCTTCCAACAACCTTTGTGCTCGGGTGCACGGTTTTCCACCCCCTTTGGACATGGTCGTTAAGCACCGCTTATTATGACGCCTTCTCAGATGGGGTTGACCATTTTATTTTTAATGCCGGAGCCAGTGTTTCACTTTTCGGAATTACTCTAAGTGGTTTAGTTGGCAAAGATACGATACAAGCCAAAGAAACCTACATTGCTTTTGGGGCGGATATGGACTTTAACGTTTTTGGGGCGGGGGTCGCAATGATCCCTAGTGAAATGAACAATGGTTCCTATGTATATTTTACGGACGCAACTCTGACCCTTCCTACAGATCCTACCTCAAACATACTCACAAACATGCCCCAACCCATTAAAATTAAAAAGAACGTCAAATAAATAATGAAATATTTCAACTTTCTCTTTCCATTTAAAACTAAACAACTTATCATTAAATCTATGGGGAAGAAAGCTTTGTTAATAAGAGTCCTTCTTGCTTTCACGCTAGCGATGTCTAACCTTTGGGCCGTCGACACGTTTCAAACGATTCCTTATTCAGGAATGGTATATGATGCAGCAGGGACTCCTCTTTCAGGCCCGCAAAACTTCACCTTCAGCCTAGTCGCAAGTCCCTCTAGTAATACAATTCTTTGGTTTGAAGAATTTCTCGGTCAGCCCGTTGACAATGGAAAGTTCAGCGTTCTTTTGGGCAGTACAAAAGAAATCTTGCCAGGCTTCGTCTATTATCCCTCGCTCTATTTAGTCATGAGCGTAAATGGGGAACGATCCTCAACTCCTCTCCCACTAACAGCCTATATGTATAGTCTTTTTTCCAAAAACTCCCTAACGGCTAATGTCGCGCTTAATATAGATAACTCGGCGATCAAGGACGCTTCTATTACTAATGGTAAGATCATTTCCATCGATGCTGCCAAAGTCATCGGAGTTCTTAATAATGTCGCATCAACCGCCAATGTCGCACTTTATATCGACGGCTCAGGCATCAAGGACGCCTCCGTTCCCGACGGCAAACTCATTACGATCGATGCTGCCAAAGTCATTGGAGTTCTTAATAATG
>CAIUCY010000039.1 GCA_903897765.1 uncultured Candidatus Marinamargulisbacteria bacterium | reverse complement strand
GGAGTGCCAAATATCCGTAGTAGCCACAAAGCATATATGCCGACGATAATCCGATCAAAAACCACAATGCATTGCGTATCGGTTTTTGGGTTGATAACAACCAGATAAAGATGAGTATCTGCTGCATGGTAGAAATACTGTCAAACAATGCCGCAGCGATAATAAGAAGGATCAGCTCTATCACTGTCCCTTTTCTTTGTTATTGGCAGGATTCCAACGATCAATGTCCTCTTTATCCGGCAGGGGTTCCTTTTCATCAATGATCACTGGGTCTGGCTCAACCATTTTCTTTTCAAGGTCTGTATGACAAAACCGGCAAAGTTTAGCATCAAGCTTTATGGTTTCAGCACAATACGGACATTTTTTAGTTGGATCGGGGGTGTCGTTCCCCGAGGTCATGGCTAACACGAAACAAACGATCCATCCAACAAACGTCCAACCTAGGAATAGATTTAACAGGAATATGGCCATAAAATCCCTTTTACGAATTACGAGAATAGTCGGCAAAAAATATACGCCCATAGATACGCAAAAGAATAGAACGATGATCAACGGGATCACTGGTATTAAGAACATCCATTGTGACAGTAAATTATCCATTATTATCCCTCCGGTATAATCCCAAGTTTAACATAAATCGGGCGAACAATTCTTCTTATCTCTGAAAGTTTAGACCAAAAGAAAACGGAACCAACAATACACAAGATACCGCCGAATATCAATGTATTAGGAGCTCCTAGCATACTCGCGACTTTCCCTGTCAATAAACTTCCAAAAGGAGCGGTTCCCATAAAGGCCATTGTATAAATGCTCATCACCCTACCCCGCTTGTTATCGTCAACCAACGTCTGAATGATGGTGTTACTCGCGGCCAGTTCTATGATCATGCCTAACCCAACAAATAGCAGTAACACAAGGGATAAATAAAAGAGCCGAGACAGCGCAAACGCGATCAACCCCAACCCGAAAGTAGCAGCTGCTATTGGAATAACCTTGAGCAACCCCAAAACATTTTTCCTGCCAGCAAGATAAAGTGCACCGATAAATGCCCCTAACCCTAGTGAACCCATTAAAAATCCGAAGGTGTGAGGTCCGCCATGCAAGATCTGTGTCGCAAAGACCGGCATAAGTATAGTATAGGGCATTCCCATCAAACTAACTAACCCAAGAAGAAGAATGATATATCGAATGGGGACAAACCCAAATGTATAGGAAAACCCTTCCTTCAAGCCTTGGAATATATGGCTATGACGTGTCTGCATTTCTCTGGGGGTAACGCTCATCATCAATAACGACGAAATGACGAAAAAATAACTAAGGGTATTTAGAAGGAAACAAGCACCCTCACCCGTTGTGGCTATTAATATCCCCGCGATTGCGGGACCCAACAACCGCGCACCATTTACCATAGATGAATTGATCGCTATGGCATTCCCCAAGTCCTTTCTTTCCTCGATCATATCAATAACAAATGACTGGCGTGCAGGTATGTCTAACGCATTCACACACCCCAAATAAATTCCTGCGACAAAAAGATGCCAAATCTGAATCGTGCCTGTATAGAAAAGGATCGCAAGTATCAATGCCTGAAGTAAAGACGATATTTGTGTGCCGATCATAATAAAATAGCGATTGTACCTATCCGAAATAACCCCAGTAAAAGGGGCCAATACAAACATAGGGATTTGGCTGCAGAAGCCATAGAAGCCTAATAAAAATACGGAATTCGTTAAACGATATACAAGCCATATCATGGCAATTTGCTGCATCCATGTTCCAATAAGCGAAATACTTTGTCCGAAGAAAAAGAGACGATAATTTCGATATTTTAGAGACCGAAACGTATGCTTTAAGTGAGTGATCATTCGATCATATTACCTCACATTTAAACATAAGGGCATGTAGCAAACTTCTCCAATTAGCAAAGTCAACCGTTTATAAACCTCAAAACCTATGATAGAATTGCTCAGCAACGCACGGGCGCCTGTAGCTCAGTTGGATAGAGCAACGGCCTTCTAAGCCGTAGGCCGAACGTTCGAATCGTTTCAGGCGCACCAGTCTACTCCGCCCAAGGTGGATTTGCTGGCAAACCGGTCGGACGATAGAAAGCGTGCAAAATAAAGACTCGAACCGAATTGGGTTTCTGTAAAACTGAATCGAGCGTAGCTTACTGCCAGTAAGTGAGCGAGATGAAGTAAAAACGAAGATCAATGTAGGGAGAGTACCTAATGGTGGATGTAGCTCAGTTGGTTAGAGC
>CAIUCY010000038.1 GCA_903897765.1 uncultured Candidatus Marinamargulisbacteria bacterium | reverse complement strand
GGAGTCTATTTTGTTTTTGTTCAAGCCAACTGGTGTAATTCCCCTTCCAAGGTATCCCCTCTCCTCGATCTAGTTCTAATATCCAACCGGCTACGTTATCGAGAAAATATCGGTCATGCGTAACAGCGATGATCGTTCCCTCGTATCGGCGAAGGTGTTCTTCAAGCCATGCAACCGATTCAGCATCTAAATGATTGGTTGGTTCATCAAGAAGAAGAATATCGGGTTTTTTAAGCAATAATCGGCACAAAGCAACTCGACGTCTTTCGCCTCCCGATATGATATTAACTGGGGTGTCACTAGGCGGACATCGAAGCGCATCCATGGCCATTTCAAGACGGCTATCCAGATCCCATCCATCGAGATGGTCGAGTTTTTCTTGAACAATACCTTGTCGAGCTAATAATTTATCCATTTCATCATCGCTCATGGATTCACCAAATTTTTCGTTGATGGCATTGTATTCTTTCATCAGGTCGACGAGTTCTTGCATCCCCTCTTCGACCACTTCTTTTACCGTCTTCGAATCATCAAGAGTAGGTTCCTGTTCAAGATAGCCAATGGTAAAGCCCGGAGCTAGTGTCGTATGTCCATCAAAATTTTGATCAACACCCGATAGAATTCGTAGTAAAGAACTTTTTCCAGATCCATTCAGCCCCAAAACCCCTATTTTGGCGCCATAAAAATAAGATAAGTTAATATCTTTAAGTACGGGTTTCTTGTCGTAGAATTTGCTGACTCGGATCATCGAGTAGATCACTTTATTAATTTCATCCGCCATTATTGCCTCCTCGACTTATAAATACGTGTCTCAACATTATAACTTGAAGGCTATGTTCTAGAAAGCAAAAGGATGTGCTATTCGTTCTGCTGACTTTTTCGTATAATCACTACTATATTTTCCTTTGGGAGGTAGCATCGTGATTAGAAAACTAACCTATTCCTTTTTTTGTATTTTTCTCGTTTTGTTATTGGTATCCTGTAAAAAACAAGAGGTGACCCTTAATATTGGGTTTTCAGGTCCGATGACAGGCGATTCAGCCAATTATGGCAAGCTTATGTCTCAAGCCGTTCAAATAGCCATAGATGAACGCAATGAATTAGGTGGTATTGGTGGTCAAATTAAGCTTCGAATGATCGCCGAAGACGATGAAGGAAAAGTCGATAAAGCAAATCTTGCCATTGAAAAACTGATCAATGTTGATCATATCGTGGGCTTAGTAGGTGCGGTGTTTAGTAGTTGTTCTTTAGCCATAGCGCCCAAATGTGAGCAAGCACAAGTCGTGATGATCAGTCCGTCTTCAACTCATAAATTACTCACTTCACTTGGTAAGTATATTTTTAGAAATGTACTAAGCGATGAATCACAAGCCAAGGTTTTTGCGAAATATGTCAAAGAGAAACTTGGCTATTCCAAGATAGCGATCTTGAATTTAAAAAACGATTATAGCCAAGGCCTCGCAGATGATTTTAAAACTCAGTTCGAATCAGATGGCGGGAAGATCATTGCGATGGAATCAGGGTTGCAAGGAGATAAAGATTTCAAAACCCAACTTACAAAATTATGGGCTAAACAACCTGAGGCGATTTTTATCCCTGGTTATGTGAACGAAATGGCACAAATTCTTCAACAAGCAAAAGACATGGGGATAAAAACACATTGGTTAGCGGCTGACGGGTTCTCTAATCCTGAAATATTCGACTTGGCAGGAGATCTGGCGAATGGGGTGATCTTTAGCAATTCACCCGATGAATCGAGTCTTGGAAATGCAAAGAAAAAGGAATTTGAGGCAAAATACCTGAAACGTTTCAAACAAAAGCCTGATTCATTTAGCTTAAACAGCTACGACGCGGCCAATATTTTAATGGATGCGATGCAATTTGTTTATAACGAAGCATCGCCTGATGATCAGAGATCAGCTAACCTGAATCCAGCCAAGATCCGCAACTACGTGGCTGATCTCGAAGATTATCAAGGGGTGTCAGGTAAAATAACCTTTTTATCTAACCGAGACGTTTTGAAAAATGTAGGTATCTTTCAAGCTGATCATAAAGAGTTCGTTCAGCAAGGTATTTACCTGATAAAAGATGGGCAACTCCTTGAAGTGGTCGAGTAACTAAACCATGCTTCAGCATCTCCTCAATGGTTTTACCGTCGGGAGTATCTATGCGCTAGTCGCCCTTGGTTATACCCTTGTTTATGGGGTTTTAAAATTCATCAACTTCGCGCATGGCGATGTGTTGATGATCGGCACCTACATTGCTCTTATTGTATTTAACTTTCTGCGAACATTTATCGAGCCTTCGATCGCCTTTATTATCGCGATCCTTGCTGGTATGGCTTCCAGTGCACTTCTTGCTGTCCTTATCGAACGTGTAGCCTATCGACCACTTCGACATGCCCCCCGATTAGCACCTCTTCTAAGCGCCATTGGTCTATCTGTGATCCTTTCGAACACTGCAGCATTGATCTTCGGAACAAAATCACAACGTTTTGAAATGCCGTTCAATAATACGCCGATACACTGGGGTAATCTTGTCGTTACGCCGTATCAAGGGTTGATCCTTCTTACCTCATTAACGATGATGGTTCTTTTGCATTTTTTTATAAAGATGACCCGAACAGGAAAGGCCATGAGGGCGGTGAGCGAAAAACCAATGGTCGCACAACTGATGGGGATAGATACGGATCGAATTATCCGATTTACATTCATTTTGGGTTCTGCTTTAGGAGCCGTTGCGGGCATACTTGTTTCACTTGACTACAAAGTTTATCCAACTTTGGGCAGTTTGATCGGATTAAAAGCTTTTATTGCTGCCGTTATCGGAGGGATCGGAAATATCTCTGGGGCAATGCTTGGGGGGATACTACTCGGCGTTTTAGAAACCTATGGCGTTGCGGTATTAGGGATACCGGTTGGGTACAAGGACTCCGTCGCTTTCGTGCTACTTATTATTATTTTACTCTGGCGCCCTTCGGGGATATTGGGTTCCAATAAGCGAGAAAAAATATGATCTCACTGGTTCTGCTGATCGGCATCTATTTTGGAATATACGCCCTTCTAGCTCTGGGGCAGAACCTCATCACGGGGATGACTGGGTTATTATCTCTTTGCCAAGCTGCCTTTATGGCTATCGGGGCATACACAACCGCGATCATTCTTACAAGTCATCATCCCTTGCCCTTGGCAGAATTGATCGTCATCGTCGTGTTTATGGGAAGTTTATTCGGAGCAATGATAGGTCTACCTACCTTACGTCTTAAAGGGGATTATTTGGCTATCGCCTCCCTTGGGTTTGGTGAGATCGTTAAAAACGTCTTACTGAACGCTGATAAATTTACAGGGGGACCAATGGGAATAACCCATATCCCCTCAGTACAACTAGGGCGGATACTGATATCTCCTTATGATAAATCCGTGTATCTGATCTTTGTTTGGGGGTTCGTGGGCGTGATATTATGGGGGTTATTTCGGCTTCAACGCTCTCGTTTTGGTCGTGCGCTTGAAGCGATACGTGAGGATGAAGTAGCCGCATCGAGTCTTGGTCTGAATACGACCCTTTATAAAGTGGTCGCCTTTATGATAGGAGCTGCGATCTCGGCTTTAGCAGGGATGCTTTGGGCAATCTATAACGGCTCGGTCATCCCTCAATCTTTTGATTTCATGTTATCGATCATGGTGCTTTGTATGGTCGTTCTAGGTGGATTAGGAAATTATTTTGCGGCCCTTGTCGGTACCATGGTGATCGTCATTATCTCTGAGTTGCCAAGGCTTTTGGGTTTTTCCGTCCTTATCCCTGCCCAATTGGATCAGATACTGTTCGGACTCATCCTTGTCATCCTCATGATCTACCGACCTGAAGGCTTGCTGGGACGACCAGTAAGTAAAAGGAACTCATGACGACACTCCTTTCAACACAAGGATTATCTCGAAGCTTTGGAGGTATCGTTGCGGTTAATGATCTTAATTTGCAGATCAACAAAGGTATCATTACGGGGCTAATCGGTCCAAATGGGGCTGGTAAAACCACAAGTTTCAATTGTATTACAGGTTTAGACTCACCCACAGGGGGACGGGTTTTTTTTAATGATCGTGATATAACAGGGTTTTCACCTCCACGTATCAACCGTCTTGGGATCGCAAGAACATTCCAAAACCTTCGATTATTTCGTGATATGACGGTGTTTGAGAATGTGATGGTCGCTCGACATCATACGTCATCCTTTAGCACACTCCTCAGTCTTCTCCGTATCAATGATGAGGAGAAAAAAATCCAGATCGCTGCGGGGCACTGGCTAGAGCGACTGGGATTATGGACTCATCGTGATGAACGGGCTCAAGATCTCCCCTATGGCCTTCAAAAACGTCTTGAACTTGCGCGTGCTATGGCGACAGAACCTACCCTCCTTTTTTTAGATGAACCGGCTGCTGGGCTAAATCGGACAGAGACCGAACAACTGATGACGACCCTTCGAGATTTTCGTGATGAAGGCCTCTCTATTGTTATTATTGAACATGATATGCATTTGATCATGAATGTATGTGAACAAATAACCGTTCTTAATTTTGGGCAAATGATCGGACAAGGCACACCCAAACAGGTTCGGACTAATCCACTTGTTATCGAAGCGTATTTAGGGAAGGACGACCATGCTACTCGTTAAACATATTTCGGTTCACTATGGGAAGTTACAGGCTCTTAAGGATGTCACGCTGTTGATCAAACCTCACGAGATCGTCTCGCTCATTGGAGCCAATGGTGCAGGGAAAACCACCCTGCTTCGGGCTATCGTTGGGCTAGAAAACCTATCGAAAGGGGATATCCTTCTCGATGACAAGCCGATCCGATCGACCTCTTTTGAGCAAGTTCCCACACACCGTATGATCGAAAAAGGGGTCGGGCTCGTGCCTGAAGGACGAGGGATCTTTTCGGATATGACCGTTGTCGAAAATATTGATATGGGCGCGTATAGTCTTCGAGATCAATACAAGATCCATCAGCAAAAAAAGAAAATGTTCGACCGTTTCCCCATCCTTTTTGAACGACGCGAGCAAAAAGCCGGTTCTTTGTCTGGAGGCGAACAGCAAATGTTAGCCATTGCTCGGACCCTCATGGCCAGTCCTCGTCTTTTACTCCTTGATGAGCCAGGATTGGGACTCGCCCCTATTATGGTCAAACAGGTGATGGACATTATCTCAGAGATCAATAAAGAAGACGGGGTTATGATCCTACTCGTTGAGCAAAATACCCATATTGCACTGCGTCACAGCCATCGAGGTTATGTCATGGAAAATGGAAAGATCGTTCTATCCGATGAAAGTTCGGCCCTTCTAACGGATCCGGAGATCAAAAAAGCCTATTTAGGCGGGTGAAACTGAGAACCTTTATTTTTTTGTCTCATCTATAAGTTTGCCCCGTTTATCAAGAGAGAAAAACTCCATGAAAATATGCAAATATGTCTTGATAATAATTGTGAAAGGAGATTCTTTACCCTACTAGATCCTGCGGTTTACACTCGCTTGTTTTGTAAAAATGGATATGGGGGTGGTTCTTTTGAATATGATGAAGTTCCCATTGGCCCTTGAAAAAGCAGACGGTTTTATCTTCGGCGTCCTTCGCGAGTTTGCTTTTGTTCTCGGCTTGAAAGGCAATAAGCGCGTTACGATCCTCGCTTCCAATCCAATAGGCAAAAGCCAGATCAAAAGGTTGATATTCGCATTTGGCGCTGTATTCATTCTCTAACCGGAACTGAACCACATCGAATTGTAAGACCCCAACGGCCCCAAGGATCAATTGATTATCGAGGACAGTCTTAAACAATTGAATAACCCCTTCTTCAAGCAATTGTCGAAGACCGGTGTTGAGTTGTTTGGATTTCATCGGGTCACGATTGATGACCTTACGAAAAATCTCCGGAGAGAAACTAGGTATACCTGTAAAAGTGAGCATTTCACCTTCTGTAAAGGTGTCACCGATCTTAATGGCTCCCGTATCATGTATCCCAATGATATCACCGGGAAAAGCCTCTTCCATAACGGTTCGGGTCTGCGCCATAAAGGTTAACGGGTTGGCTACTTTAAACTCGCGATCCTCTCGAACCTGCTTAACTTTCATTCCACGAATGAACGTCCCCGAACAAATACGCATAAAGGCGATCCGGTCACGATGTTTGGGATCCATATTCGCATGGATCTTGAAGACAAATCCACTCATCTTGGGTTCGGTTGCCTCAACACGGCGTTCGAGGGTTTGTCGCGGTTGGGGCGAAGGCGAAAGTTCCAGTAAAGATTCTAAGAGATTGACCACACCAAAGTTATTAATGGCACTCCCAAAAAAAACAGGGGTCATCGAGCCTTTCAGATAAGCCGCATGGTCAAAAGCCGGCAAAACGCCCTGCACCATTTCAAGGTCCTCATAAAGTCGAAGGGCAAGATCGTCACCGATCTGAGCAACAAAGCCATCATCATGGATATCGCTTATCGCCGTGCTAATAAACGTGCCGTCTTCGTTTTTTTTGAACGAATTAAAAATTTTCTTATCCAAATCATAGACGCCCTTAAAGGTTTTTCCCATGCTAATAGGCCAACTAAGCGGGATCGCCACAATGTTCAGGCTTTTCTCGATATCATCGAGTAGATCAAAAGGGTTCTGTCCTTCTCTGTCGAGTTTATTGATAAAGGTGATAACAGGGATGTCTCGTTGTCGACATACATCCATTAACTTTTTGGTGCGTTCTTCTACGCCTTTGACCGAGTCAATGACCATCAAGACCGAGTCAACCGCGGTCAGCGTTCGATAGGTATCTTCGGAAAAATCGGCATGCCCGGGTGTGTCTAAGATATTAACGATCATGTCTTTATACTCAAAACACATGACAGACGTGGCAACGGAAACGCCTCTTTGTTTTTCAAGCTCCATCCAGTCCGAGGTGGTAAATTTAGCGGTTTTCTTGGCTTTTATCGCCCCTGCTTGCTGAATCGCTCCGCCGAATAGAAGCAGTTTCTCCGTTATCGTCGTTTTCCCCGCATCGGGATGGCTGATAATGGCAAAGGTTCGGCGTTTATGGATCTCTTCAAGAAGGGTCATGGTGGGGAAATTATATCATGGCAAAGGGGAATGCGAATGGTGGTTTTCGGTTGTCGATGTCGTTTCAGTTTTGACTGATAGCACTAATCCCCGTGATTACTGGTTCAAGATGAAAACAAGGGTTGAAGAAGAAGATGCTGCTGAGTTGTCGACATTTTGTCGACAACTCAAGTTAGAATCAACCGATGGCAAAAAATATTCTACCGATTGCGCCAACACTGAGGGACTTTTTCGCATTATCCAATCCATCCCCTCGCCTAAAGCCGAGCCATTTAAGAGATGGCTAGCCAAAGTTGGCTACGAACGGGTTCAAGAAATCGAAGACCCAGAGTTAGCAACCAAACGAACCAAAGCTCTCTATAAAGCCAAGGGCTATCCCGATGCATGGATTGAAAAACGAATGCGCGGGATCGCTGTACGCGAAGAACTTAGGGTGTCGCTGCATAAGCGGACAAAATCGGCAGCAGTATTTAAAAATGCCCTGTGATTTCAAGCTCTACAGGAAATATTTATTTGTAATTTTCCCAGCTATTATCTGGATATTATCGAATTTTTAGAATTGATTTGATATTCAGACAAGACAATGATGCTCGTTGCATAAGCGGACAAAATCGGCAGTAGGAATTTAATGGGCGGGTAAATGTCCCAATTGATGGCACCGTTGAATTCGGAATTTTAAGTACGTTAAGACCGAACAACGCTAGCTTGTAATTATCTTTATCTTGCCGTTTTCGTAGCTACGCTAGAATTAGGCCGAGGAAGTATCCGCAACGCAGAGACCTTGTCTATTTCCTTTGCATACGATTTATTGCGATGCTAATCAATTTTTATCAACAACCCAACATCACTCCAAGAATTTGAAAATACGAGAAGTAATAAGAGTTCATTCTGGGCCTTGGTTAAGCTCCACAGCCGCGATATATTTATTAGCTTCGGCAAATACGCCAATCGTATCATGGGTCATTATAGAAGGATGGGGAATATACCCGTTACTAAGCAATGCGGTTTCGTCTTGTTGTATTCGTGATTCTAAGTAGTGAGAAATCTCGTGGATAATGGGGGCGATGCCTTTTGTTTTTCTCGAGAGAACCATGGTGGGCATATCGTTATAATTGCAAAATAGGGCTGTCAAATCAAATGAGCGAATCAAATCATCTAAAATCTGACCATGGAGGGTATCGATCTATCATATAAAACCTGACCAAGAGGCATGGCAAAAAATGAAAATCGG
>CAIUCY010000037.1 GCA_903897765.1 uncultured Candidatus Marinamargulisbacteria bacterium | reverse complement strand
TAACGTCAAACTTAAGAGGAACCATAAACGGATTCTGCAAGTCATGGGTATAGAATTGAACCGATTTCCTCAAGAAATCGTGTACTCGATATTGCCCAGTTAAATCACCAACCCCTTTTCTAAAGGACGTTTGTAGTATTGCATCGGGAACACCTTCAATGTCTTCTTGGCTATAAACCCCTTTAATGGCATGTTCGAGCTTTGATCGAGAACGATCTGATCCGATAATGTTCACATGGGGGTGTTGATCAAGCTGTAGACTTAAAGAGTAAGCCTCCACACCCGTTGAACAAGCTGCCGACCAAATATTGATGGTTTGTTTTTGGAGAAGGATCGGCAGGAGGTGACTCTCTAAATACTGATAATGTGAAGGAGGGTCGAAAAATTTCATTACGGTGCTTTTATTATATCATCGTCGTGTCTATAATAAAGGGATGTTGCTAGAATCTTTTATTAGAACGATCCCCGATTATCCCAAAAAAGGGATTCAATTTAAAGACATTACTCCGTTATTAAACGATAGCGAAGCTTTCCACAACGCTATTGATCAGATCGCTAAAAAATTAGCGGCATACCCTTTTGATGTATTGGTGGGCATCGAATCACGAGGATTTATTTTCGGTGCCGCACTTGCTTACAAAATGAACAAACGCTTCGTCCCTGTCAGAAAACGCAATAAATTACCTCATGACGTTTATTCCTTAGAATACGAGCTGGAGTACGGGACTGACGTCCTTGAGATCCACAAGGATGCATTGAAACCGAACGATTCAGTGGTCATTGTTGACGATCTTTTAGCTACAGGCGGCACCGTGGGTGCTGTAGAGAAGTTGGTCAAACTCGCAGGGGGACAGATAAAAGCCGTTTCTTTTTTGATCGAACTTGGCTTTTTAGGGGGTCGATCAAAGATCTCCTGTCCTTCGATCATCTCCCTTATTGAGTATAATTAACATGAAGATAGCGATCGTTTCAGATCTCCACGGAAAGATCATCACCCTAAAAAAACTTATGGCAGACGTATTCCCTACCGTTGACGAGGTTTGGTGGATCGGCGATCTGTTTTATAACTATAAAAAGGATCCTGTGGCTATGGCGGAATCAAAAGAAGTCCTCACAACCTTATCGAATTATAGGGATAAACCTTGCCTATTTATCGCAGGGAATACGGACAACATGACAGATTTTCAATCCTTTAGTAGTCGCTTTGAACCCGATTCGTTTTATAAAAAGAAAATGGGCAAGGACACCTTTATTTTAACCCATGGACATCTTTATGAAACACGAAAGTCCCTTATTAAATTAGCTCAAGAAAACAAAGCCCTGATCGTTATTTCCGGTCACACACACCTTGCAGGTCTGGTTGTTGAAGAGAACATACTCCTCATCAACCCTGGGTCTCCCTCCATCCCACGTGACGAAGAGGCCACTCCCACCTACATTCTTTTCTCTTCAGATGAAAAGAAATTCCAAGTCAAACATTTACCAACAGGCGACACATTACAAGAGCTATATTACAACTCTTAACAAAAGTGATAACGCAAAAAAGAATGACCCCACTAAGGCAATAGTTGCCCCCGTTGCACTTCCCCAATAGAAGGACCCGATCAACCCGATCACGCCGGATGTTAACCCAAGAAATACAGAGAAAACAGCATACTGTCGAGCATTCTTGGCCCACGGTCGAGCGGTAGCTGCGGGAAGGATCAACAAAGAATTCACAACAAGAACACCCACCCATTGTACCGAGAGTGTGACCATGACAGCTAACATCGATGTAAGCCCCACTTCGACCCAAAAAACAGGGATTCGTCGACTTCGCGCAAGTAAGGGATTGATACTAATTAAAACGATCGCATTATGCAGAGCAACCCATAAAACAACCACACACACCCCCACAATGAACATGGGGAACAACTGATCAGGCGTTATGGTTAGGATGTCACCGATCAAATAGGCTGTAAATTTAGAGAACCCACCCCCTCTACTAAGTAAAACGACGCCCAATGATGTCATTAGGGAAAATAAAACCCCCAATGACATGTCCACACTGGAGCGGCTCCATTTTTGAAGTAGACTCACTAGAATCGCCAATACAAGGGCAAGGCCGATCATCGCTGGTGTCGGTTGAGCTAAACCCAACGCCATGCCTATAGCGATACCCGTTAAGGACGAGTGCCCTACAATATCACTAAAAAAGGTCAAATGGTGTCGGATCACAAAGGTTCCCAACAGTGCCAAAACGGGCGTGATGATCAGAACAGCCGAGAACGCCCATTGCATAAAGTCAAACGACCACCACATTATTTTTTAGCCTCCAATAGGGTCGCAACATTGAGCAGTTTGGGCCCGAACGTTCGAATAAGCACCTCATCTCGAAGCACCTCCTCGGCTGTTCCTTCTGCTAATATCGATTCTTTCATTAAAACCATTCGGTCTGCGTGTGGGGCAATACCGGCAAGATCGTGAGTGACGATAATGATCGACAAATGTCGTTTTTGTCTCAGTTCATTGACTAGTTCATAAAACAAGGCAAGTCCATGTGGATCAACCCCTGAAACAGGCTCATCAAGCAAAAGCAGATCTGGCAAAGGGGTGATCGCGGCAGCTAGTAAAACGCGTTGCAACTCTCCGCCAGACAAGTCACAGAGTCGTTCCTTTAGTAGATGTCCCGCTTGTACTCGATCTAAGGCTTCGATCACTTGACGACGAGTCATGGGTCGCCATAGAAGACTAAATGGGCTACCGCCAATAGCCATGACCAATAGATCCTCCACACTTGTCGGTGTCCCCTTCTCAATAGAGACCTGCTGTGGCACATACCCGATGAGGGGTTTACGTATCCGTTCGCCTAAGGCTTCAAATTTGATCGTTCCCTGAAAAGGGATCTCGCCCAGTATTGCCCGAAGCAAGGTCGTCTTTCCGGCACCATTGGGTCCAATAATAGCGAGCAGATCACCACAAGCGATTTGAAGGGAGATATCCTTTAACACAACTTTGCCTGATAAACTGACCGTCACCTTGTCGAGTGTGGTTGAAAGATGTCGACACGTACGATTCATCATGGTTTAAGTGCCTTTCGGATCGACTCAATATTATGCCGCATCATGTCAAGGTAAGCCGAATCTTTAACGGGCCCCGTCACACCAGGATCTAATTCGGCTAGCTGAGTCGTTGAGCCTCGAATGATCGATCTTGCGATCTTATCGGAATACTGTGGCTCGGCAAAAACAACTCGAACCTTTTCGTCTACTATTTTTTTTCGTAAACCCACCCTATCTTTTGCACTGGGTTCTGAGCCTGCTTCTCGCTCTATGACACCCGCGACATTAAATCCATATTCTTTGGCAAAATAGGGAAAAGCATCGTGAAACGTTATGACAGATATTCCGTGATATGGGGAAAGTTCTTTTTTCATCCAAACATCTAGAGCCTGTAATTGTCCTTCATATAAGATCGCATTCCTTTTATAGTTGTCCCGGTGGATTGCGTCGAGCTGCCCTAATTGATCTGACAAATGATCGACCATACGCTTAGCTAAGGGAACACTCAACCAAACGTGTGGATTGGGTTGGCCGTCTGAAATAAGAACCGGCAAACCTTGGGTAAGAACAATAATGGGAAGTTTGGGGTAAAGTCGTATCACTTTATCTAAAAAGGACTCCATTCCCAACCCATTAACAACAAGGACAGAGGCACGTGATAGCGATTGAAGTTGCTTAGGGGTTAAAGAAAAATCATGTAAACAGCCTGTTAACGGTGGGGTTAAGTTCTCTACAGAAACGGAAGGAATGTCCTTTGCAACATTGATGGCCATAATTTGAAGCGGATAAAAGGAGGTCACAATATGAAACGGCGCCGCAAAAAGGAAACTAAACGACAATAAAACCGTTAGAAGGACTCTCATGAAACACTAATCTTAGTGTATCGCTGAAGACAAGTCAAAAAAAAGTTAAGAGCACTAGTGTCCGGTCTTTTTCATGTACACCAGAGCAACAATTGACCAGAATCCTGTAGCGACGGGGGCTCTGGATTGTCAAAACC
>CAIUCY010000036.1 GCA_903897765.1 uncultured Candidatus Marinamargulisbacteria bacterium | reverse complement strand
CAAAAAGAAGTTTTAGATCACTCAAAAGTCCTGAATCTTTGCGCCCAGTATCCGACGATGTCAAAATATCGGAGCCTGTACTTGCGACCTTCTGTATGAAGTCTTTTAATAGATCTTTCTTCGCATCGGCTTCTTTTCCCTGAATAATTTGTTGAATAGGCGAGCGGATCTCAGCATTGTCTTTTAATTGACTTTGTTGTTGAGATTGTTGAATGTCACTATTAATTTCAGTTGTTGTCTGAAGGACAACCTTCTGGATATCATCCGTATTAACATTGACCAGACGCTGCAGATTAGCTTGATGACTTAATTCCATAGCATCTCCTCCTATGTGCTCTCAAGAATACGTTGGGTTAACCGAGTAATTCTATCTTTGGCAGTCGACTGTTCGTCTTGATGATAAAGCTTGGAAAGACGGGCTTCATGGACCTCAATGCGCTTGCGCATATTATTTACCAACGAACCAATTTTTATTATTTTAAGTTCAAGTTCATGACGAGGTGATATTCCCGACTCGGCTTGCTCTCCAACCATTACTTGATCCATATTCCCCTCCGATGAAAAGACTTTCCCTCTATACTATATATAGACAAATTCAGGCATTTTTATGTATGGATTCTTTGTGGTGGGTGCTATACTGCTCATACCTTATGAAAACAGTGACTCTTTATGGTGATGGGGCCTGTAGTGGTAATCCAGGTCCGGGTGGCTGGGGTGTTGTGATGCTCTACGAAGGCCATCAAAAAGAACTCTCCGGTGCTGTCGAACTCACCACCAACAATCAAATGGAGCTTCTAGCGGCTATCAAAGGGCTAGAATCCCTCAAAGAACCCTGTGAGGTGACGCTTTATACCGACAGCAAGTATGTTGTACAAGGCATGAGTGAATGGGTCAAGGATTGGATCGCCCGCGGGTGGCGAACAGCCGCCAAAAAATCCGTCAAAAATATCGAGCTATGGCAACGTCTTGTGGAGCTCTCTAAAGGACATACGGTCACCTTTAAATGGGTTAAAGGTCATGACAGCAACCCTTACAACAATCGCTGCGACGAACTCGCTACTTCGGCCATTACCCTATTTCGAATGGGCTCTGGAATTTGCTGAAAGGAAGATAGTTCGAGTCTTTATGGGAAAGAGTCGGATTCGATAAGGGCCAGTCGATCGCTAGGTCAGGGTCATTCCACATTAGCCCCTCTTCAGCGCTAGGCTCATAGAGACGAGTACACTTATATTGGAACTCTGCCGTATCACTTATCACCTCAAACCCATGGGCAAACCCAGGCGGAATATACAGCATTTGAAAGGTCGAGGCGATAAGCGGATAGGCCACCCATTTCCCGTAGGTCGGGCTTTTCTTTCGCAGATCGACTGCTACATCAAATACCTCGCCAACACTCACCCTAACAAGCTTTCCCTGAGCAAACGGTGGTTTCTGAAAATGAAACCCTCGTAAAACCCCTTTGACGGACTTGCTGTGATTATCTTGGACAAAACGTTCGGTGATCCCCGCCTCTCGAAACTTGCCCTCATGATAACTTTCCAAGAAAAAGCCCCGCTCGTCACTAAAAACATCGGGGGTTATGAGCATTACATCGGGGATGGCTAAAGGTTCGACTTTCATCCCCTTTATTTTATCACAGGGCATCCCTAAACGGCTATTAGTCAGCGGGGGTAAGGATCACTCAGGAAGCGTGTTATATTTATTATACTTTACTAGTATGGGATGATGGGTGAAGGCTTGACTCGATATTTCATTACTCTTACGTAGGTTAAGTCTCCATTGGGAAGGATCGGATAAAAACTCATCCATTTCTAAAAATAGCTTTGCCTTTTCATGTGTTAGGTTGTAAAACAACTTAGCCAATAACTTCATCCTTGAATGAATATCATCGAGTCCTGAAATATACCCAAGATCGTATTTGCTTATTAAAACAGAAACGTCGGAAACAAGACGATTCAAAGATTGATGTCTTTCCCTGACCTTGCGAAAGTGGTCTTGTATCGATTCAGGGATGGAAAGCGGGATCCGTTCATCAAATAATCCATATTCCTCTCGGACAAGATCTTTCGAAACCAGAACAAAATCAAGATATTGGATAATATCCGTAATAAAATCCATATCGACGATATCCTTCTCCTCATGTTCTAAAAGATAGTTGCCTAGATAGTGAAAAACTCGATGGACGATGAGTCGCTTCTCATCATCAGTATAAAAATAATCGCTCATATTCGCATTTATCATCCGGTCTCATCATCCTTCTTGGGAAATAGCACAGGGCAGGTATGCCTTGAGTATAGAAGGGATTTGACTTTCTGGTAATACCCAAAAGCCCACTATTTTTGACTATCTCTCAATAACGGGTCAGTGAGCTTAAGCGTTAGCTATTAAGTTCTCTATGGATTGAAGTAAGAACTCCACAAGAAAGGGTTTATTAATAAATTGATCGGCTAATCGTAGCCGTTCCTCTTCAAGATTATGTTCGACTATATCTTGCTTGCATAACGAGCTATTAATGGGTCGTCCTGAAATCATAATGATCGGGGTATGGGGCCGCTTTGCCTTAAAAATAGCGATCAGTTCGATCCCTGACATTTTAGGAAGCTTCATGTCCAAAATAATAAGATGGGGTTGGTAAGACTCAAATAATTCCAACGCATGTTCACCATTGAATGCTCGGGTTACAGCATAGCCCGTATCTGTCAAAATTTCAGATATTTCTGCAACAAACTCTCGATCATCATCGACAAGAAGAATAGACTTAGTCATGGGATTGCATTAAGGGAAGATTTACAATAAAAGTGCATCCATCGTTCTCTGTACTTTTCACTTCGATATCCCCATGATGAAGACGGACTAATTCCAAGCAGATAGGGAGGCCTAGCCCTGTTCCCTTTGGTTTTCGTGTAAAGAATGGAATGAAAATATGTTCAAGGTCTTCTTCTCGTATTCCAGGCCCACTATCATAGATGGTGATCGTAACCCGTTCAGCTGAAGGGACAACCGTCATACGAATATCAGCTGAGGTGGGGCCGATCGCTTGATAGGCATTCTCTATAAGATTGACCATCACTTCCGTTATCTGAAAAGGGTCTGCTTCGATCCATATTTTTTGTTGATCCGTTAAATCGGATATTAGGTTTATCGGGTAGTCTTGATATTGTTTTTGTATGGTACGCATGGTTTCTTCAATGAGCAATAAAAGATCAACTTTCTCAAAATGAGGAACTTTTGGGCGAGCATAATTTAATAGATTAGCAATAATCCGATCACTCTCGATCACTTTCTTGTCGATATTGTCGAGATGGCTAATAAGATCCGGATCTTTATTTTTTCGTCGTAAATTATAAACGGCTGTTCTGATCACTCCCAGCGGATTACGTAGTTCGTGTGCTACTGTAGCGGCTAAACTCCCAATATGGGATAATCGACGCGAATCATCCAATTCATGTTGTTTTGAAATAGCATCTTGTCTCTGATCCGAGATCGTTAGATCTCGTTTTCGAAGCTGATATTGCTCAAGTCGTCGCTCCGCAGTTACATCTTGCATGATCCCAAAAACTTTACATACGTTGGTGTCTTCATCCAATATCGGAACATATGATATATGATAATAAAGCTCCTTTTTTTTTACGATGAATGAGACTTCAGCTTTTTGTTGTTGTTTGGTCTCATAAACCTTCAATAAGAGTGGCAACGACTGTGTCGTTTGCCAAATATCGATATCTTCCGCCTGCTTTCCGATCAGACGATCTAACGGAATACCTAAAGAGGCAAGACCATGACCATTAATATATTCGATTTGACGTTCGTGATTATAAACTACAACCGTATAGGGATAATTTTCTATCGCTGCACTAAATAACTGTTCATTTCGTTTTAATGCTAAAGCTATCTCTTTTTCATGGGCAACATCAATGATCTCAGTCATCAGATATTCATCTTTCTATACTCAGCCGGGGTTATCCGTGTATATTTCTTAAAGATACGAATAAAAGACTCTAGGTTCTGATAACCCATATGATAAGCAATGGCTTCAATGGACAAGCCCTTTGTCGTTAACAACTTCTTTGACTCAATAATTTTAATATTTAATTTGTATTGGCTGAAATTCACGCCCGTATATTCTTTAAAAATACGACTCAAATATTTAGGGCTCATGAATACAAGCTTAGCAGCATCTTCTAACGTTACTCTATTATTGACATTACGCTCCGCAAAATGTTTTACCCGTTGAAGTTTGTCCAACATCGTGCCATTTTCGATGTCTATTGCCTCAATTTTGAATTCGATCAAACTCTTAATGATCTTCTTCGTTTTTTCTATGTTAAGGGGCTTCTCGATATATTCATCCGCTTTTCCAGACAATGCGTCCATAACAATATCCTTCGAACCCGATCCTGTCATAATAATGATCCCCATTTCAGGATGTGATTTTCGGATTAATTTTAATAATTTAATACCCGTGGTATCAGGAAGATAAACATCTAAGAGAACCAAGTCGATCTCATTTGCGCTCGATAAAAGCTCTAAGGCTTGCTGTCCAGTATTAGCCTTAACTAGCCTATATTCGTCGAAACAATCTTTGAACTCTTGGCAAAATTCAATATCATCATCTACGAGTAGGATGCCATAAGTCATAGTCATCACCCCTAACAAGATTATGAAATCTTAATAACAGTATGTCACTTATTGTGAAGAAAACATACCGCTAATATTTGAGCTGTATTTTAGGGGGAAAAAGGTCAGAAGCGGGGGTCTTTCAGGAATGGTGAGGAAGCTATCGTCAGCTCATAATGAAAGCTATAAATAAGGGAGGTGAAATGGCTTATGAAAAATCGAAATCAGCATGATCTTGTTGAGGAGAAGAGAATAGTGGATCCCGTCATTGCGGTTGTTGCGACTGCTGTTGTTGGCGCTGGCGCCGTTGTAGCAGGAATAGTTGCCCTCAATAATGAAAAAAATCGTGAAGAGGTAAAGCAGGTCCTAAGTGACACCAAAGATAGGTCCGTAAGGGCGTTTAATAAAGTGAAAAAGGAAGCAAAGGATATGATCCAACGTGTTGAAAAGTCGTAGAACTGATTTTCTTTATCGTTGATTTTAATAAAAGAAGGAAGTGAATTGAATGGGGTTATTAGACCTATTGATTTTAGTACTAGTTGTTTCTTGGTTAGGTGGGTTCTCTCTTCGAATAGGGGGAGGCTTTATCCATTTACTGTTGGTCATTGCTCTCATTGTCATTGTTGCCCGACTTCTCGGGGCGAATATTTAAAAAAGGAGGAATATAATGAAAAAAATAAGAATAATTTTGATCGCCATTCTGGTAATCTGTACCTCGACTTTTGCTGACATTCAAGTAAAAGGGGCAGACACAATGGACTACTTGGTTAAACGATTGGCGACTGTCTACACCCAGAGGCACCCAGGAACAGTTGTTACTGTTAACGGCGGAGGCGCTGGAACGGGAATTGTGGATTTGATCAATGGGAAAGTCGATATCGCAAACTCCGCGCGACCTCTCAGTGTAACAGAGGAAACTATTATGAAATCAAAGGGGGCTGACCTGCGCCCTATCGTGATTGCGGTTTATGGATTGTCTATAGTTGTAAATCCCTCAAATCCCGTTTCCAATATGTCTGTTGATACCCTAGGGAGAATATTTACTGGCCAGATCACGAACTGGCGTCAAATCGGTGGTCCTGATAAACGGATCACCCTTTACGGTCGTCAACCTAATTCGGGAACATTCTATTTTTTTAGTGAACATGTTATGAACGAAGCTGGCTATTCGGTCAGCATGAACCAACTTGTTGGTCACAGTCAGATCGTCAACGCTGTCAAGAAAGATGGCAATGCAATCGGATATGTAGGCATTGAGTATGCGCTTAATGATACCAAACTGTTTAACGGCGTTAAGGTTATCAATATTTCAATGTATTCTGGAGGCGTTGCCTACAATCCTGCTGAAACCAGAAATATTTACAGTGGCAAGTATCCCCTAGCAAAAGGGCTCACTCAGTATGTGAATGGCGCACCCAAGGGTGAGGTACTTGATTTTATCAAATGGGAATTAGGCCCAGAGGGACAAAAAGTCGTTGATGATGAAGGATTCTATCGTGCTGGGGGCGTTTTTATCAGGGATAACGACAAAGCCTTCGTCAAAAAGACAACCGATATCTAAAGCATAACAAGAGGAGGGAATGTGATGAAAAAGCTAATCGTATTTATGTTCATGTTAATATCAAGCACTCTATTTGCATCTGACTCGGGTTTTCATGTTTATGGAGCTTTTGATCTAACCGATAAAGCAGCCGTAAGTATCTCGGGTGTCGCTGTAAAGTGTAATTCGACAACGGGGCCTGGGGTAGGTGTCGGTTATTCTTTTTTACCACATGAACTTGGATTTTCGGTTGATTCCACTTATTTTTTTGATAGAACCATCGATTTTGGAACGATCTTTGGAGTAACACCCTTTAGTTCTAAGTACTCACAAGTTGTGACTCAATTTAATGTACTCCTTAAAGTAAACGAAAATTCAACGGTCTTTGGTGGCGTCAACTATCCATACATGACTTTTTCAGATACTTCAGCAAAGGTCGACGGGGAAATGGGTTATCAAGGCGGGCTAATTATCGGTTCAGGAAATCTGACCTATAAAGTTTCCTATCAATTTATTAAAGGCGTACCCAAAGGTTCTCTAATGAATACTTCCGATAAATACACCTCAGAAGGTTTCGTTGGCTCCGTCAGCATGACCCTACTATAAAAGGAGTAAAAAAATGAAAAAGAATACACAGCCATCCCATAGGCTACCGCAACTGACTGCGATTTCCTTGTAATTACTGGGTTCTGAGGTTGATTTTCAAACTATGAAATTGCGATTTTTATAAAGTCTCCTTTTTGATGATTTGATGCTGTCCCACAGACTACATT
>CAIUCY010000035.1 GCA_903897765.1 uncultured Candidatus Marinamargulisbacteria bacterium | reverse complement strand
CCTTTACTCGACAGTTATTCACTTCTTCGAACCTTTTCATAATAAGTCAGATCCATCTCCTGCTATTGATAAACAACAAAAGGTATTACATGAGTTAGTCTTGAAGGTGGAGCTCCTTCCCGATGGACCCGAAAAAGTCGCACTGACGGCTTACGTAAGATTACAACAAGCGGAAATAGAGTTTATCAGTCATCGTGAAGTATCGACAAAACATACCTTTCACGCTGTTTATGAATCTTTAGACAAACACCCCCCGGTCGCAAGAAACCTCGCTTGCTATGCCAAATTACGAGAGGTAGAAGTGTTATTACGTGACTCAAAACGAGAGGACGCACTACGACTTTTAAACAAAGTTGAACACGAGTTGAAAAGATCTTCTTTTACTGAAGTCCCTGTTTATCTTAAACGTGTTGCTTATTTGAGAAGCGAAGCGGGGCAGGCGAGTGTTCGTAAAGATACAGATCGGTTAAAAGATCCGTTTAAATCCCCCGTGATAATAAAGTAAGAAATTATAACCTTTGCTCGTACCAGCCTTTTGTTCGATTGCATACACCACAGATCGATAACATGACAGGAACCTCAACGAGGACACCGACAACGGTCGCGAGTGCCGCACCTGAGCTGGGGCCATACAGCGCGATCGCCGTGGCAACAGCCAACTCAAAGAAATTGCTGGCACCGATCAATGCCCCAGGGGAAGCGATATTATGCGGCACTTTTAAAGAGCGCATGACCAGATAGGTTAAGCTGCTGTTGAAATACACCTGAATGAGCAGGGGAATCGCGATCAAGATGACATGGAACCAACGAACGATGAGATTGTCCGACTGAAAGGCAAAAATCGTGATCAGGGTCAAAAGAAGCGCTATCATCGTTATGGGATGGAGTCGTGCCATGAATTGCTCGAAACGGGCTTCGCCCCAGTATCGCAGTAAAACGACCCGAGAGATGACACCTAAAGACAAAGGAATAACGATAAAAATAATAACGGATAAGAACAACACATGATAAGGAACGGTAATCCCTGCAGTGCCTGTAACTAGAAAGGCGACGATCGGAGCGAACAGAACAAGCATAATAAGGTCGTTCACCGCCACTTGAACAAGGGTGTAGGCGGGGTTGCCGTTGGTCAGGTAACTCCAGACAAAGACCATCGCGGTACAGGGGGCAGCCGATAAGATGATCGCGCCTGCCAAATATTGATTGGCCAAGTCAATGCCTAATAGGGGCAAGAAAAGATGCTTAAAGAACACCCAGCCCAAAAGAGCCATACTAAAGGGTTTGATGAGCCAATTCACCCCAAGGGTGACCATGAGCCCCTTCGGTTCTTTGCCGACACTTAACAGAGAGTGAAAGTCGATCTTTAGCATCATCGGATAGATCATTAGCCAGATCAGGATCGCAATGGGAATGTTGATATGACTGTTTTTGCCAAACTCTAACTGACGAATAAGCCCCGTTACTTCGGGAAAAAGGGTGCCGATAGCCACACCAATGACCATACAAAGCGCTACCCAAATCGATAAATAACGCTCGAAAATATTCATGCGATCGTTTTGATCCAATCGACGATCTTTTTCTCTATCGCATCACGGACGTCTTTCGTTTTTTCTAGTCGTTCATGATGGGTGCCTATAAAGCTAGACGGGTCGGGGAAGCCCCAGTGTAAACGCTCGGTGATACCCGGAAATAGGGGACACTGCTCGCCACTGGTCTCATCGCAAACGGTGATGACGTAGTTATAGAGATTGCCCTGTTTATAAAAGTCAAAGACACTTTTGGTAGGGTTGTTGGAGATGTCGATGCCGATATCCTTCATGGCCTCTACCACAATGGGATTGAGTCTGCCCGGTTCTAGCCCCGCACTTTCCGCTACGATCTTGTCTTGGCCATATTTATTAACGAAAGCCTCGGCCATTTGACTACGAGCGGAATTATGTATACAAACGAATAATACTTTAATCATGAAGCACTCCCTATATTTTAATGAATGATCCATTTTACTGAAATTTTGTTCAATGGGTCAAATGACAATTGGGTTAAGAATGGGGGGAAGATGACATAAGTTTGTGAAAGCGTGAAAGCGTGAATTTCCTTCGAATGACGACCGATATATTAGAGTAATGAATAGTAAGGTTATTTCTTCACCACAACGTCTGCCAAAAGAGCAACAAGAATACAGCGCTCTTCAGGCATCAACAGCCCGACAAATTGACTTGAGCACTCAATTTATATTTGCCGGAAACGATCTTTCTAAGGCACTGAGCCTTTTACTCGAAGGGTTCAGCCAAAACGCGCAAATCAGCAGTCTAGATGAAGCCCGACAAGTAACCACTGAAATGATGCTAGATCACTTCGGATACACTCTGGCTAAATTGGGGCTTCGAGTGAAACTATACAAGGCAACAAAAATAGAAGAGAACGACCAAATCCAAGCACTTAATATGTATAACAAGGAATTACAAGGTGTCGAGGTTACTTCATCCTTTCCATCTCGCTTTAAAGTTCCCCTCGTTCTGAAAGCTGGTGAAGCCTTTTGCGAAAGTCTAGCAAAACCTAACGAAATATTTTTTGTTCCTTACAATGACCAAAATCTCCGGAGGGGTAAAGACAAAGGTGATTTTTTCCATACGGTTATTACTACCGAGTTGGGAACCTTCATTATTAAACTCGAAGTTCCAGAAGAAAACCAAGATCGTCTGGCTGTTTTTATCGACCCCAGATCGG
>CAIUCY010000034.1 GCA_903897765.1 uncultured Candidatus Marinamargulisbacteria bacterium | reverse complement strand
TACCCTCCATGGTCAGATTTTAGATGATTTGATTCGAACAGTTGCATAATCAATTTCCAACATCTATACTTATTTTCAAGGAGTCAATTAATGCCCACGATATCCATGTTTTACGGGATTCTCATAAAAATGTTCTTTCAAGATATTGAAAAGCATCACTCCCCTCATATTCATGCAGAATTTCAGGGTGATGTTGCCGTTTATTCTGTTCCCGAAGGCGAGATCCTAAGCGGATCACTTCCTCATAATAAAAATAAAATTGTCCAAGCATGGATTGAAATCCACAAAGATGACCTGATCGCTGACTGGGAGCTTGCGGTTTCTGGCAAAAAACCATTCCCAATAAAAGGATTAGACCAGTGATTATCATTACCGTGGAACCGAATAACGACTTCACCCTTGCGATAAAAACCGATGACGGGAAAAAAGGTATTTTTGATGTTCGCCCCTATCTCAACCTTGAGGCCTTTCAGGAGCTTAAAATACTGTCAGAATTTAATAAAATCACAAACGGAAAATACTATATTGAATGGGCATGTGGTGCCGATTTATCTGCAGATACGATTGAAGCGAAGCTAGTTCTTTAAATGGCATTGATCACGGTTCTAACGTTTTTCCATTTAACGTATTGATTATTGATCCCCTGTATCTTTCCCGCCTCGGTTAGCGTCTTAACTATTAGTTAAATCAAAAAAGGAGTTTATATGAGCACCGAAATAATGGGACAAATTGCTATAGGTTTAGTCGTAATAGGCGGATACTATTTTCTTAAACAACCGAGCAAGAAAAATAAGGCACGGGTTCTTGAAATGATAAATAGCGGCGCAAAGATCATTGATGTACGAACCCCTGCGGAGTTTAGTGCTGGTCACTATGAGGGCGCCGTGAATGTACCGTTAGACACCCTGTCATCAAAGCTTAAGACGCTTGGCGAAAAGTCGCAACAGTATGTGCTCTATTGTGCTTCGGGAGCCAGAAGTGCTAATGCTACACATATGATGACACAAGATGGATTTACCCAGGTAGTTAATGCAGGCGGTCTTGGGGCTATGCCTAGAAAATAAACAATGCCACGTGAAGAAGGGATAGAAGCTCTTTTTTGATTTCTATTGAAATTATCCCACTAGGACTTTACTATCTGTTTGAATTGGTTTGAAAAGAGATAGGGGGCAATCGCCATGACAAAAGCTTATTCAAGTAAGTTCCAGACATTATTTACTAAAATGGTTTTTCCGATAGGTGGTCTCTTCATCGTGGGTATGTTTGCCTTTACGTTGATCTTTATTGCCAGTCTGAACAATATTCAAAGAAACGCCCTAGACTCATATAAAAAACAGCTCATGGATCAAGAATCAACTCGCTTACGTAATGTAGTCGAAACCACGTATAGTTTAATAAGAAACATTGCAGAAAAGTCTACATTAAGTGAAGCAGAGCAAAAAAGCCGTGTCATCGCGCTCATTAAAGAACTTCGATACAATGAGGCGGATTACTTCTGGATCAATGATACGCATCCGACCATGATCGTACACCCCATTAAACCGGCTCTCGATGGCACAGATGTTACCAATATGAAAGATCCGAACGGGTTGGCCTTATTCATAGAAATGATAAAAGTCTGCCAGGACAACGGTTCAGGGTTTGTTCAATATATGTGGCCAAAACCTGGATTTGAAGCCCCTCAACCCAAACTCAGCTACGTTAAGCTTTATAAACCATGGGGATGGATCGTTGGGTCGGGGGTTTATATCGATGAGATCGACCATCTTGTTGGTATTCGAAGAACCGAACTCCATAAACAGTTTGTAAATACCATAAAAACGCTTTCCGTTGCTTGTGTCAGTTTACTTGGGCTCGTGCTCTTATTGGTTGCTGCTATTTCAAAAAGTATTTCAACGCCCGTTCGAAAGATATCCCTTCAAATACAAAAAATGGGGAATCGAGAATTTACTATGCCAGATCTGGATTCTCGCTCCAAAGATGAGGTGGGGGTTGCCACACAAGCATTTAACTCCGTAAAGAATTCATTGAGGTCGATTTTGAGCCACTTTAAAGTAACCATAAACAAGCTCAACGAAGAAAGTAACAGCCTCAAAGAAGTCTCACAGCAGAGCATGGAGGCTCTTGATACCATCAATACTATTTTTCATGAGATCGCTGCGGGGTCTAGAGAACAAACGAAAGATATTACCGTTATCATGAATAAAACCGAGGATTTGAGTAAATCCTTTATCGATGTGTCCCTACAATCAAAACAACAAGTAACCCATATGAAAACCATGTTAGATACCGTCATTGATTTTGCTGATTCCTTTACCCATATTTCAGGACTCTCCAAAGAGATCTCCGAAAAAAGCCAAGAAGCACTTCTTGAAACCGAAAACGGTGAAAAAGTTGTACAGAAAACGCTTGAATCGATGTTTAATATCCGAGAAGTCGTTGCGACAAATGTCGACAAAACGACTGCGCTTGAAGAGAGCTCAAAGAAAATTGGCGATATCATTGCGGTTATTTTTGACATCGCTTCTCAAACCAATTTATTGGCTCTCAATGCTGCGATCGAGGCCGCACGTGCAGGTGAACATGGCAAAGGATTTGCTGTCGTGGCTGATGAAGTGCGAAAACTGGCAGAAAAATCCGCCGACGCGACCAACGAGATCGAAACGGTACTTTCGACGCTTAGCAAAGATATTTCGTTCTCTGTCAAAGCCATGCGTGAAACCGACGAAAAAGTCAAAGCAGGCGTAGAGCTAGCCCAGACATCCCGTTCAGCCATGTCTCAGGTCAGGCAAGTTGTCGAGGTTACGGCTGATAATGCCGCACATATCATGCATCGGTCATCTGAAATGCAAAATAATAATACCGAGATGATACAAACGGGAACCGATTCTCTCGAATCAATAAAAACGATGGATTCCCTTTCTCAAGGGTCTATTCATAACTTTGATGAGATCATTCAAATGATACAAAGTATCTCCGCGGTCATTGAAGAGCATGACTCTTCGACGAATGAAGCCGAGATGACGGCAAAAGTATTGCTGGACGGCATCAACGAGTTGATACAAACAGCCGATCGAATTGACGACATGTCTAACCAAGTAAATTCGGAGATCGAACTCTTCAAGCTTGACTAGGCTGTTCCATTATCGTGTATAATGCCCAATACCAAATAAGCGGGAGTAACTCAGTTGGTAGAGTGTCAGCCTTCCAAGCTGGTTGTCGACGGTTCGAACCCGTTCTCCCGCTCCAATAAACGTACAGTTTATCCAATACGAATAATCAATCAGAGTATACAGGGTTCGAAGCCACCTGAGCGCGCGCGGTAGCAGCGGAGAGCGAGCTGGATGCGAGCGAAAGCGATTGTGGCCGGCCTGTAATGAGAATGCAGGACGCAGTCGAATGGAAGGCGAACCCGTTCTCCCGCTCCAGTCTTCGTTTAGTGATGAACAAAGTGAAGAACTTTAGCGAAGACTGGAGCGCCGAAACATGGTGAAGGCGGACAAACCAGTTGCTACGACTCGGAAAGCCAATTTATTTTTATTATGCACTTCGTTTATATCCTAAACTCTATCGACTACTCGGAAAGATTTTATGTAGGCCTTACTGAAAATGTTGAGGAACGACTTCATGCTCACAATATAGGGCAAGTACCTCATACTTCAAAATTTGCACCATGGAAAATCAAAACGTTCATCGCCTTTGAAAATAAAGAGCAAGCAGCCAACTTTGAACAATACTTAAAGACGTCTTCTGGGCGTGTTTTTTGCAAAAAACGTCT
This sequence comes from uncultured Candidatus Marinamargulisbacteria bacterium, assembly GCA_903897765.1. GTDB lineage: Bacteria > Margulisbacteria > Riflemargulisbacteria > GWF2-35-9 > GWF2-35-9 > CAIWAN01. The sequence continues at coordinate 19,641 of CAIUCY010000034.1, read as the reverse complement.
TTAAATTTAGCAGGTGCGTCGAGATTGTGAGATTAACGGCCTTTCTGATCTTCATCTTTTATCTTACCTTAATATCCATAACATCTATTAATGTCACGTTTGTGTCCCAGTATAAATCTCGTTCAATATATTATCCGCAGGTTAATTTTATTGTCTCAATTTCACGGATATACATGTATCCCCTTTCGGCCATTTCATCATCACCAAGGTTACAGAATCCAAACGCTAAGTCGCCATCATCTTCAATCTCCGTTATATACCAACGATGATTTCCAAGAGGATTAAAGAATTTAACTGGTATCATGATCTGTTCGGGAGGTAGTTTCTCGGTTTAATAGATTCGAGGGATTGTTTTCTTGATTTCTTCAGGCAATAGCTCGCTTTTACACAGAGTTATTATATATCATATCTATTGTTGACGCAATATTGAAATCAATAAATATAGTTGACCTTAATCGAAACTATATCAACAGTAACGAGGCTATAGATGAATGATCGTCTTTAATCGATACTGTAACATTCTTTCTGTAAAATTCAAAAAACGCCCATAGTCGCACTTGGGTACATGTGTGCAACTCAAAGAGTTGTGCATCATGTGCACAAGTTGACGAAGTGGGTCAAAAGGTTTTCCATAGTGTTTGCAAAAAACAATAACAGGAGGAACCCAATGACCCGAAATAACGATAACGTAATATCAGAAATTAGTGAAGCTCTAATCGCCAGTGGATTTGAGAAAGGCATGGTGAATGCAATCGGACTCATCCTGAATCAAACGATGCTGATTGAACGTGACCGATATTCGAATGCTGATCCGTATGAGCGAACGGGTGCACGTGTTAGCAGCAGTAATGGTTTCAAGGGGAAAACGTTGACGACGCGAATTGGGGCAATTCCGTTAAAGGTTCCACAAACAAGAGACTGTTTATTTTATCCGCAAACGCTTGAAAAAGGAGTCCGATCAGAACGATCACTCCGCTTGGCTTTAGCTGAAATGTATATTCAAGGTGTTTCGACAAGACGTGTCTTGAAGATCACGGAAGAACTTTGCGGGTTTGAGATTAGCTCAACACAGGTTTCACGCTTGACGGCTCAATTGGATGCAGAGCTTTCAAGCTGGAGAAATAGGCCATTAGGCGCATATCACTATCTCATCATGGATGCTCGCTATGAGAAGGTGCGATACTCGGGAGCGGTGCAAGATATGGCGGTTATTTGGGCGATTGGCGTTACAAAAGATGGGGGTCGAACCATATTGGGAGTGTCCGTTTCTTTGTCAGAAGCTGAACAGCATTGGAGAAAATTCCTGACGGATCTTGTAGGACGTGGCCTACATGGAGTTCAGTATATTGTGTCAGACGACCACCAAGGATTAGGCGTTGCAAGAAAAGCTGTTTTCTCAGGTGTGCCTTGGCAACGATGCCAGTTTCACCTCGCACAAAATGCTCAGAATCATATCAGCAAAAAGCTGAACAAGGAGCTTGTTGGCCAGGAAATTCGAGCCATTTTTAATGCTACCAATCAAACACAAGCCGAAGCCAACTTAAAGGCATTTATTGCTCAATATGACAAAACGGAACCCCGTTTAACACAATGGGCGGAACACAACATTCCAGAGGGATTCACGGTCTATCAATTGGATTCAAAAATCCAGAAAAAATTCAGGACGTCTAATCTGTGTGAACGCATTAATCAAGAAATGGCCAGACGCACCAAAATCATCAGAGTTTTCCCAAATGAGGCCTCTTGCCTCAGGCTCGTTACGGCTATACTCGTTGAAATCGACGAGGACTGGTCGTCAGGAAGGAGGTTCTTTCAGGCAGCTTGAACACTATGGATTCTAATTTTACAGAAAAGAAGTTGCATAACCAATTGAGATCATTGCGGTCAGATATCTCAATGAAAACATTGGGTTATTCAAGAATATATTGTAGAATTCTATGAGTAGAAAGCGAGGCATTTAACATGAAGACTATCAAAACGATCGGCCCATTATTGATCATGCTTCTCCTTTTGAGTGGTTGCGTTCAAATGCAGAATCCGACGGTTACGTTCGTTGACCAAAAGATCAACTCTGTTGATTTTGAAAAGGTTAAAGTTGACCTTAACTTTAATGTCTATAATCCAAATAGTGTGAGCGTTGAGGGTGCGGTGCTATCTTACTCGGTTTTCGTAAAGGGGATCGAGTGTTTTCAGGGCGACCAGATCAAGATCAATTTGCTTGGAAACCAGACCGTTGCGCTTGTGATCCCCGTTGAGATCGAGTATTCAAGATTATTTGCGACGTCGGTTGAGCTATTAAGCAGTGTCCTCTCCGGTGAGAAAGAATTACCCTATGAGATCCGAGGAAATGTCAGTGTTCCTTTGATGGGGATACCCATCAATATTCCCGTTAAGCAACAGGGCACCATTCCTTTGCCGCCGCCACCCAAACTGTTCTAATACCAGAAAATAGCGATATATTTATTTGTGGGCGATATTTTTTTACCCTTGGGGGAGTTGGCCTGTAGCCAATTATCCCCAAAAAAGTCAAAGGGTAGTCCCCCTATGGTGACCGAGGTATAATACTACGAGTTAGAAAATATGGTTTGTAAGATACGGTAAGTTGCCGTGAGAATGAAATCGAAGGGATAACAAGGCGACGAGGAGGGAGCCCCGCAGATGTGCGCGAAGCACATTGAGGAGCAAACGACGAAGGCAACGTAGTTAGGCATTCGATTAAGGCGAGCAACATGAAAAAAAAATATACCTTTCTTATTATCCCCCACAAGTCCGGTAAATCGCCGATCGAGTTTAATATGACCCAAATGGTCATGATGGTTATTGGGGGAAGTGCAACCATCATGTTGTTGGTATTAGCCGGGTCATTGATATACTCTGCTCACATGGCAGACATGAGCTTTAAATATACAAAGCTTGAATCGACCAATAAAAACATCCAAACGCGGATCAATGATTACTATCAGAAAACACAAGAGTTAACCGAGGTTCTTTATTCTCTGAAGGAAAAAGACGCTGAGATCCGTAAGATGCTGGGGCTGCGGTCTAATAATAATTATTTTCCTAGCGAGGTTAAAAAAAAACTAACGAATAACAGCGATCCCTTAGCGGTGGCCATGAATGATATCAAATATAACTTGAAGACAGCGAAAGCGTATGCCAAGGCTCAGAATAGAAGTTATGATAATCTAAAAACGACCGTAGCCTCCCTTAAGAACAATTTTGATCGAGTACCCTCCTTGCGACCCCTTTATGGGTTTATCCGAGATGGATTCGGATACCGTATGCACCCGATACGCGGAATTGTTCAATTTCACAGTGGAATAGACATTGCCTCTTTTATTGGCGCTCCCGTTCGGGCGGCAGGGTCAGGGGTGGTTATCGCGTCGGGCTGGGATGGGAATTATGGTATATCTGCCGTTGTAGATCATCAAAATGGGTTGAGAACAGTTTATGCGCATCTTTCTCGAGCCTTAGTTGCTAGAGGTCAGCAGATCAAAAAGGGTCAGCTTATTGCTTTGGCAGGAAATACAGGCATGAGTACCGGCCCCCACCTTCATTATGAAGTTCGATTAGAGAATCGCCCCATCAATCCGATGTCTTATCTAAACGTAGACATATTTCGATATTCCGCGATGGTCAATCGACAAAACCTTTAACTTTTATTTAAACGAACCGAAGCACCTCTTTCCCGAGTGTAGCCTCGAGAATGTGGATCGAGTCCTTGGATGCCCAGTAAGTCTCATTTAAAAGGATCTTATAACCCTCTACATCGAAGTAAACGGGAACGTCTCCCGGGTTTTTTAACAAAAGGGATTGAATTTCCTCCATGGAGTGTGTTTCATCGGGCGTGATAATGATCTTGTTGAAATCTTTGCCCCCCGTTACAACAGGGTCTAGGGCATCTATGATAATTTGAGGCTGATCATTTCGATAATCAACATGCCCCGAGATGAGAACAACGGCCTCTTCGATCAATTGATCTTTAATTTCTTCATATTTTTGAGGAAAAACAACGAACGGGACGACACCAGTAAGATCTTCAATATCGCCGGTGAGCATGGATTGTTTGTTTTTAGTGACTCTTTTCTTAAACGCGGTGAGAAGCCCGATCATCTTTATGTTCTTAACGCTTTCACCCGATTCAAGAAGTGTTCTGATCTCAGGAAGATTTTTTTCTTTAATAAGGTGATGATAGTCTTGTAAGGGATGACCTGACAGATAAACTCCTAGCATTTCTTTTTCAAGATGAAGCAGGTCTTTCCGACTAAACTCAATGCTTCCAAGTTGGATGTCTTTTTCTATGATATGGGTGTTTTCATTAGAGAATAAGTTTAACTGTCCATTGATCCGATCTTTTGCGATCTTTGTTGCCTCGGAAAGGGTGCTTTCAACAATCGCAAGAAGCGACTTGCGTTTACCAATCGCATCGAATGCGCCTGTTTTGATAAGACTTTCGAGTACACGCTTGTTGACTTGTCTTAAGTCTACTCGTACACAGAAGTCGATCAATGAATGAAATATCCCGTCTGTTTCACGACAGTTAATAATGGATTCAATCGCACCTTCGCCGACATTTTTTATAGCACCCAGACCGAACATAATATTATTATTGATAATAAAAAAGTCCATAAAGCTTTCATTGATGTCGGGTGGAAGAACATTTATCCCCATGTCACGAGCTTCTGCAATATATTCAGATACTTTGTCGGTGTCATTAATACTTGAAGAGATCAAGGCGGCCATGTAAGGAACCGGGTAGTGGGTTTTCAAATAGGCCGTTTGATAGGTGATATAGGCATAAGCGGCACTATGGGATTTATTGAAACCATATTCAGCAAACTTAGCCATCATGTCAAAGATGGATTCGACCTTTTTATAGGGAAACCCTTTTTCTGTCGCCCCATCAATAAACTTTTGCTTCATTTTATCCATCACGGCTTTATCTTTTTTCCCCATGGCTTTTCGAAGGGTGTCGGCTTCGCTCATGCTAAAGCCACCGATGATCGAGGCAATTTGCATGACCTGTTCTTGATATAAGATGGTTCCATAAGTGTCTTTTAGGATCGGCTCCATTTCAGCAAGCGGGTATGTGAGTTTGAGCCGACCATGTTTTCGGTTTACAAAGTCTTTGTCCATCCCGCTTCCCAGTGGCCCAGGACGATACAGCGCAAGCAAGGCAATAATGTCTTCAAAGGTAGTGGGTTGAAGGGCGCGGAGTAGTTTTTGCATGCCCTGACTTTCCAATTGGAATATCCCCATAGAATCGCCTTTGCTGAGCAATGTGTAAGTATCGGGGTCATCAAGCGAAAGCGTTTCCATGTTTAATTTTATGCCATGGATCTTTTCGATAAGGCGAAGCGACTTGTCGATCATGGTTAAGTTGCGAAGCCCGAGGAAGTCCATCTTAAGAAGTCCGATCGATTCTAGATCATCTTTCCAATATTGGGTAACCAGTTGACCGTCTTTTTCGATCATCGGCACAGATTCGATAAGCGGGTCTTTTGAAATAACGACCCCCGCTGCATGGATCCCAGAATGTCTAGCGGTGCCCTCGATTTTAGAAGCGATATCAAGAAGTTCCTTGAAAGGTTCCTGTCCGTAATAGCGTTTTAATTCAGGTATTTGCTCCATCGCTTCAGCTATAGTGCTGCCCATTGGAATGAGCTTAGCAATTTTATCAACCTCGGAGAGAGGCACCTCGAGTACACGCCCCACATCACGGATGGCGAGTCGAGCCGCCATTCTTCCAAAGGTAACAATTTGGGCAACATGGTCGTTCCCATATTTTTGTCGGGTGTACTCAATGACTTTTTGACGATTTTCGATGCAGAAGTCGATGTCAATATCTGGCATACTGATGCGATCGGGATTCAGGAATCGTTCAAACAACAACTGGAATCGAAGGGGATCAATGTCGGTAATGCCCAGAGAGTAAGCCACAATGCTTCCTGCTGCAGAACCACGACCTGGGCCCACGGGGATGCCGTTCTCTTTGGCGTATTGAACAAAATCGGCAACGATCAAAAAGTAGGAGGCAAATCCCATTTTATGAATAACCCCTAATTCAAAACTAAAGCGATCATTGATCTCATCGTTTAGCTTAGGGTATCGTTTTTCTAGCCCCTTTCGGGCGAGGGTGAGAAGATAATTTTCAGGTGTTTCACCTTTTGGGACAGCAAACAGAGGCAAGAAAAACTTCCCAAGCGTGAGTTCAAGGTTGCACTGATCTGCGATAGTTTGAGTGTTTTCGATAGCTTCAGGGATGAACCCAAAAAGGGAGGTCATTTCCTCCGTTGATTTAACATAAAACTCTGTGGTTTTGAAGTGAAGACGTTCTTTATCTTTGAGCGTTTTACCCGTAGAGAGCGCGATCATGACGTCCTGAATGATCGCATCATCCTTGTGGAGATAATGAGCGTCATTGGTGGCAACAACGGGGATACCTAAAGTGTTTTTGATCTGGAGTAGCTTCGAAATAATAAGCCGCTGCCCTTCGATACCTTGATCTTGAAGTTCAAGGTAAAAATCATCTCCAAATAATGTTTGGTAATATTTTGCTTCTGCCAAAGCGGCATCATCGTTTCCATCAAGAATATACCGAGACAGAGGGCCGCCCATACAGCCGCTTAGACAGATCAATCCATCATGATATTGACTTAAGAGATCCTTATCAATGCGGGGTTTAAAATAGAACCCTTCAATATGGGATAAGGAGACCATTCGGATAAGATTGCGATACCCTGTTTCGTTTTTACATAATAAAGTGATATGGGACGATGTTTTATCAAGACTCACTTCGCGATCAAAACGAGTACGAGCTGCCACATAAACCTCACAACCAATAATGGCCTTGATCCCTTCTTTTTTGCAAGCTTTATAAAACTCAACGATCCCGAACATGACCCCATGATCCGTAAGCGCAACCGAGGTCATCCCCATCGATTTGACATGTTTGATCAGATCGGTGAGCTTAATGGCTCCATCTAGAAGACTATATTCGGAGTGAAGGTGAAGATGAGAAAAGGAACTCATACGGGTAAGTTCAGCAGCAAAGGAGTTAACCCAAGTACTTGGCGACGGTTCGTTCCCATTCGTCAAGATCCACAGGTTTATGAAGGATGGCCGTGCATCCAGCGTTGAAGCCTTCTTGAATATTTTGTTCATTTGCATAGCCTGTATGGCCAATCACGATGATATCAGGATAGAGTTTTTTTATTTTTGAGGTGACCGTCCACCCATTAATGTCAGGCATTTTGTAGTCCATAATGATGAGGTCAGGTTTAACTTGCTGCGCAATATCAATTCCCTCTTGACCAGAGGAGGCTTCAAGTACATTAAAGTCACGTCCTTCAAGTGTAACTCGAAGGATCCACCGAATAGTTGATTCATCATCAACAATGAGAATAGTTTTTTTCATAAAGACTAATCGAATTTTACCTTCATCATTTTTGTTCCGTCAACATAGTCTTCCATGATCGGTTCATTTATATGTTGAATGTCTTCCAGTATTTTTTTAATACGCTTCCCCTCTTCATCAATTCGTTGACAGGTCGCGTCGAGGAGTTCCAGCTTTTTCTTGCCATCCTCGCTAACTTCTGGACCAAAAGATTTGATCAATTTTTGAACCATTTGATTGCTCATCAAAATAGCGGCAAGAGGGTTGTTGATCTCGTGGTTAAGCCCAACGCTCATGTTGCTTATAGAGAGGACTTGTTCGTTTTTTAGTTGTTCATTTTGAAGTTTTTTTAGATCCTTAACCATATAATTAAAAGCACGTGCCAGATCATAGAATTCGTTTTTCTCGCGAATGTCGATAGTGACATTCAAATCCCCGGCCCCAATCGATCTTGCGCCAATTTGAAGCTTGCGTAGAGGCGCTTCGATCATGCGGAGGAAAAAGAAAGCGATCATTAAGAACCCAACAATAGTGAAGGTTGTGAAGAAAAAAGAGTTGTATTGTGCATTTTGTAAACCGGAAAAAGCGTCAACTTCGGGTTGTCGGACAAGAACGATAAGTCCAGTTAAGGGATCTTCTTCTGAAACATTGAGATAACGTTCGTGCTTGTACTCATCTCGAAGGGAGTTTGTGACACGTGTGGAAAAAAGAATGGAATTATCTTTTCCGAGAACCTGTATTTCGCCATTCCGCTCAAAGGCAAGCCTATTTAATTTCTGGAAAACATCGCCGGCGTTAAAATAGGCAATGACGAAATAAGCGATCTTTCCATCAGGACGTAGGACGCGAGAGACAACAATGGGCTTTTGGCTGTGCTCATAGTATGCAAAGCAATAACCTTTCTTTACACTTTGAGCTAGCAAGCCATCAAAGGATGACGCTAACTTAGATGAGTAAGAAAATTGAAGCTCTTCTGGGGTAACCGTTAACAAAGGGATCTTGGTCGGAGACAGAAGGATGAGCTTATTTAGATCTTTGATTTTAGCGACTTGATTGAAGATAGAAATGCCTACAAGATACTCGCTCGTTGTTTTGTCGGTATGATCGAGAACGTCCATGAGCGTTTCGCGATCAGCATTAAAAGTCTGATGTAAGACTTGTTGAGCATCCACTATTTTTTGCTGAAAATACACGGTCTTTGCCTGAGCCAACTCGGTTTTGACAATAAAAAGGGTCGCATAGTTTATGAGTTCAAACGCAATAATAATGAGGATGGATAGGGTTAGGATCATCCGAATAATGATGCGTTCCTTGAGGTAAAGAAAGGGTTTTTTATAGTAATCAATGCTGACGAATTCAGCGTCTACCATCAGGAATAACAAGAAAAGATTGGGGAGTGCAAGAACACATCCCATCGCAAAAAAAAGCGTTAGATCAAAATGACTCCCGATCAGCGTGAGCCCCTGACTTAAAATAAAGAAGCCCCACAATCGTGCCACGGTAACATCCAATGCACACTTAATTTCATTCTCTCGATCACGATGCCACCACTCGCTTAACACCCAAAAAGCGCCAGAAACAATCCATAGGAGGTGCAAAATCAGAATGACGTCGGGATTGGGGATAAGGGGTTTGAATCCTTCCAGAACGTTCGTTTTTATCCAAAAAAGGGTGAAGATAAAAGCAACAAAACCCCACAATGAAAGGGTTAATCGTAATCGTTTCTTGTCGCGTGTTAAGGCAAATGCGTGCATGAAGATCCCAAACAAGTAGGCAAAAGCAAGGAGTCCTTGAAACCAATAAAGATCAAGCTCAATAATTTGAAACGACGACAGGGTTCGAGTAACGAGATCGAGAGATACTATACCGAGCGTTGCGACAAAAACCATTTGAAGCTGCCGAAGGAGCGTTGAACTCACGTATCCGGCTTCAGCTTTGTTGTGAAAAAGTAAATACGTTGCATATAACAAGACAAGCACTTCGAAAGTGCCAAAAATAATGCCGAAGTGAAAGACGATCGAAATCATTGTAAGTATTATTGTATCTCAGACTCGCAGGGACTACCAATAGAAATGAGTAATTAACGAGGAAGGAGCGTTCCTTGATAAAAGGCTTTATACTCATTTGCAGCATTCCAAGCCAGAAACCCATCCATGCCTTCTTCATATAGAGCTTTTATTTCATCACGAACATAGGCGGGGCCGTAGGTTGGAGAACGCCAGCGGAAGGCTTGGATCCAGGGGATATGAAGAACATAATATTGGGGGTATCGATGGGTCATTTTTTGAAAATAGATGGAGCTCTTTTTAATGAATTGATAGGGTTGGTCGCCTGGATGAGGAACGCCATCGAACCCATCATGAAAATGGGAGGGGTAGACCATGGGGCAAATCTCGTCAACATATCGCATAAAGGTGAGAACATTCTGACCGAGTTGCTCATTTGTGCGCGTGTTCTCCCAGAGTACGATACCAAAGATATCGGCAGAAAAGCCGATATTATAACTATCCACGATGATCAATAGATTTTTCAACATCCGCGCTACCCCTTGATAGGGGCGTCGACCCTCACTATAACGACTATATTGGTTGGCTACGTTTCCTTCGGTAGGAAAACGGATATAGTCAAGTTGGATCTCGCCCGGCCCCATTTTACAGGCGATATTAACGATCTTTTGATAATAGGCTAGCGTGTCAGGAGCGAACATATCTACCCAAACCGCCCCATTAGGCGCTTTCCATGGGGCATTCGTTTTCTTGTCCCAAATGAGCATAGCGGGATTTCGAGAGTCCACATAGTTATCAAGGGCGATAAATATTCGAAGCGATACATTGATCCCCCCTTTTTTAAGTTGATTGATCCGCGCTTGAAGTTCAGCGCTTTGTCCAAGAATGGTTTCATCGGAGGCGGCCATAAATGCCTTAAAGGTTAAATATTTTCTTTGAACATTGAGGAAATAGGTTTTGTAATCGATAACAAGCGTATCAAGGTGATATCGCTTCAGGTTGGCAATAAGGGTATCCGTTCTTGCCGCAGTTGCGATCCCATCATAGGTAACATGAAGACCTCGAATCGCAACTTTTTTAACCTTTAACCGTTCGCTTTTTGAAGGGTAGTTGTAGGTGTGATTCAAGAAAGGAATGGATGTCGGAACGATCACAGTCATATTGTTAGACGGTGCATAGATAAATAGTTCTGACCGTTGGGCTTCTGTAATATAAATCGATCTAGGATCTCCATCACTGTGAAACCAGTCTTTGTTTTTTTCTGTTTGCCACCATGAGATCAAGTCTTTTGATGCTAATGACGACGCGCGTAGGAGGGCTACGGGGTCGAAATCTTTGTGGTATTGTGGGAGGTTAGCATTATCTTCCACAATTTTCGCGGAACTATTTTGACTTCCAATGAATAAGATGAAGGGAATTTTATGCTTGGGGATATCGATCAAGCCCCATTCATAATCGGACAAAGAAATAGGGACTAAATCAAGGGATTTCGCCTGTTCAAGAATGAGCGTAGATCGGGTTATCGAATCGACCCAAAAGGCGGGGATGGGATGTAATTCATTGATCATTTGTCCAAACCCAAGGGACACTAAGCAAAGAAGAATAAAAAGATAGTTAGTTTTTGTTTTCATAATAATGATAGACGGGAATAAAGACGACGCCCACAATAAGGGTTAAAACCGACAATATCTGCCCATAAGAGAATACCCCAAATAATAAATGTTGGAAAGTGTCAGGTTCGCGAAAGAACTCTAAGACAAATCGAATAAGCCCATAGCCCATAATATAGGTCGGGGTCAGATAGTTTTTCCCCCAAGCTTGTCGATCTACCCATGATAGAACAGCGAATAAGAGAAGGCCTTCCCCCAGTGCTTCAAAGAGTTGGGACGGGAAGCGAAGAAGGTGTGCCGGGTCGGTTGGAAAAATCATCCCAAGGGGTAGATGAGTGGCTCTTCCATAGAGCTCAAGATTCAAAAAGTTCCCAATACGACCGAAGAAATATCCGAGCGGAACAACCAAGACCATTTGATTGAGTATAGCAAGGAAAGGGAGCTTGTATAAACGGCAAGCAACAGCCAGTGCCACAATAAAGCCGATGGCGCCACCATGGAAGGAAAGGCCGTTGATGCCAACATAGAGGCCATTCTCAAAAGGCCAAATGATCGATAGTGGGTGAGCCATAGATGAAGGGAGATCGTAAAATAAAACATAGCCTAGCCGTGCACCAACAACAATGCCAATAATAATAAAGTTAAGCAGGGATGAAGCATGTTGTGCCCAATGGCTGTAACCCTGTTTATGGATCCGACGAATGAAAAGCCCATAACCGACAAGAATGGCGGTCAAATACATGAGGCTATACCAACGAATGTCAAAAACGCCAAGCGAGAAGGCAACGGGATCTATCCGAGAAGGCAACGTTTGCCACCAAGTTAACATGGTGGCCATTGTACTGAAGGGGCGTCTCCTTGTAAATCGAATGGCCTTGACGTATGCTGATCGAATGTATGATGTTCATTGTCATATCGATGTGCTTCAAGCAGTTCCCAATCAGATCCGAGGGTTGATCAGTTCAGGGATCAAGCCCAGCTCTTGGGTTGTTAATTTAGAACGTGCACGTCAGTGGCCCATAAATATTTGTTTGGGGGTGCACCCTTTTTTTGTGGAGGAAACAACCCTTGATGATTTGAATAGATTATCCGAGTTGGTTTCGAATCCTTTTGTTGTTGCTATTGGAGAGATCGGGCTTGATTATCATAAGCAGAGTACAGTGGATCGGGACTGTCAAATTGGGGCCTTTCAACGTCAACTAAGATTGGCCTGCTCTTTGAATCTTCCTGTCATTATCCATTGTCGAAAAGCCTTCGACGATCTGTGGCCGTTGTTAGAAGCGTTCGAACCCACGGGGGTCATCTTTCATGGTTTTTCAGGGAGTGTGGGGGATCTTAACCGGGCGATTGATCGGGGCGACTTTATATCTTTTGGTTTTCCGATCACCTACGATGACAATAAAAAACAACGCACCTATTTAGCCGATACCCCGTTGGATCGGATTATGCTGGAGACAGACTCCCCCTATATGAAACGATATGGTTTCGAGACCTCTACTCCCGATGACGTCAGATTTGTGTATGGATCGGCCGCTGCGATCAAAGGGATACCCCTTATTGAAATGATCAGCAGTGTGAGAGAAAATGTGCGACGACTATGGCCAGCCCTCAGAGAGATCAGGGACTATCCATAATTCGGTTGAGATTCACGATCCAACTTCTTAAGAGTTTTGCATTATTAACGCCATTAAAAACAGTATCTTCAGGGTAGAAATCAAAGAGAGGTTTTTTGTTGCAGGCGATGTGGTAGATATTTGCAGAGGTCGTGAGTGAAATTTTTAGGGTTGCTTCTCGGTTTGGAACATTGGTGTTGAGTACGGTTGCGATCTTTTGAACTCTTAACAGGACCGATTCTTTTGTTTTGGGGATTTGAACAAGTCGCATGACCGAACGTCCCTTGTATGAAACAACCCCGATTTTTTGGTTCCCATAGGATCTTTCAGTCGCGGTGTAAAAGGTGGATATATTACTAGACGCCCCTTTTTGAGAAACCGATGTTGCAGAAGTCGAAATGTCGAGGAGAGAAATGAAAAAGATCAAGACTAAGACGGTTTTAGCTGAAACAGTGTTCATAGAGGTTTGCTATACTCCTTTTTCAATCGACTGAGTCGACTAAAATAGTCTTTCGTCAGGATCGAAACCTCTTCATCATGTTGCCGTTGAAGGGTCGATTTAATTTCTTCTTGTCGATGCATTTGGTTGTTTAATTCAGTCTCAAGCTTGATATTTGTTTCGGCAATGAGCGCTTCATTAGTTGCAATGAGCTGGTTTAATTTTCTTTGTTCCTCGGCTTGAAGCGCTTTGTAGTGGTTTTCAAGCGGTTCAACCTTGCTCGCATAAAGATCCTCTAAATGGGAAACATCAGCTCTAGTTTTGGCGAGGGTTGACTCTAAGTCTATCTTTTCGTGTTGATAGGACTCGATCATACGTTGACGCTGTAGGGTAACTTCTTGGGTAATCTGACTGGCATTATCTTTAGCATCTTGAATGATTTGCTGTGCTAAGTTTTTGTTAAGAGCCAGTTGATGATTCACTTGTTTAATATCGGCGTTCAGCTTGTTTTTATATTGACGAATTTTTGATAAAACAAGTTGCTTTTCTTGAGTGGCTTCTTCAAGAAGCTTATCCGCTTGGCATTGGGCTTCACGAGTAAGCGTTTCAGTTTGAATTTGTGTTTCGCGGGAAAGCGTTTCTGCATGCAATTGTGCTTCAAGGATAAGGGTAGCCGCATGATTTTTAGCCCCATCGATGTCTTTTAGGGTTTTATTTATTATGTCTTGAGATTCTTGATCGGCGGACTTGATCAGATTCTCAGCGACTTGAATGGCGGCATTTTTTATGGCATCTGATTCATCGAAGGCTCGGCTCTCCGCTTGCTGAGTGATCTGCAACGCCTTTTCCTTTGCTCGAACAAGAAAAACATTCGATTCTCGAGAGGTCGTTTCTTTCATTGTTACAGCATCACTTTTTGCTTGGTTAAGAATGTTGCCGGCTTCACGATGTGCTGAAGCGGTAATGGAATCTGCTTTCAATTGGATCGACTTAAAGTAGGCAGCGGCTTTGTCAGCCTTTTGATCACTTTCAATGATCGCTGTTTGCTCCGCATGAGAAATAATTTGTTGGGCGTCTTTATTGGCAGAAAGGATGATTGCGTCTGCTTCTTTGCGAGCGGCATCGAGTTGAGCCGACGCCTGAATTTGAAGTGATACTGATCGAGACTCGACCTCCTGCTGAGCGAGAGAAATAATTTGTTGGGCGTCTTTATTGGCAGAAAGGATGATTGCGTCTGCTTCTTTGCGAGCGGTTTCGAGTTGAGCAGACGTTTGAACATGCAGGGATTGTGCTTGTGATGCCGCTTCTTGCTGAGCGAGAGAAATAATTTGTTGGGCGTCTTTATTGGCAGAAAGGATGATTGCGTCTGCTTCTTTGCGAGCGGTTTCGAGTTGAGTAGACGTTTGAACTTGCAGGGATTGTACTTGTGATGCCGCTTCTTGCTGAGCGAGAGAAATAATTTGGCGAGCCTCTTTATTTGCGGACTGGATGATCGTTTCAGATTCCAAGCGAGCCGAATCAAGTTGAGTAGACGTCTGAATTTGGAGGGATCGTGAGTGAGCCTCGGCCTCTCGTTGCGCGAGAGAAATAATTTGGCGAGCTTCTTTATTTGCGGACTGGATGATCGTGTCAGATTCCAAGTGAGCCGAATCAAGGTGAGTAGACGCTTGAACAATAAGGCCGTCTGCTTCTTTGCGAGCGGCATCGAGTTGAGCCGACGCCTGAATTTGAAGTGATACTGATCGAGACTCGACCTCCTGCTGAGCGAGAGAAATAATTTGCTGGGCGTCTTTATTGGCAGAAAGGATAATCGCATTGGCTTCTTTGCGAGCGGTTTCGAGTTGAGTTGACGTTTGAACTTGCAGAGATTGTGCTTGTGATGCCGCCTCTTGCTGAGCGAGAGAAATAATTTGCCGAGCGTCTTTATTGGCAGAAAGTATGATCGCGTCGGCTTCCTTTCGAACGTCTTCGAGTTGAACAGAAGCTTGAAAAATGATCGCGTCGGCTTCCTTGTGAATAGCTTTGAGTTCAGTAGAACTCTTAACTTGTATTGATTTTGAGTGAGCCTCGGCCTCCTGTTGCGCAAGAGAGGTGATTTGTTGGGCTTCGTTTTTAGCGGACTGGATGATCGCATCGGCTTCTTTGCTAGCGAAATGAATAATTTTTTCCGCTTCATTACGAGCCTGATCTATCGTCGAGCCAAGTCCTTTATCATTGAGTGAACCGACACTAGCTTCGATATCCTTCATTTTTTGAAGGGTTTCTTTTTCACTTTTCAATCGAGAGATCTCAAGAAGAAGCGTCTTTTTAGTTTCAATAAATTCAGACAAAATATACGCTTGTTTTTTCTGTTGAACATCGAGCTCTTTTCGCTTAGTGAGTTCGTAGTCCTCAACTTTATTTCTCATTTTTAAATATTTAGTGCTAAGTGCTTCAAGGTCTTCTTGGAGTTGACCGAGTTGATCTTGATCCTGGGGTGATTCAACACCACTAAAAGTTGATTTCTTCGAGCGAGTGATAACGGTTTGTGAGGTGCTTTCTTTTTCGATAAGGAAAACATCAGGATTTTCAATGATGTGACGAGTTTCCGTGTCGAGGGAATCGATTTTTCTTTTTTGCATAAAGTTGTAACCCACGAGCTTAACCCCCTCTTGACTAACATATATTTGCTTGAAAGTTAAGTCAATATATTTATCACACAATTTAATTGGAAGCAACGAAAATATTCGATGTTTCAGTGGGCGTTTAAGAGGGAACGTATGGAAGTAACTTAGTTTTATGGGGGAAAAAATGGAAATCAATATGTTGCTTGCACCTGCTTTGATGGCGTTAATTTTGTGGTTTGGGCTTCCAGAAATTATTCATAAACCGATGGAGTATCTGCATGTTCCGGCCATTATGATCGTTTTGGGGGGGGTCATGTTCGCCATAATTTTGGGGTCAAAATTTGAAAACTTTAAATCATATCTGAAGGCGTTGACCTTTATTGCCAAGCCTCCTAAAAGAACGAGTGCCAGAGAGGCCATAACCTTGATCACGGATATGGCTCGAATTACCAAAACAAAAGGTAAATCAGCCCTCGTTGCTGAAGTTGAAGGGATCAAAGACCCCTTCATTAAGTATGGCATTCAACTCGTTGTCGATAAAGCAGGTGAGGAGTTTATTCGTGCGGCGCTTTATAACAATATCGAAGAAATGCAGGAGCGGCATGCCACGATTATCACGCTCTATAAAAACTCCGCGGTTGTTGCACCCGTTTGTGGAATGGTCGGGACGATCATTGGGTTAATTCAAGTACTAAAAAACATGAAGGATCCTTCTGGGCTAGGTTCCGCGATGGCACTAGGACTCATTGCAACCTTTTATGGTGGATTCTTCTCAGGAATGGTCTTTACGCCTATTTCCCAAAAATTAAAAATATTAAGCGAAGAAGAAGCTGCGTTGAAACGACTGATCACAGAAGGTGTGTTGTTTATTGAGAAGGAAGAAATACCTCTGAAAGTCGAGAAATATCTATTAAGTTATCTTAGTTTTTCGGGTAAATCGTCTAAAAAAGGGAAAAAGTAAATGAATCACGCACCCAAGAAAAGAATCCATTCTGAAGAAGGGGAAAGCCCGATCGGATTTGTAATGTTTGGTGACTTGATGTCGCAACTGCTTTGTTTTTTCATTTTATTGTATGTTTTGGCGTCTATGAACGCCTCAAAAACAGAGGGAAATGAGTACACCGATCTTATTACCCAATTTAGTGCAAGTTTTAAGGGGGCAATGGAAAAGAAAACACAACCGGCCCCTCCTATTGTTAAGAAAGAAGATACAAAAAAAGAGGTTCTTGTCGAATCCATAAAAAAAATGATGATCGAAGCAAAATTGGAGTCAAATGTTGACTTAATTGTTGAAGAAAAAAGGATCCGACTCATTTTTGATCAACCTTTGTTATATGACTCGGGGGAAGCCGTCTTGAAACCAGATTTTGAGAAAATGCTAACACCTGTGGCCAAGATACTTCAAAGCATTCCTAATAGTATTGTTGTCGAGGGGCACACAGATAACGTTCCGATCCATACCAATAAATATGAATCGAATTGGGTTTTATCCTTTCATCGCGCCTACAGTGTTGTTAGCTTTTTTTCTAATAAAATGAAGATCGATCCTCAACGAATATCCGTGATGGGTTATGGCGAATATCGTCCACGGTTTCTCAATGATTCGCCCCAACACCGGGACATGAATCGACGGATTGAGATCAATATTATGACGGACGCCTATCAGGATCCCAATACGTTAAAACAACTAAACCAAACAAGCAAAACAACGCCAACGCAGATCACCCCAAAATAAATGTTTAAGGGTCGTGCTGTGGGGGCAGAAACAAACTAAGAGGGGTGGGGGCTTGCTTTGAAAATATTCGCATTATTTATGTTGTTGATCATCGGCCTCAATAGTTCATTTGCCATTGAGAGTTATGCGTCTTTTGCTGATTGGAATGTTGGCGCGCGATCGTTGGGCATGGGGCGTGCTTATGTAGGGCTTGCCGATGATGCCTCCGCGCTTTATTGGAATCCAGCGGCGGTTATGAAATTAAAAGGGATGCAAACTCTGTTTCAGATGTCCATGTTAGCGGATGGCTATAGCATGATGTATGGAAGTATCGCTTTGCCTGGATCCGAAACGGGACTGGGATTAGATTTTATGATGCTCACGGGCGGAGACATTGAAGGCCGAGACAAGTTTAACCAACTTACCGCGGCCGTATCCGATAGCAAGATGGCGGTGGGATTATCGTTCTCAAAGAAAATATTAAACAACCTTTCCATGGGACTCAAGGGCAAATTTTTCATGCGAAGCCTAGGCGATGCGAGTGATATGGCAGTTGCAGGTGACTTATCCATGATGTATACCATTTCCGATGCCTTGTCGATGGGTTGGAACTTAAGCAATTTGACCGGGATGGTCATAGGGGATACAAGCGATAAATTATTAAGTAGCAGCAGCTTGGGAATTGTTCATAAAGATAAAGATCTTATTTTTACGATTGATTCCAGAGATAATTTTAGTGAATGGTATTTTGGTGCAGAATGGTCGTTTATTAAGGCCATTCCGTTGAGGATCGGCTTTAATAGTTATGAACTAACTTTGGGGGGCGGATTAAACCTTGGCATGATCAATCTCGACGTTGCCTACGTGATGAAGGAAGTCGGAAGCAGCATCGGGTTCTCTTCAAATTTATGTTTTGGTGACAATGCTGAAGCTACTCAGAAAAGTAAAATTGACGACTACCTAAAAGAGGCAAAAGACCTGATGAGTAATGACTATTTCTGGATGGCTAAAAAGAAATTTGAAAACATCTTAGTCCTCGATCCCACAAAGGTTGAAGTGGTCAATATTGTTGACCGATTGAACAAAGCGTTGCCCTACATTGACTCTACTCTAGATAAAGAGTTGGCCACGTGGGATAAATTGAAGCAAGCGAAATCTCTTTATGAAGAAAATAAGATCGATGAAGCGCTCAGAATAATGGAGGAAGTCCAAACCATTAATCCGTTAAATCGATATGTTCTAAGCTTTACAGACGACCTTCGGAAAAAGAAAAACAATCATTAATCGCTAATATCGAGTTCACCTCAAGACAAGAAAAGAAGACTTAAAGACAAACACCCTTTAAGCCTTCTGAGTCTTGAGGGTAAACCCCCAAATAATCAAGCTAAAAATACGCCGAAATAGATTCCTTTTTATCTATTTATTTTCAACGATCTTCAGTATAATCGGAATGTTCCAGCGGCGCGCTGCTCACGTGTCGTGTAATCTCGAGGGAATGGCAAAAAGGGAGGGGTTTATAATATCGGAATTATAGTAAAAAGGTTCGTTGCCCTTCTCGCCTCAATACTTATTTTGGGCTCCATCTCATTCACAACCCCTAGTGATGGTTTTGTAACCATTAATGACGGGGCTCTTTTTTCTACGTCAAATCAAGTTTCCCTATCCTTGTTTTCAACAGGTGCAATATCGATGAATATCAGCAATACATTGAATGTTGATGGCGTGACAGCTAGCTATTCGATCTCGACACCGTGGACGTTGGTTGCTGGAGACGGCTTGAAAACCGTCTACGTTCGGTATAGTGACGATTTGGGGTCACAGTTAGCACAAGATACGATAACCCTCGATACAACACTTCCCACTATTGGCAATATGACCGTAAGTGACCGCAGCAGTTCTCGAGTCGACTATACGAATGAACGACTTATCAGCATTTCGATCACAGGAGAAACAGACCTGAACGGGATCTGGAAATATTTTGTTTCGGAAAATAATCTAGTTACACCGTCCTTTGAAGACAATAGTTGGATCACAGTGAAACCCTTAACCTTTAATATTCTTGGTGCGGAAGGCAGAACCACTATCAATGCGTACGTCATGGATTTTGCTGGAAACATTAGCTTAGTGAAAAGCGCGACGATCACGTTGGACACGACGAGTCCGAACGTGGGGACGGTGGTATTGAGCGACCGAAGCAACGGGAACCTGATCACGAGCAACGAGCGGATCGTGAGCATCAGTATCAGTGGAGAAAGCG
>CAIUCY010000033.1 GCA_903897765.1 uncultured Candidatus Marinamargulisbacteria bacterium | reverse complement strand
GGCCACGACTCCCGCTAACGAAGCAGATCAAGCTCAGAACCAACGAGGACTCGAGAATCATTTATCAACGGATCATAATTCGATCCGTAGTCAGATACAGAAATTAGAGTTAAATGGCGATAATATCCTACAAAAAACGCCCCTATTGGACGCCTCTAAACTTGCAGGGAATATGTTGGATAAAATGAATAAGGAAATAGCCTCTGATGAGACCAAAGAGGGCGGTCTTGTTCAAGAAAATTCTTCGACAGGACTCTCTAAGAATCAGCGTGTTTTAGGACTTTCTGATGAGGGAACAGACTCGGATGATCGCTCGGATAAAAAGGATCAAAGCGAACAAGTTGACAAAGAAAATCTTGAAGGTATAAAAAAAGTTTTGAAAGACTTAAAAGCCCAAGCAAACGCGTCCGAGGTGGATGAACCTTCTTTTGGATCTAATAAAAAGATAGCTATTGAGGGTAAAGATAAAGACAATGAATCGGAAGAGAAAGTTGATGCCGATAAAAGAAAAGATGATGATCTCAAAGCGGCACAAGGTGGACGAATGCAGGTTTCAAGTTCCGGTGATCATTCGTCTGGTTCAGGCGGAGGTGATCAAGGACGCGACCGAGAAGAGAAGGTCGATACATCAATAAAGAGATCCAAGTATGCTGAAGAAAAAGATACTCGAGATGATGCGATTGAAAAGTATACACAAAGCCTTCGGTCAAATTTAATAAGCAACAAAAAGGATCTTTTCGCAGTGGGCAAACAAGAAGAGTCTTTACTCAAACAATATGGTATTACGTCTCAGCAATTAAAGGACATTCAACTGGCCGTCAAGAAATCGGTCAAAGAGGAGATCCGCAGTGACATTAAAGATGCAATCATAAATAAACAACTCAGCCTTCTCAACCCATATGATTCCGCAGCAGGGGATGCTCGTTTAAATAAGTTTACCGATTATTTTGTTAATAATCTGTTGTTGGGTGGACAGGACTTTGGTAATTTTGATGAAGGTTTTCAAGGTCTTATCAATAAAGCTATGTATTATGCCAGCAAAGATCTAGCTGATTTTGCCATTGATGAACTCGGGCAGTTTGTGATATCAACTTCGATGGATCCGTCTAAAGATAAAGCGGGGAAAATTCATGATTTTGAGCAAAAAGTCTCTGATCTAAACAAAATTACAAATAATCCAAAGATTACGGAAGAGTGGGCTCAAACAGCGATGGAGGCCATGATGAAGAACCTGGGTTTAGCCAAGGAAATCATTACGGTTGATCCCTCCAAAACAATGGGAATGAGTGTTAATGTCAATACAGGTGATAGTGGTCAACAACAGCAACAACGCCAGAAACATGGATATGAGTATCAAGAGAATGATGAAAAAGATAT
Source organism: uncultured Candidatus Marinamargulisbacteria bacterium (assembly GCA_903897765.1). GTDB lineage: Bacteria > Margulisbacteria > Riflemargulisbacteria > GWF2-35-9 > GWF2-35-9 > CAIWAN01. Next base: position 21,429 of record CAIUCY010000033.1, on the reverse strand, counting down.
TTTTATCAATCGTCTTCGGGCTCTATATTTACAACGAGCCGTTTCACCTGGGCTACGAACGACCCTAGATACGGAATTTAAAATTCGAAAGTTAAAGAACGGACTCATGAAACTAGGCGTTTATACCGATGTGCTTAATGACAAGATCCAAAAAGAAGCGGAACTCGTGGCCAAAGACAATATATTAGACATGTTGCGAGAGGCCCTAGAAGAACGCTCTACACTCTATGAACTAAAAGGGCCGGCCTATTCGCTTATTGAACACAAAATTAAAGGTATCCTTAAGAATGCGGATAAGGCGGGAATTAAGATCGATAAGGCCGAGTTTAATAAGCTCAGGGATGAATCCAATCAACGAATGTTCGAGATCACACGTAAAGAAGCTGAAATGATAGGGGTTCGTCTGTCGGAAATGGATCTGCCTCAACTTGTTGTTCGACATCGAGAAATGATGAAACTCATGAGTCGGCTAAAAGAAGAGTCTAGTATGACGGTCGACTTGCCTTCTGATAATCGATATAGCGTCATATCTATTGTTGAAACAGCCTAATGAGCGATCACCATCAACAATCCCCCGTTAATCAACGTGGGCAATCGGTTGCTATGGCTTTGGATGAAGAGTCCTTGGTCGAATGTATGGATACGCTCTTGCCTGTGTCCACTAAATTTGAGGCCGCAGACTTAGAAGATATTCTCTCATCAGATGAATCGGATGTGACGTCGAGACCCTATATGGCATCGCGTCAAAATCAATCCCAAACAGATCATTACTCGATCTTTAAAGGAAATAATGTTGTCGCACATCTATTTATTGATGGAGCTGTGACAACAGATGGATCAGGGGTTCTATTTCCGAATGGCGTTTACTATGATTTTAACCTTCATGTATTGTCATTGAATAAGAATCAACTACAAATTCCGGCTAACGGTGAATTGGGTATTGACGAACACGAAATCGGTGTCGTTCTTCGATCAAATGAAGACCCTGTGATCATTTCTTTTTCAAAGGGTGCTTTCCAAATTAAGCGAGGTCCGACATCCCTTCAATGGCTAGATGTAACGAAGGGTTATTTGGACGATAGAGGGGTACTGGCGTTCGATCTCGCTGAAGGGATCGCCGTGGTGAATTTGCAGGAACGCATGGTCAAGAGTGGTTCCTATAGAGCGATGTTCAACCCGCTTGATCTCCCGCTTAAAATAGTAGGGAAAGGACTTCAATTCGGGGATCGGTTTCGTTTCGATTTCCAGAAGGGGGTGATACATATAGGCAGTAACGCCATTAAAGTCCCTCAACAATCAATGCTTAATTTTAATGAAACAGGCATGGATATCCAGGTCAATACTTCCACAAGTATACGCCGACTCTCTATTGATGATCTGGACAGATACGTTCAAATCTCGGTTGGGGGATGTCAATTCTTGTTGCCTCATCGGGTTAATCTTGTTTTGGATAAACAAGGGAACCTTGCCTTTGAGTTAGATCATCAACTGGTGATAATCGACTTATTTAAAGCTCAAGCCCAAATTGGCGGAGTGGAGGTATGTTTTTCTAAAGGAACGACCCTTCAGGTTGTTCGGGGGATGCTGAAATTCCAAGAGAATGTATTTTTGCATGTGCGTAATCGGCTTCTTCGCTATGGTGAAAGTCGTGTGGTCTTGCCCAAAAAGGCTCAAGTGAATCTATCTATCGATCAGCTAAGGCTTTCTGTAAAGAATAAAGAAATATCGATGCGTCCTTATAATAAACAGATTTTTATTCGAGTGGGTGGAAAACTTATTGTTTTGACGGTAACCGTTGGGATCGCGGTCGATCAGAATGGTAATCTTGCCTTTGATTATAAGGGAAACTTTACGATCATGGACACAAATTTCATGGTCCTTAATATTAATGGGGTTAAATTCGATATGAGTAAGGCTAAGGATGTGGTCGTTGAAATGATAGGAATGGCCGTTATTGTAAGTGCACAGGCTCAGCCGAATAATTTCATGGAACAATTTAAACAAATGATGGATGAAAAAGGGCTTTTGGATTTGATAAAAGATGGGGGGGGAGGGATATCCCCAGAGGATTTAGTTGAGTTGTTGATGTCCGTGTCCGATCCAAAAGAATTGCAGGCGCTCCTTCAACAGGCCGGCATTTCACCTGATGGTGCGCTTCAAGACTGCTTAAAGGAATTACTGACAAAGTTGGGTGACAAAGAACCGTCGGCTTTAATGATGATGAAATCGGGATTATCCGGAGCGCAACTTCAAGTGGGTGACCGAACCATTGCGCTTCCAAGCCCCCTCGAAATGACAGAAGCTATATCGGTTGGTGGTGTAGAAGCAATGGTTGCTCGTATCAAGGGAAACCATGTCCATCTAAAGAACCTTACATAACGCCAAACGTTTTTCCTTTTAATCGATATAAATAGGTCAATACTTCCGCTACGACGGAGTACATTTCAGCGGGGATCTCTTTGCCTACCTTGGCAGATTTATATAAGGCTCTCGCGAGGGGAGGATTTTCCACCATGGGAATGTTGTTTTCGGAGGCGAGTAACTTTATTTTCTCGGCGACGAGATTCATGCCTTTGGCCATGACGATCGGAGCCCGCATTTCTTTAGCATTGTATTTGATAGCAATGGCCACATGAATAGGGTTGGTGATGACCACATCTGCTTTAGGCACGTCCTGCATCATTCGGTGTCTGGCCATTTCGTGTTGACGACGACGAATTTCGGCTTTTATGGTTGGGTCGCCCTCGGTTCGTTTATATTCTTCTTTGATCTCTTGTTTCGTCATTTTCATTTGTTCCTCGAGTTGCCAACGCTGAAAGAGATAGTCGATCCCTGCTAGGACGATAAAAGCAAGAATGATCTTTAATAATACGTCCATGGCAAGATTACAAAGAACAAGAAAGGAATTCTCAACGGGGATATTGAAAAAGTCGATCATGATGGGAATGTCTTTACGAATGGTTGAGTAAACGATATAGCCGATGATCATGACTTTGGCGAGTGATTTGACGAGGGTTTCGAGGGATCGTTTACTAAATAAATTTTGGAATCCTTTGATGATATTGATCTTATTAAAGCTGGGTTTGATCGGTTCTAAGGTAAAGATAAATCCAATCTGAAGCCAAGTGGATACCATGACGACCAGCATCATAAAGAGAAGAAAGGGTACGGTCAGAATGGCAATGTGGAACGTGGCATTAATGGCGACATTGAGAAGACTATCTTGTTGGACATCGATGGTGTTCATGTTCTCAAAATAGAACCGGAAAATTTGGAGTAAATGTCCATAAATAAAGCCTCCCGCAAACTTTAAATAAAGGAATGCCCCTAATAATATGGCCGCCGTATTGATCTCGACACTTTTAGCAACGCTTCCTTTTTTTCGGTAATCTTGTCGTCGACGAGAGGTTGCTTTTTCTGAACGAGAGGGATCAGCCATTTAGAAAGCCTTTAATACGGAGATGATATCCGTGTAGGCAAGTTTGGGGATGTGACTAAAAAAATTACCGTAATAGGACATGACAATAAATAGCCCCATGATCCCTACAAGCGATTTGATGGGCATGCCCGTTACAAAAACATTCATTTGAGGAACGCCTTTTGCAATAATACCCAGGCTGAAATCGATCAAGAAAAGCATGGCCATGATCGGAGCGGCTAATTGTAAACCCACCGAAAAACTCGTGCCGACGATTTTCATAAAGATAAGCGGGTCTCCCCCTGTAAAGGTTAGTGACCCGATGGGGATCAAGGCATAACTTTGATATAGGGCATGAATAATAATATGATGTCCATTAAAGGCGAGGAAGAGAAGCAGCGCTAAAATATATTGAAATTGACCAAAGAGGGATTGTTGCGCACTGGTTGCAGGGTCGAACACACTGGCCATTTGCATGCCGGTGACAATATCGATGAGATGTCCCGCGAATTGAATGGCTAAAAAGATGAGCATTGCCGTAAATCCGATCAGTAGTCCGACAAGGACTTCGATCACAAGTAATAGGCCCAGATTCATCCAATTCAGGGTGACTGGCAGCGGGGGGACTTGTCTTCGGAGTAACTCAAAAAAGATATAGGCCAGAACGAGAGCCATTCCTACACGAACCTGAGCTGGAACATTACGGGCTCCAAACAATGGGGCGCTAATGAAGATACCCGATACCCGTGCCAAAAAGACCAGAAATAAGGCAAGAGAGGCGAGATTGATGACCGGATAGGTCATCGGGTAAACAGTGAGGTGTTTTGAATAATTCGTATAGTGAAATCATGCATGATGCTCATCATCCAACCCCCTGAAGCGAGTAAGACAACCCCGAGCAAAATGAATTTGGGAACAAAAGAGATCGTCATATCTTGAATTTGTGTGACGGCTTGAAGAATCGAAATAATGATGCCAACGACCAGTGAAGAAATTAAAAATGGGGCTGAAAGCATCAGCACGATCATGAGGGATTCTCGACCTAGGTTCATAATAAAGGCTTCGCCCATTATTGGCTCCCCCCTATCGGAAGCTATATAGCAAAGACTGAGCAATTAAATTCCACCCATCGACCATGATGAACAAGAGTATCTTAAAGGGAAGTGAGATCATAACAGGAGGTAACATCATCATGCCCATGGCCATTAATAAGGTGGAAATGGTGATATCGATGATGAGAAAGGGGATAAAGATGACGAACCCCATTTGGAAGGCTGTTTTTAGTTCAGAAAGAATAAAGGAAATGATAAGGACATGATTCGGAATATCCGCTTTACTTTTTGGCTTTAAATGCGAATATTTTACAAAGAGAAGGAGGTCGCTTTTTCGAGTCTGTTTAAACATAAAGGTCCTCATCGGTTCCATGCCCCGATCAAAAGCTTGCGCTTGGGTGATCTGCTTGCTGGTATAGGGTTTGATCGCGACTTCATTGATCTCATTAAAAACAGGTGCCATAATAAAAAAAGTCAAGAAAAGGGCGATCCCCACTAAAACTTGGGTTGGGGGAGTTTGTTGGGTGCCTAAGGCATTTCGAACAAAACCTAAAACAATAATGATCCGAGTAAAGGACGTCATCATAATGATAATGGACGGAGCTAATGACAATACGGTCAGAACGATCATGATCTGCAACGCCGTATTAAGGGAAGCCGGATCACTGGTTTGACTTAACGCCATGGTGAGTTTGGGGATGGTAAAGTTCATCGGTTATTTAAATCCTCTAAGTTGTTCGAGTTTTGAAGTATTTTTTTCAATGTGGAGTCAAACTGTTCGGGCTCAATGTCTATCGATCGGTTTCGTCGAAATACGTTAAATAGGTTTCCCCACGTGAAGGGGCTTTGCACTTGTGTTTCAGTCTTGATCTCATTTAGTAATTCTAGGATCATTTTTGGGTCTGTAAGCGTATCTATGTGAACCATTTGTGTGCCGTTTTGGGCTAAGAGATAAAGTTTTTCGCCCACCTTGATATATTGGAGTTTACTTGTGGGGCCAAGAGGGATCTCTTTTAGTAGGTGAGGATTCGTGTGGTTTGTTTTGCGATAAACAAGTCGAATGAGTAGAAGTGTTAGGTATAAAAGGATAAGAACAAAAACGACGTTAAGAATGAAGTGAATCGGGTTGATTGTAGGTGTCGATAAAGAGTTGCTCTTGGCATTATTGCTGACTGATTGTTCGGTAATAAAGAAAAGCGGATCCGATGTGGCCATCTGATCTAAGACTCTTTTTTAGTTTTTTGGTTGATGATATCTGTGATCCGGAGGGCAAAATTCTCATCGATGACAACGACCTCACCCTTGGCAATGAGTTTTCCATTGGCCATCAAATCAACGGGTTCACCTGCTAAGCGAGTCAATTCGACAACCGTACCGATACCAAAATCAAGGATATCTGCTATGGATCGCTTGGTTCGACCTAGCTCGACAGACAGCTCGAGGGGGATATCTCCAACAAGGGCGATCTCGCTGGGTGCTCCAGCTATTTTATCTTGGTTAAGTGTCTCAAAACTCAAGCTTCCTGTAGGGAGAGGTGGAGGTTTCTGTTGAGTGACGATAGGGGGCTTTGACACTGAAGGTGACGCCTCGAATCCGAGTAAGGTGTCGATCTCATTTTGATCTATACTGATATCTCCGCTCATATTGCTGTCCTTTAACTAAGTTACTGTATTATAAAGTCGTTGAAATACACGTTCAATACTTTTGTCTTTTTAAGGATGAAGTTACTTTTAACGAGTATCGCTTTTCTAAGTTCATTTTTTCCTTCAATCGTTCGTATGTCCGAGGCCGAGTTATTGGAGAGGATATTGATAATATAATTTCGTAAAATAGCTTCTTTTTCTTTTATCTCAGGGGGGAGTTCTTGGGCTTTTCCCTCGCTAGATACTTTTGGTTTTTTTGTAAGACCGACCTCATAGTCTATTTGAATTTTTAAATATCTTCGTCCACCCATATCGAGTAAATTGACGACAAATTCCCGCATAGGAACCATTTGAGTATAGGGTTCTTTCGCTGTATTGATTGTTGGAATAGGTTTATTGATAAGGACAATGGCAACGATGATCGTGATGATTAGAAACAGTGAAACGCCTGCAGCTAAACCCATAGTTATATATAAAGACTTATTGTTTTTTATGGGAAGGGTTTGATCCATGTGATTTACTATACCGCAGATACGAAAGACTTGGAATGCCGAGGCACAGAATATTTTGTGCCTCGGCTTATAAAAACTATCGTTTCATGCCAACAAGGGTTTGTAACATGTCATCACCAGTGGTAATGACCTTTGAGTTAGCTTGGAATCCTCGTTCATAAATGATCATGTTCGCGAATTCTTGTGCAATGTCAACGTTTGACATCTCAAGTGTGCCAGCAGAGAATGAACCTCTTCCCCCCGTGTTCGCCGAACCAACTTGTGCGGTTCCTGAGTTATTCGATGCAATAAACGTACTGTCACCTGCCTTCATTAATCCCGAGGGATTATTAAAGGCAGCAACAGCAACTTGTCCGATGGTTTGATTGAGACCATTGGTATAGATCCCAAGAATTTGGCCATTTGCGTCAATAGAATAGGTTGACAAGGATCCATCTGTGTAGCCGTCTTGACTGACGTGCAACATAGTACTTGCCGAAGCATATTGGGTGACGTTACTGAAATTAGGTGTAAGGGAAATGGAGTTAGCACCGCCAGATGCACCTATTGTAATATTCCCACTGACCGAACCGGATTGAATAATACCATTCGCATCAAACGTTAAGGTTCCAGACCCGACCACATCGGTTCCTCCGCATCCCATTTCCATGTATTATCGGCTTGTCGTTTTAAGGTAACGTTGATCGTGTGAGATTGACCGAGTGAATCATACACTTGTGTGGTAGCGACATGTTCAGCTGCAGCGACAGTTTGGACAACAACTGTACCGGCTTTAAATCCTGTAGTACCGGCAACAATGGAAACCCCTGTCAGCCCAGAGATCTGCGCATCACCATTACTGAAACTGAGTTGAGTAGAATGAGTTCCTCCTCCGTTAGCTTCAATAAATTGATGGGTTACACTTGCAGCGACGGATGTTCGCCCTACTTGGGTTGTGACGCCCATGAGAGATGCTTTGATGCCACCAGCCCCTGCATCGGCCACACTAAGTCCAGTCGCCCCAACAGAGGGATCTTTTGATTCGATAACTAGCTTTCCTGCGTTATTTACTGACATTTTTACTGGTTTAGCAAAACCAGCTGAGGCTCCCCATGTATTAAAACTGGTAATTAAGTCATTGAGTGTGGTCTCGGTTCCGGTGGGGGTAAACGCAATGGTTTTTGCTCCCGTAGCCTCATTGACCGTAACATTTAATTTTTGGGTGAGACTGAGTGTTGGCCAAGTGGTCAAAGGGAGAGCCCCTGCAACGGAAGGTGATCCACCAAGGACGGTTGATCCCTGATTATAAGCGCCACTTGTCCAAACCGCATTTCCAGTTCCAAAAACGTTGGCTGCGATCCCATCTGTTGCTGATCCGGTATCTTCGACAGAAACAGTCGCATTTGCTCCGGCAACGTTACGGGTTAATTTGATGGCATTTCCTGAGAGTTCAGCCGTTACACCCGTGATTTGGGCATTAATAGAGGAGATTAACTCATTTACGGTACTGTTGCTGCCATTGGCGAGTGTTATTGCGTTCGAGACGCCATCGACAACGACGCGAAAGGTGCTGACGTTGGAACTTCCTAGAGACGATAATGATTCTGTTCCGTTTAAATTGGTTCTGGTTCCTGTTTGTGTTTCCGCATTGATCGTCAGATAATGACTGCCTACGACGTTTGTGATGGGGAACGAGTTGCCCAATGTGTCTACCGCAGTGGCGTTTCCGGTATAGGTTCCTGAAACAACCCCCACATTAGCGGAGTTTCCGGCGGCAAGTTTTGGGGTTCCAAGCATGTCCGACGTTGAACTGAGGTTATGAGCGTAATCAACCGTTGTTGTTGCATGGGCGTCAATGGTTTTCCCAACAGGAATAACAAGACCTTGAATATTGGAGTTAGAATTGATCTTTCCCGTCGTATCTGCCATCCAACCCAGAACTTTCATTCCATTAGCGGCAACCATGCTGCCATTCGCGTCAAAGGAAAATTGACCTGCTCGAGTATAGGCTTGTTTTTGTCCATCACCCAAAATGAAAAATCCATTTCCTTGAAGGGCAATATCGCTCATATTTCCTGTGGATTGAAGGCTGCCTTGTTGTTGACTAACATCTATGGAAGCCGTAGCAATACCTAGCCCAACTTGAAGGGCATTGGTTCCCCCTGTCCCCGTGCTAGCTGGAGAGCCAGCTCCTCGAATGGTTTGGCTAAGAAGTTCCGAAAATTGAATACTTGAACTCTTGTATCCGACTGTGTTGACATTGGCTATATTGTTGCCAATAACGTCAAGCGCTGTTTGATGGTTCCTTAAGCCAGAAAGGCCTGAGAACATAGAACGTAACATAATACCCCCCCCTTTTTATTTTGCAGGTTTCCTCAGGAGGTCCAACCCGCTCTGATTTCCGAAACTAACCGATAACCGCACTATCAATGTTTGTGATCACTTGATCCTTCATGGATTGCTGGTCCATGGCCGTAATGACCGTCCGATTCTTTACACTAACGACAAGCGCAAGATCATCGATCATAACGAGCGAGTCGCGAGATCCTTTTGCGGCGGCCTTATCGATCGCACTCGTGATTCGAGTAAGATCTGTTGGTGTAATATCGATATTTCTTTTTTGGAGTCGAGATATGGCATGATTCGAAAACTGGACAATGTCCTGATCATCATTGATGCCTAGCTTAGCTTTAAATTCCTGCGCGAATTGACTTTGTTCAAGTTTCCGTTGACTAGGCGTGGATCCTATATTTAGGCCAATTTGATCGGCTTGGATCCTTGCTATGTCTTGCTGAAATCGACTCATGTCTACCATGTGTTTCGTTTGCCTCCCTTCGAAAATGATGAATTAGTAGACATAACTGACATCTCCGATAGCCACTTCGGTTGGATAGGCTTTGCCGTATAAACCTTGAAGGGCTGTTGGTAATTGTGTAGCATCTGTGTATCCTAATGTGGTCGCTAAATCGTTTTCAGAGGTAATATTACTATTCCAAACAAGCTTGTCCGTATTAAGACTTGTCGCTGTAAAGAGCGTGCTTTTAAATTGGTCAAAACTTTTTCCAGCCGAATTGAATGCGGTGACTACATCGGTTTTTAAAACGGAACTGGTGTCAGATTGGTTGAGCAGGAGCGTATATTTGCCGCTCACGACCTTAACGCCGCCAACGACACCCGACGTAACTGCTTGAGTGAGGGCATCAACCTTTTCAACGGTTTTTCCGATGAGTGAAAACGCCTGTGCTCCCTCAAGGGTCTTTTGTTGGTTTTGTTGGGCTTCAAGCGCACTAAATTGAGCCAACTGAGCGATAAAGCTTTCATTGCTTTGAGGGTTCATTGGGTCTTGGTATTTAAGTTGGGTAACGAGCATCTGTAGAAACTGGTCTTTCCCCAGTTGATTCGTTGAGGTGACGCTTCGCGTAATAGAATTAAACGCGTTTGTTTGAATCGTCGAAGTTGAACTAGCCATGGTTTATGCCCCTTTACGCAACTTGATCTAAATCCCCCGTATGTGTTGCCACAGACTGAGACGGGGGTGCAACAAAATGTTCCTCATTAAAGGGTGTCTTTGTGTTAAAACTTTGACCAGAAGAGCTTCCATGGTTGTCATTAGACCCTTGGTTTTGAGACCCATTTGTTTGGACATCAACACTCATTTGAGCCATATTAAAACTGCCTTGTTGTTGAAGGCTATCTTTAAGAAGATTGAAATTACTCTCAAGAACTGATTTGACCATCTCGCTGTTGACTTGGAATTTGGCCGAAATGGTAGCGGGTTCATGAAGCGCTTGGTTTTCATTACGCGTGATCTGTACTTTTATATCGCCTAACTCTCGTGGATGAAGTCTCAAGGTTACCTCGGTTTCTGATCGAAGTTTGGTTACGGCCATAAATGAGGTGATCTGAGATAGAATAGCGGTTTGCTTTTCAATGTTTGCTGTTTGTGGGGCACCTGCAAGGGGAGCTGTTTCGGCAACAGTGGGTTGAGCCTGTGGCGCGACCTTGGTGTCGATATTGAAGTTGATCGAGTTGAGGTTTTCATTAAGAACGGGCTTAATAGTATCGGTGAGCAACTTGGTCGAAAGTGTTTTTGTTTTTTCAGTTGGTGCTTTACTTTGATTGATGACAATGTTTTCAGATTTATTCCCCCCATTAGGCGTCTGAGACGTTGATTCGGTGGGTTGAAGGGAGGTCGCTTCGTTTGTTGCTGAAGCAATCGTTTTGATGGTTGTCACAGTTTGAATCGTTGAATTCTTTTGACTTAAGTCGATACCTTTTATAAACTCAGTTTTAAATATTTGACTTTGTTTGACCTCGTCGACATGTCCTTGAAGGTCCTGGAGAAGTTGAGTAATGGATGTCTGTAATGCTGATTGATTGGTTGAATGTTGAAGCGTAAGCGCTTGAACAGATGCACTTGATCCTTTAAGGCTGTTTGTTAGGGAATCTTTAAAAGCCGTTAGGGTCGTTATCGTGTTTTTTAGTTCGGTAGATAAGGTTGTCGATGATGTCTGAAGCGTGGACAGAGTCTCTGTTATTTTGGTAAGCAGGGCGATTAAATTGGCCTGTTCCTCTGAGGATAGAGTTCCCTTGTCTTTTAGTTTAGCCAATAAGGGAGCTAAGTCCTTTATATTTTTGGCTAATGTACTGAGGTCAACTTTATTTGTTGTGGTTGCGTTTAAAGTTGTAATTGATTTCCCCCCAATTCGAAGGGTCACAGGAGGGATTTCCGTCCACTGGGTAGTGAGATTAACCTTGCTAAGACTATCCTTTGCCTTTATTGATGGCAACGATGTGACTACAGGAATTGCTGTTTCAGCAGGAATGGAGGCGGTTTTTTTAAGAGCCTCTTCATCAAGTTTCGTCTGGACTTTATCGGTACTTTTAACAAGGGTATCTGCTTTGACAGTATTGGTCGTTTCTGTCGAAGGGATAGGCTTGCTTTCTATTGAGGTGCTGGTCTGTTGCTCTGATTTTGAGACTACCGTTGGTAGGGACTGACTTTCTTTAGCGAAAATATCTGCAAAAGAAGTGTCTGTATTCTTAGGCGCTGAGGACAAGAATAGCGTTTGATCCCCTAAAGAGGCTGTTTGTGTGACCGCTTGCATAGGTCTCCCTTTCTTGGCTTAGGCCATACGACAAGCGTTCCTGGCAGCCAATGCTAATAATGATCTTCCGTGAAAAACCCCCGTACAATTCCCTGTAACACTTCTATAGTACCTATTTTTTTTTGCTTGTAAAGGGTCAAAAGCAAGGGAATCTTTGATATGATGCTGATTATGGATGAACAGAAAGCCAGTACGAATGTTGCCAAAAAGGTCAAACCCAAAAAGCTCCGCTTAAATCGTCCACGTAAAAAAATAAATACTCAACGTCTTAGACGGTTAATTAACTCTGGGGTTCAGATCGCCTTGAGTTTATTCTTACTGGGGTTTCTCGTCTATTTGATCATCGCGAATATGGCTTTCATGGGTTTTTTGCCCAAGAGGATCGCTTATAAATTGCCTTTTATTTCGAGTACCCTCCAAAAAATCAGTGCTCAAGAGCATCGCGTCACATGGGCCAAAGAACGCATTTCGGCGCAAAATAAAATTAAGCAAATTGGTGAGCTTGATCTCGATATTAGGGAAGAGGCTGATGTTGAAAATGCTGAACAGACGCCCCCCTTTTTGTACCGATTCCGTGTCATCCGAAACAGAGTAGAAGGCAAAGAATTTTCGGAACTTTGGATAGATAATGTTCAGATCATGAGGATCCTCGTCGGGCAGGGAAACAAAACACCTTATATTCGTACGAAACAATTGGCTCAACGACTTTATGATGCGGTAAATTTTAAAGCAGATTTCAATGAATTGCAGCCTCTTATTGTTTCGGGTTGTTACAGTGCCATGCTTGGGAAGCAAGAACTATTTCAAGTCAGTCGAGAAGATGCGATCGGTCTTAATACAACCCCTCGTCATTTGTTGTATCAATGGATCAATAGCACACGGGTAGCGATGGGCGTCGCTGCTATCGATGAGCCGCCGACTCCTGCGGGTCAAGATCTGCCAGCGGCGACCTTTTTATTGCCTGCGACACCCAAATTGCCAACTGCTTCGATGACCCCGACGGTGTCGAATACCATAACGATATCGGCTCAGTCAACGATCAATGTTGTAGAAGAGGCCAAAAAGAAACGTCTGAAGTTGGCGGCAGTTTACGAAAAAATGGACATCAATGCTTTGCCACCGATCTTTACGCGGATGAACAATAAATCGGTAGAAGAGTCGTTGCTTCTGCTGTCTGATCGAATGGTCTCTAAATTATTTGTAGCCATGCCTCCCGACAAAGTCGCTGTGTATTACAAAGAATTGACCCGAGGAACATTGACAGATGAACCCGAGAAAAATTTTCAACACTTTATTCGCGTTTGGGAAAAGGTGCCGCCGGATGACACGCTTGTGATATGGAAACATTTATCGACCCCAGAATGCAAGAAGATCCTTGATAAAATGTCAGTAAAGAAGAAGTCGAAACTCCTCTCGACGATGCAAGCAAGCGACGCGACGATGTATTTGAAGTTAATGCAGGAGTAGTGATGTGGGGGGCTAGAGTTACTGCTTATTATTAATTGATAGATTAAGAAAATTTTATTGTAACGTTTATTCTTCCATTCTTTTCGATTGCATCGAAAGTAGGCACTTTACAAAAGTCGAGTTTTTTTGATTTTGGATCAAATGCCTCACCTACTAAACATTCAAAGGCGGTTTCCTTCTCTTTGGCAGCCCTCGACATTCCTGCTATTTTTTTCATCAATGTTGGTATGCTGTTTATTAACACATCATTGTTTTGTTGAATCAGACTCAATAATTCATTGATAGTGGGTTTATTCGCAACAAAAGCGAGTGTATGATTAACGGGTCTCCCCATACAATCGTTTCCCACTATAAAATTCAAAATTAAACACCATAGGGCTTCATTATTAATCTCTATCGAGCTTGCAGCAACCGTTGCTTTTTGTTGGGATTGTATTGGTACCTTTTGCTTATTGCTCTGGAATAGTTTAGCGAAAAAATTTGGTGATTTTTCTGCGGGGGTGGTTTTTTCTTCTTTTATAACGTATTGCATGAAAGGGTATATAAAGACACGGATATTATTTTCGCCCCCACGACCAAAAGGCTCCCCCCAAGGAACAGATGAAAAATTGTTAACAGTATTTCTTGAATTCTGAATAAACATGACATTTGTACTATCAGTCTCATACATTTTCAGTGAGTAATCTACTTGCAATCCTCTATTAAAAAGACCTATTGCCATACATCGACTAAATATATTTTCTAAAAATTTTGCTATTTCTTTATTTTCATTGGGTAAGGGGATTATTTTAAACACAAATTCACATCCTTCGAATTATTAGGCAATTCTCTCATTTTTTACTTTATCCGATACAAGTAGTCTAGCCGCAGTCTCGAGCTCTTCTAAGAACGGGCAACTTAATTGCTTATTTAATGAATATATCGAACAGTTTTTGAAATATTCCTGATTTTTTGAAAAATATTTTGAAATATACTTTTGAATCCCCGTTCATTGAGAATGATCGAAGTAAGATTTCTCTGTAGAAAAGACGAAAAGCGACCCTGTGTTAAGGCTCTTTGAGTTTTTTCCCAAGGGAAACACAGCAAGCCTTCTCGATGAACGGGGCGGGAGGATTAAGGCGGGGAGGCTACCCGTTTGGCTGAGTGATTTTGATGTGTTCGGCTTGCCGCTCAAGTTCTTCGATGTCTTTTGAGATCCAATTCTTTAAGAAAGAGAGTGAAAATTCATGCTCATGAAGAAGTCCTTGGAACCGACCTAATAGCTTTTTATAAATGGGGTCCTCGCCTTCATCTTTCATTAACAACGTATAGAACTCTTTTATCGAGGCACAATCGACGATATCGTTAAAGCTAGTGTAGCTTGAGACCTCCGCTTTGAAACTTTTGAAATTTGAATATTTGAGACCTTGGCTTATACATTTAAATAGAACGGTTTTTTTATCCCATTTCTTATCAATATGAGGGATAAAATCGGTGAGTTGTTTGATGCGATAAAGGGATGTAATGAGTTCATCAAAGAGCCCTTTATTGTTCTTTTTAACGCAAAGTCGCGCAATATCTCGGAAGGTTTCTGGTTGTTCTTCATGCTCCATGTTCAGAGTGTGCCCTAAAATGGGGGTTATTAAACAAAAAAAACATGATACGATTAATGGTTATGGAACAAGAGCTGCGTTATACCATTCGCCGTTTAGCCAAAACGATCAAAATCTACAACAAACATTTCAATCTGGAGAAATTTATTGAGGCCTTTGAGTTCTCGATGAAAGCCCATGAAGGCCAAAAGCGGCGATCTGGGGAGTCCTATATTTGGCATCCCGTTCATGTGGTTGAGATCCTTGCCGAATATGAGGCCGACGAAACCACGCTTATTGCGGCCATGCTCCACGATGTAGTTGAGGACACGGCCGTTTCCCATGAAGAGATCGTTAAGTTGTTTGGTGAAAATGTCGCCGAGATCGTCGAAGGGGTCACAAAGCTCGGCCGCTTGAATTTTTCGAGCGCTGAAGAGGCGAAGATCGAGAATTTTCGTCGTATGTTTTTGGCGATGGCAAAAGATATCCGTATTGTCATCATTAAATTAGCAGACCGATTACATAATATGCGAACCTTAAAATATCTCGACGATGACAAACGACGACGTATCGCCCGTGAAACGCTTGATATTTATGCCCCTCTTTCGCATCGATTGGGAATGAGTCAGATCAAGTGGGAGCTAGAAGATCTTTGTTTTCGGCATCTTTATGAAGAAGATTATCAAAAGTTAAAGGGTGATATCGCGGAAAAGCGCGAAGGTCGAGAGTTGTTCATTCAGGATTTTGTTAAGATGGTTCAGACCTTGCTCGCGGTCGAGGATATCCCCGCCGTTGTCACGGGACGGCCCAAACATTTCTGGTCTATTTATAATAAAATGATCAAGCAACGCACCACTATTAAGAATTTGTATGATCTTTACGCGATCCGGATCATCGTTAAAGAGGTCAAAGAGTGTTACGCCGTGCTAGGGATCATTCATACGCAATGCAAACCCATTCCAGGACGATTCAAAGACTATATCGCCATGCCCAAACAGAATATGTATCAATCCATTCATACAGTGGTCATTGGTCCGAGCGGAAAACCGGTTGAGGTTCAGATCCGAACCGAGGAAATGCATAAGATCTCAGAATTCGGGGTGGCGGCGCATTGGCGATATAAAGAAGGCAAGTCCAAGGATGAGCCGTTTGAAAAGAAACTCGCTTGGCTTCGAGAACTTATTGAATGGCAAGGCGATGTGGATAATCAGGATTTCTATGAAACCCTCAAGATCGATCTCTTTACCGATGAGATCTTTGTGTTTACACCCAAGGGTGATGTCTATGAATTGCCTGCGAATGCGACGCCCATTGATTTTGCCTATCGGGTGCATACGCAGATCGGGCATCGGTGTAATGGAGCCAAGGTGAATAATTTGATCGTGCCATTGGATAAACGTCTAGACAATGGGGATATTGTTGAGATTATTACCGCAAAACAAGAAAACCCACGGTTCTCTTGGCTATCGATCGTCACCACCTCGTCGGCCCGTAACAAGATCAAGCAATGGTTTCGTAAACACACCGATATCTATGAAAGTGATGAGGATGAGACGGGGCCAAAACATACTGAAAAGCAGGATAAACCTAAAGAAACCGCACTTGAAAAAACATTAGAGTCTATCAATCAGAGCAGTGCGTCAAGCGAGCGGCATCCTCGCAAGAGTGGGGGTATCATTATCCAAGAAGGCGACGATGTGTTGACCTACTTGAGTCGTTGCTGCAATGCGGTTCCTGGGGATGAAATTGTGGGCTATGTGACCAAGGGTAGGGGGATAGCGGTACATCGCAAAGACTGCAAGAACTTGCGTTATTTTGATAAGAGCCGACTCGTAAATGTGTCGTGGGATCAATCATTTGATGGAAGTTTTGAACTGGGGCTCGATATTTATGCTTATGATCGGGTTGGGCTTCTGAATGATATCGTTGGGAAAATAGCAGAAATGAAGATCAATATATTAAATGGCCATATCCGAACCACCATCAAAGGTGTTGCGGTTGCGCATCTGTTGCTCAGTCTCCATTCATTGAATACCCTAGATGGGGTGATAAAAAAACTTAAGTCAGTCAAAGATGTTTATGAGGTGCAGCGCGCAAATGGGTAAACTCATTTTTATACTTTTTCAGGCCGCTTTGATCAATAATTTTATATTGGTTCGGTTCCTAGGTGTGACTTCTTTGATCGACAACACGTTTCACATGGAAACCGCCATCGGTATGGGGTTTGCGGTATCACTTGTGATGGTGATGGCCAGTGTGATCACGTGGTTTATTAATAGCCTCATTCTGGTTCCACTTGGGGCATCATTCCTTCAACTTGTTTTTTTCATGATGACGATCGTGATTTTGATTCAGGTTTTGGCCCTTTATCTGGGACAAAAGAAAACCAAATGGCATCAACAGCTCGGGGGTTATGTGCCGCTACTGGTGACCAATTGTGCGATCTTGGGTGTGACGGTGCTTAATGTTCAGAGTCAATTGACCTTGATCGAAAGTCTCTTTGCTTCACTTGGCGCGGGGTTGGGGTTTTTGTTGATTTTGGTGGTCATGACCAGTCTTCGTGAGCGACTGGAGGGAGCGGATGTTCCGCGTTCATTTCGTGGGGTGCCTATCCTGTTTGTGACCGCGGCGATCTTGTCATTGGCGTTAACCGTTTTTTCCTCTTTTCCCGTCCATTGATGTTAAATATTCTTTTTGCATTATTAAGCGCTCTGCTTTTAGTTGTCATAGCTGGGTTAGGCGTCTGGTTGGTTTCGACACTCTCAGATAAATATGGAGCGATCGAGGCCATATTGTCTGAAAATGATTCCGTGAAACTTAAACCCAAGCCAATAAATAAATATCGCTTAGTTGCGGTTATTAGGTGCAAGGGGTTTGGGTCTAAATTAGCGAAGGAGCGATTCTTCTATGATGGCCTTGCTTCCTGTCAGTTGGCTCACCACACAGCAGGTGGGTTTAAGGCATGTGCCGTGGGATGTTTGTCGTTAGGTGACTGCGCACGTGTATGTGAAAGTGAAGCATTGGAAACGAATGAAGAGGGAGCTCCTTTTGTTGACCTCTCAAAATGTAGTGGCTGTGGAGATTGTGTTGCAGCCTGCCCCCGAGGTATTATTGCCTTGGTTCCATCGCAGACGCAATATGGGGTGAGTTGCATGTCTCATGAAAAGGGGATCATGGTTCAAGAGGATTGCTCGGTGGGTTGTACGGCATGTGGAAAATGTCTAAAGGTTTGTGACTATAGCGCGATTGAGATTGTGGATTTCCTTGCGGTGATCGATCCCGAGAAATGTGTTGCATGTGGGGAATGTGCCAAGGTTTGTCCGATTCAGTGTATTGATTACGTTGACTCTACCGTGACACTGGTATAGATGTTAGGCTATAATAGCCGAGGTTTTCATTGGCTCCTGTAGCTCAGTCGGTAGAGCGCATCCATGGTAAGGATGAGGTCGGCGGTTCGATCCCGCCCGGGAGCTCCAACATGTTCCGGACAAAAACGAAAAAGTCTCCCCCCAAATATCGATAAGAAGTAAAAGGGATCGAAGCCAATTGAGCGCCGACCTAAGGGAGGATCAGCAGCCACGGAGGGCTGCGGAAGCGAGATTGGCCGGCCCGAAGAGAGGGAGCAGGATGCTTCCGAAAGGAAGGCGATCCCGCCCGGGAGCGCCTTCTTCGCGGCTAATGTCTCAGTCGCAAGCTCCTTCGCAGGGAACATTGTTATTCCGAAATTGCTTATATAAATGGAAATTGTCGGTGTTTATGTGTTAGGGGTTGATAATCATTTCAAACGAGTCACTGCTTGGTATGAGCGTGACTGTACCTGTTTCAAAATGAATGCCATGTTCATCAATCTGAACGGGCTTATCTTTTTGATCGAGGATACTTGCGATGGTCTTGGGGGTGAAGATTGATTTCATTCGCCATTTGAGAGCTCTCAGAGATTTGAACTTTTCCTTCCAGTTAGAGTGTAAAATAGTGATGTTACCATGGCCGATATATTCAGCCAGTAGATCAAATTCGTTGGCTTCAAGCAGGTGAGCGACACGATCATAATATCGCTGGACGTGTTGTTCGCTTTCGTTGAGGGTTGGCCCCGCAGGCCAGATCATCTTGTATTCAGGTTGTCTAGAAAGGGTCAGAAAGGGTTTTGGTTTTCGAGATAGAGTTTCGTTGTTTATCCATTTTAGGGGATAGAAGTTAAGGGTAGGTGAACTCCAAGTCGTTGCCCATCGAACAGGATGTCCGAATAGATCTTTTTGACCCACGATATTAACAAGGTCTGTATCGGCCCCGTATGGGTCGAGGTTAACTTGTAAGGGGAACATTCGCCCCCGCCAATACAGGATTCCTTTGTCGATGAGGAGTATCCTCTTTTTTCGTGTTCCATAGACACCATCATACAGGGCTTGAGTAATAGCGTGGGAAAGTTGCTTTAGCTCAATGGGATAAAGTTGATCGGAAAGGAGGTTTATCGAAACGCCGAGTGGGCTAGTCCATGCGAGCCCATACTTTGTAGGTTTTATTTTATTCAGGACAAGGGTGTATTCTCGAGACTCATGGAACCGATAGGATTCGATGATCTTATAATTCTCTGAAAGGGGAGAGAATTCGACGGCTGAAAGTGGCCCTGAGGATTGATGAGCCATGCGAACGGACTTGCTTTCTGCAAGAACACTTCGAAACACAGGGTTGATCCAAACAGAGGTGGTCGTCACAAGGGGTTCGGCGACGGAAAGGGAACAAAATAGAACCAAACAACTTAACAAATGTTGTTTAACGTGCATTTGAGTACTTTACCACGGGTGTCAATGCGCTCTTCCCTTGGCAAGGGGAGGACTGATATAATGACGCAACTTTCATAGGGCGGTTAGCTCAGATGGCTAGAGTACATGATTGACATTCATGGGGTCACTGGTTCGATCCCAGTACCGCCCACCATTACTCCCCTCCAGCCAAACATGGAAGCGGGATGAGACTAGGAAGAGAAGGATATTTAGGGTTCGATATCGAACCCTAAAAAAGTCCGCGAAAATGTCGAATTCACCCTGTATCTGTCCATGGAAAATACTCTGAAAATGGGATCAGGGCGAACGCAATTTCAAGGCCATCTTTCTTGCATTTAATCCGGTCGATCAAGCTTGTTAGTTGCTCACGATGTGACTGCCAATCGCTGAAGGGATAGTCTGAGCGGTAGTTGATGAATCGCTTTTTGATCTCTGTGATGTTCAACAACTCGTCCTTGGTTTGACTAACAAGTGTTTCCTGTTTGCTGACAGCCGTTCGGCACTGTTTTTCTTCTGTTTCCATTTCCGCGATTTTTGTTTTGATGAGTTCGCGTTCCTGACTCAGGAACTGACTCGACAACAAGCTATCCAGATATTTGTCTTTTCGCTGCTTGAGCTGGCTCTGTGTGCTTTCTAAGTGGTGTAAGGATTTCTCGTGGGTTTGGATTTGGATGGCGATCTGGTCATTGTGTTTGAGCAATTTGTTTTCAATCGGGCTGAACTGCTCGGACAAAGATAGGATAATCGAGCTGACTTGGGATTCTAATTTGGCCAGACTGAAATGAGGCCGCTGACACTTGTGGCCTTTGGCTCTGGAACCCGTGCATCGGTAGTAGAAATATCTTTGCTTGCTTCGATTCGTTGCAAAGCTGGGTGCTAAGGGCGAGGAGCATAGGGCACAGAATACCTTTTTAGCTAGCAAGGCATGGGTAGTGTTTTTGCTCTGATTGAGCGTTTTGGAGTTGAAGATATCCTGAACCTGCAGAAACTTCTTCTCGGAAACAATCGGTTGATGGATGCCCTCATAAAGTGCGCCGTTCCAACGGATTTTGCCCATATAGACGGGATTCTGCAAAATCCATTGTACTTGCCGACACTCAAAAATGTTGTTGCGACGGTCACGAAAGCCCATGTCATTGAGTGTTTGTGCGGTATGCGTGGTTGAGCGAGTGGCTAGAAAGGTGTCGAACAGGATCTCGACAATATCCTTTTCCTTCTTGTAGGGAACGATTTCCTTGTCCACCGTGGTATAGCCGAGCGGCCTGAGACCGCCATTGTAGAGGCCCTGACGAGCGCGGAAGCCCATGACATCGGCGATCCGCTCTGACGTTTGTTCGCGCTCCAACTGGGCAAAGACCAAGGCAACCCGAAGCATGGCTTTGCCCATGGCGGTTGTGGTATCGAAGTTTTCTTTGATGCTGATAAACTCGACATCATTGTCATTCATCATCCGCATGAGGTTTTCAAAGTCGAGCAGTGACCGGCTGAGCCGGTCTAGTTTCTTGACGACAACGGCATTGATCTTCTTTTTCTGAATGTCTTTGATGAGCTTCTGATATTCTGGACGGTTGGTGTTGCCGCCTGATTTGCCACGCTCGATGTAGGTCTGATGAATGCCAAACTGCCGGAAATCGCAGTACTTCTTTAGCTCGTTTTCCTGCTCTTCGAGCGAGTCGCCTTCGTTGGCCTGACGCTCGGTGGATACCCGAATGTAGAGGGCGACTTTAAATAGGTCGGTCATGATAGGTCCTTTCTGCGCTGTATCGTGAGCGAGTGGCAGGACGCCGCTGGCGTGGGTGGGGCGCGCGCATGAGGGCGGCCGTCCTGGCCGCCCAATCAATGACATCATCAATGAAGGGAATCTGTCCCCAATACTCACAATGTCTCAAATATCGTAG
>CAIUCY010000032.1 GCA_903897765.1 uncultured Candidatus Marinamargulisbacteria bacterium | reverse complement strand
GAACTGCGCAACCTTTTCCTTAATACCCGGTGTCAACGCACGCTCCGTCCGCAAAACAATAATATCTGGTTGAATACCAATGCTGCGTAATTCTTTGACACTATGTTGTGTAGGCTTTGTTTTAAACTCACTGCTCGATTTTAAATAAGGAACGAGGGTCGCATGGATATGAATTGAATTATTGCGGCCGAGTTCTTTACGGAATTGACGGATCGCTTCAAGAAAAGGGAGGGATTCGATGTCACCTACGGTTCCCCCGATCTCGATAATGACCACATCACAACCACTATTAGCACCGACTTGGCGCATACGGTCTTTTATTTCATTGGTAATATGGGGGATCACTTGAACCGTGCCCCCTAAGTAATCGCCACGGCGTTCTCGTTGAATGACAGTATTATAGATCATCCCCGAAGTGACATTGTTTATCTTCCCTAAATTCTCATCAATAAAGCGTTCATAGTGGCCCAGATCAAGATCAGTTTCGGCCCCATCATCGGTAACAAATACCTCTCCATGTTGGAAGGGGGACATGGTTCCAGGATCAACATTCAAGTAGGGATCAAGTTTTTGAATAAGGACTTTAACCCCTCTCGTTTTTAGAACATTCCCTAAAGCGGCCGCCGTGATTCCTTTGCCTAGCGATGAAACGACGCCTCCGGTGACAAAAACATATTTAGCTGTCACGATTATCTGCTCCTTCCAATTTGATTTCTAATTTAACTTTCGTAATTCGTCGGCTTGCCACATGAAGGGTTATAAGTCGAACATGGTCATCCTCAACTACCGCACCTTTTGAGGGCAATTTGCCCAATCGATCGACAATATATCCCGCAACTGAATCATAATTATCGGCCTCGGGAATATGAATACCGAGATTGTTATTCAGATCACTGACATTCATAAGACCTGACACGATATAAACATTATCAGCGATCTTTTTAAGCATATCATCCTCAAGTTCATCATACTCGTCTTGGATCTCTCCCACGATCTCTTCGATAATATCTTCGATGGTCACTAATCCACTAATGCCACCGTATTCATCCACAACCATGGCGACATGTCTTTTTTCTTTTTTCATGTCTTTTAGCAACTCATCTATCCGCTTACTCTCGGGTACAAAAAAAGCCTCTCGCATATGCCCTTTAATGTAAGTCAGATCGTCTCGGGTCTCTGGCCCGGCTGCTAATAAGTCTTTGGCATAAATAAACCCAACGATGTTATCCATCTTTTCTGCATATACGGGGAGTCGCGAATGCCAATGTTCTTTGATCACATTAACCACTTTGCGGACCGTACTTTCGACATCCACGGCGATGATCTCTAAACGGGGGGTCATGATCTCACGGACAACAATGTCGCCGAACTCAATAATGGACGTCAGCATCTTTTCTTCTTCTTCTTCGAGGACGCCCTCTTGAAGCCCCATATTGATGAGGATCTTGATCTCTTCTTCTGAAACTAAGGAATGTTTTTCAAGGTTCTTACCGCGTGAAATACGAATAAGCAAATTGCTGATCCAGTTTAATAGCTCAATGATGGGAAAGAATATGATCGAGAAATAATAGATGGGGCGACTAATAAGTGGGACGACTTTTTCGGCATTACGAATAGCGAACATCTTGGGCGTGATCTCGCCAAAAATAAGAAGAGTCGCCGTCATAAAGACCGTGGTTATTGCTGTGACGAGGAATTCACTATGTATCCCCCATGACTTTAGCCACTCGACAAACACCATAGTCGCAATAATAGAGGCCGAGATATTGGCCGTATTATTTCCGACAAGAATAGTGGTGATCATTCGGCCAGGACTTTGGAAAAGCTTTTCGATATAGATGGACTGTGATTTTTTTTCAGCTACGAGTTTTTTACGCTTTAAATGCCCAAGCGACGTCAACGCTGTTTCAGCTGAAGAGAAAAAGGCCGATAGACCAATAAGTCCGATAATGAGGAGGATTTGGGGTAAAAAAGAAGCGTCAGTCACATTTGTTCCTGAATGATATTATAGGGGAGAAGATGACCGGTGACAACAGCCAGTCGCCTCTAATCAATCCTCTATTGGGGTGATACTTTGCAGCGATCGGCTTTCTTTCCAAGGGGACTCATGGCCGTCCCCTTGACCCTGCCTAATCATCGCAAAGGCTTACTCCCTTTCGCTTACTGAAAAATCGTCGAGGCCCCTGACGCGGGGTTCCTCTTTGGATTTTTCTTAGCTCAATGGTCATCTCGAACATTTGCGCTGACGGGGATGCAAGAATACTCAGTACTAAGCATTAGCATTTTCCGTCGTTAACGACTAGCAGGTGGAGATTCCAAGAGGAGGGATGGCAATAAGTCCCTCGCTCTTGGTTATTATACGGCTATAAGCATCCCCTCTTGGACCAATGGTATAAAGGGGAACCCTTTATCGCGCTAGCGCAAAAGGTGCTGCGATTAACTTAATGTTTTTAGGGTCGCTTTAACATCGCCCCAAGACACTCTTGGTTGATTGAGCGCATCGTCTTTAGCTTTACGTAGATCAAGAAGATCTTCATAATCCTCAAGGGAATCGTTTATTTTTGCGAATTCATCCACGGAAATAACAACAAATTCCTTTACGCCTTTTTTTTCAATATACGTTGGATGCAATTCAATCATTGTCCACCTCTCTAATATGCTGATTGCCGATGACTGATCCTATAAATCACGATAACAGAATTATTTTCAATCCCAAATAATACTCGATACGAACCAATGCGGAGTCGATATTCCGGATGATAATTTGTCAATTTCTTGACATCCCCAGAAAGCCCATTCATCAACCCATCAATACCCTTTGCGATCCTATCACGTTCTTTTTTCGAAAAAGCATACAACTCTTTTTCGGCTCTTTTTGTAAATTCAATTTCAAGAGAGGCCAAAGTAATGTCAATCATACCGTATGGTTAATGCAAATTCAACCTAGCCGTTGGGATGGGGCCTATCCTTTAGGCTTAATACCAATAGGAGTATCCCCTCTTGGATTCATCGCGCTAGCGCAAAGAACCCACCGGCCTTTCCGGTATAACTACAAAGCTGGGAAACATCGGCAGCTGATAAGGCTCGGTTGTAGATATGCACATCGTCGATGGAACAGTTGAAATAGTTGCTACCACCAGGATATTCGGCAATATGAACTATCCCTGATGTAGCTAACGAATTAATAGCAGTATTTTCTATAACTCCATCAACATAAATTTTGTATGTTGTTCCGGTCCACGTCCATGTTGCAAGATGCCAACCTGTTCCACTAAAGGAGAATGATAAGGGCACGAATCATTCCTAGCCCAAAAATGGGTTTACGATTTTCAGATGACCTATCGTTTGCCCATGCTGCAAATCTTCTGTGAACAATATCTCGCAATTGTTTTGCATTGCCGATGCAACCATCAAACTATCCCAATATGAAAAACCATATCGACTTTTTATCTGCCAAGCTTTACGAATTTGGTCTTCATTTACAACAATAAGATGGGTTGCTTTAAAAAGGACATCCAAATATGACTCTATCAGACTCAAACTTAATTTATTCTTTTGCAATGCGACATAAAGCTCATTAACAACCTGAGTACTAATACATACATTCGAAATAATGGGTTCTAATAAGGATATTATCTGCAATCGTTTTTGGTGATTAGGGCCATCCTCAAGCAAAGAATATATCCATATATTTGTATCGACAAAAACAAAATCACCCATTTAATTCATCCTTTGAATAAACATGAATCTTTTCAACAACCATTGGGTGATTTAAAAGCTCAGACAAACTTTTTCTGGAACGGTTTTCCGCTGACTTTAAGACTATCACTTTGACTGGCATTGAATTAAAACCCTTGTATTGATCAGGGATTCTTATATTTTGACCGTCAGAAACTGTTTCAAACTCTATTGCGTCCATATCACCCTCCATATTCATATATTGTTTAAAGTATACACGAATTTAAAACTAGGTAACAGCGATACATTCCCACTTTGACGTAGCGGCGTTCCATTCAAGTAAGATGCGCAGTGTGGTGCTGATGATGGTGGTGGCGGGCAACGTTATTGTTGTCGATGCAAAGGAACTACCCCAGGTTATCGTTCGGGCGGTACCATCATCAAGGATACGGATCTCAAGTAAGTCGCCATCCACAGGTGTTCCAGTCAGGCCTGAGGTCATCGACGTAATGTTGGTGGCTAAGGCTGAAATAATAAAAAGATCGGTGGCATCAGAATTAATCGCCGGTGTTGCGGACGATACAATAGACACCACACGTCTGGCTAACCTCGACGATAGACGATTTGCCGTTATGGTTCCATTCACCTGTACCGCTGAGGCACTCACGATACCCACTACATCAAGCTTTGTCGAAGGTGCGGCGGTACCGATCCCGACAGTACCTTGAAAGAAAGCATTACCATTATCTCCATAAATTGCAGCATACTTATTGCCTTGAGGATTATCTCTGAACTGCGTTTCATGGATTAGTTGAAGAACATTTGTACCCTTTTCCATCAGCATTTTATTCCGTTGCACTCCCGTGAAATCGCCATTATCCCATACCGAAAAATAAATATCGGAACCCCCACCTTCTACGTCAGTAGCGCCACCGAATCTATAACGGAAACCTTTTGAGGGGTTTTCAGCGTCTCTAAACCTAAAGGATCCAACAACATCTAAATTTGACAGAGGATTCTTCGTCCCAATACCGACGTTGCCTGCGGTTGTGATCGACATGATGGTGTTCCCTGTCGCCACCGATATCGCGCCCATCAAGCCTTGGGCATCCATCGAGACGGAGATGTTGCTAGTCAAAGCCAAGTTTGCTGTACTAACAGCGGGAAGATGGGTCAGTCCAGAACCATTACCTACAAACAAGTTCGCGGTTACGGTTTGGCTAACCGAAAGGCCACCATTTAAAATGGTAACATTGCCACTAATTGAAAGTTTTTCAGGAAAATAATCACCCAACCCAGTTCCACCCAATGGGATTGCATTGGTAACAACATAAAGAAAACAGAAAACAAAAATTAAAAGAAATCGCCGAACGCTCATAGTGAATTCATTTTATCAGTACAAGCCCACGGTGTCATAGAAAAACGGAATTATTCCTTCAATAAAAAATCCTCGAAATCATGCATAATGGCATATCGCTTATCGGTATCATGCTCATATCCCAGAGTATGGGCAAAAGCGTGAGCAATCACGCGAGACAACTCTAGATCATAGGGAACTTCATGTTCGATAGCGTTGGATTTAACCACCTCTAAACAAATATAGACGTCCGACAGAATAAGGGCGTCATCAAAACAAAATGTCAAAACATCGGTCGGCGCGTTTTTGGTTCGGTATTGGCGATTGAGTTCATGGATTTTTTCAGTTCCAACAAAGGTTATCGACATCTCACCTTCTGGAAGAATGATCCGTCTCGAAATATGTCGAATAGTTTTATTAATAAACGCTTTTTCGGGAATTCCCGAATCAATATTAACGCTGATCTGGGGTGACATCGTGGGGTTTTTGATGAGTAGGATACTTGATCCGATTGTGATATTGATTGATGATCACGTTCGCAAAAACCACCTTCATCGTTTCGATATTGGCAAGGGTTAATTTTGAATCCGAGAGTTGTCCATCATTTAATTTATCTTGAACGATCTTGTTTATCATGGAGCGGATCTTGGATGGTGTCGGCTTGTCCAAAGAGCGAACCGCTGCTTCAACACTGTCCGCACACATGATGATCGCACTCTCAACCGAACTTGGGCGAGGACAATCGTAACGAAATTGATTTTCTTCAACCACATCATGCAAGGTGATCCGAAGCATTTTATGATAAAAATACATCAGCAAACTCGTTCCGTGATGTTCAAGAATGATGTCTTGTATCTCACGAGGAAGATTGTATTTTTTAGCCAACTCGACGCCATCGCGGGGATGACTCAAAATGGTCATGGCACTGAGAGTAGGTAATGTTTTGTCATGAGGATTATCATCAACATTTTGATTCTCAATGAAATACTCGGGTTTCTTTAATTTACCAATATCATGGTAGTAAGCCGCAACACGGGCAAGAATATCATTGGCCCCGACGGCAGAGGCCACTGCTTCCGCAAGACTTGAGACCATGAGGCTGTGATAATAGGTCCCAGGGGATTCATTAAAAAGACGATGCATCAGTTCATTGTTGAGATCACCATAATCTAACAATTTTAAATCCGTCGTAATATCAAACATTTGTTCGAGATACGGCATGGTCCCTAAGGCCAGAATGATCGAAATAATGCTATTCGCAAACACCTGAATTGAATGGATCGCAACCACATTCAGTGACGTTTGACTAATATTAACCTCGATGACCGCCACGATAACAGCCGCCCAAAGCCCAATATATATGCCTACTCGAGGGAGATCGGATCGACGTTTAAAGTGAGTGATGAACATATTGGTGATCATGGTCATGATCATGAGGAATAAAACGGCCTGTACATTGATCGGGTAAAACATCAGCATCAAAATGGCATTAAAGTTAGAAAGCAACATCGACATTTTCTCATTGATCAATAGACTGATCAGGAAAGTAAAATACGTCACGGGGATCCAGTAGGCCGGATTGATAAAATCGGGGAACTTAATATACAAAAGCATAAAATGAATAAAGAGCAAGAAGATCATCTCTACCGATAACATCAGGACGAGTTGCTTATTACTAGGACTCACATAATACGTCATGCGTCGTTCTGTAATAATAATGATCAGCACAACACCTAAGGCCACCATAAACAATTTTAAGGACTGAATACGTGTTCGATATTGCCCAATCTTGGCCAAAACTTCTAGAGTTGAGGCAGTAATCGTGTCGCCTTTGAAAATGATAGCTTGCCCTTTTTTGACCTGTGTTGTTTGGCGACTAAAGTTTCGTTTAAGTTGCTCGACGTTTTCTTTCGTTCCCACTTCATCATAAGACATATTGGGATTCAATAAGTTTAGGAGTAAGGTTCGAACCAACGGAACATATCGCGCTTCGGGCAAGACTTCTTTAAGTTTGACAT